>NZ_JBYSYC010000034.1:12401-99057 GCF_058782875.1 Cupriavidus sp. FW305-F7 | reverse complement strand
CTACGTAGAGCATCACGTAGCGCCGTAGGAATCCTCGTCCTTTCCGCCGTAAGGCGGCAGCCGAAGGCTGAGGACGGAGAGGATGTCAAGTAGTGCGCTATCGCGGCGGCCCATTCGCGCACTGGCAAATCACCGTCCCAGCCAGAACCAGGCGCATCGGCCTCGATCTCGCGACGGAGTTCAGCGGCCGTTTTCCTGGATTCCCAAGGCATGGCACGAGGGGTGAAGTAGACATCCGGCCCCAGGCCTTTTTCCCGAAGAAAATCGGCCCGGGACGACGTTCCCCGGTACGGCTTCCGTGTGCTCGGTCCTGACATCACCACCAAGCATGGACAGCAGGAAATCCGGCTTGTCGGAATGGCTAAGGACCAGTGGAAACGAGAGCTGTTCAATTGGCAACGTCGCAAGCAAGTGCGCGATGCAATAGTGCCGGGAAACGGAATTCGTGAGACTGGGACGTTCTTTGTGAGACTGCAGTTACGTAAATGGTAAGACTACCCGGACTCCAGCCACGACGTGTCGCGCGTGACTATAGATCGTGACGCGAACCAAAACCCTGACAGTCCGATCCGGGACCGAATACCCTGCCATGTTATGAGCGGCTGGCATGCCGTGACCTTGGCAACGACCAGCCCGCCGCGCCGGGTGACGCCGCTTGGCCACCTGCATCTATGGCGGCGGCGAGTGTTGGGCCTACCCCACCCCATCCCGCACTGGCAGTGCAGGAATAGAGACCAATTGGTGCAAGGAATAGACGCGAACACTATCCCTCCGTGTTGTATTCCATATTGGCCGAGTCTCGGCTATGTCAGTGCGAATGCCTGTGATGAATATCAGGGAAGTGGGGATGCTTGTGGACGAGGGGGGCATGCCAGTGGGTGTGCACATGTGGCTCCTTCCCATTCCACGGGAAATCATGCTCGTGCTGATGGTGTTCATCGTGACGATGCGCATGCGTGTGTTCCATCGCCTCATGGGTGTGTTCGTGCTCGTGCCGTTCGCGAAGATGCAGCCACACACCCAATGCCATCAGCGCTGCGGCGAGCCAGAACAGGAAATTCGGTATCTCCGGCCATAAGAGAAAGGAGATCACCACACCGAACATGGGGGCCACTGAGAAATAAGCACCTGTCCTGGCCGTACCAAGATGACGAAGGGCGATCACAAACAGCGCCAGGCTCACACCATAGCCGGCAAAGCCGATCACCATCGCCGAAGCTAAAGGTATCGCTCCAGGGAGCGTGCTGCCTGCGACCAGTGCGAATCCCGTATTGCACGCGCCTGCGACCAAGCCCTTCAGACAGGCGATCAGGACAGCATCATTCGATGACACCTTGCGGGTGAGATTGTTGTCGACCGCCCAGCATCCGCAGGCGGCAATAATGAGCAGTGCGCCTGGAGACAAGGTGGCAGCACCCGGCTGCCAGGAAAGAAGCATGCCCCCGGCAACGATGGCAATCATGCCAAGCACAATCTGCCGATCGGCGTTCTCCTTGAACACGATCCAGGCGATGAGCGCTGTGAAGACGCCCTCCACATTCAATAGGAGCGAGGCGGATGCCGCGCTGGTCACAGCAAGCCCCCTCATCAGAAGTGCCGGGCCGGCCACTCCACCAGCCAGGATCGCTCCCAAAAGCCACGGAATTTCGTGACGCGGAATCGGCGGTTGCGGCGGGGTCTGGCTGTCGGCCTTCCGGGTGAGCTTCCTTAGTAGCAGGAATCCGCCAAGGCCCAGGCCGCTACCCAAGTACAACAGTCCCGCCAGCAACAGCGGCGAGACTGTGCCCGTCAGGGTCTTGGCCAGCGGCGTGCTAGCGCCGAACAGGAGTGCGGCAGCGAGCGCCGGGGCGGCGGAACGAACGGACATGTCAGCAATGCCATGGGGGAATGGTTGCATATTGTCGCGCGTTTGCGGGGAATACGGGCCTATTACTCAAATTGCGAGTGCAGCGGCCTCCCCGCAGCACGCTGGCTGGTTCGTGCAACGCCTTGTCTCGCGCTTCGTCGTCCGTCTGGTCACGCTGCTGTTCGTTCTGAACTGCGGCGCGACCTTGGCTGCGGCGCCGGCATGGCTCCACCATGAAATGGAACACGCGCTGGAGCACGCGCACGGCGCTGCCGGGCTGGATGGCAAGGCCGACGTCGGTGAGCAACTTGCCGCCGAATTTGCCGTGCCCGATCACGACGACGATTCCGGCATTCCACATGGCGCACTGCATGCCTTCGCCCAACTGCCTGCAACGCTGCATCAACATTCGCCACTGGTGATTGTGGAGCGCACTGGAACACCGCCGTCGCATGCCGCGGCAGACGCCCTGACCGACCAGCCTCCTGGTCTTCCCTTTAAGCCGCCCCGGCTCTGACCCCCGCCAGGCGCTTCCTTCCGCGCCGTCCAAGCCTATCTGCTGACGCGGCTTGCCCACGTCGGCGGCCCATTCCTGTCGCTTAACGAGTTCCGACATGGTCGCACTTCCGTGCCCACGCGGGCGACGCGCGGCAACGGCAGCAGCGTTTCTCCTGACGCTCCTGCCGTGCGCTTCGCATGCCCAGCCGTGTGATGCCGGTATCAGCGCTGCCGCACCCGCAGCCTCGGTTTCCGCACAACCCGCACTGACGTTGCAAGCCGCGCAGAGCCGCCAGCGGGGCACGCGTAGCCCGTCTCCGGCAGCGATGCGAAACCGCTCAATTGACGGCATCCGGCATTGAAGGCTAAACGTTCAAGAAGATGCAAAAATGCTTAGGTCGGCGTCTAGCGGATCGGCAGCAGCCCAGAGCAATTATTTGCCACGCTCCGGGATGTTCGACGGCGTGAGCCGGCGTGCTCAGGGCTCCTGTCTTTCCAGCGCGCTCACCATCTCCTGCGCGGCGCGCTGCAGTTCTGGCACGAAGCGTCGCGTAGCCTCGGCCGGGCTGATTGCCTGCTCGAGATAGATCACGTTGAGGCTCGCGAGTATGCGCCCGCCCGTTTCGATCGCCACGGCGAGCGCGCCGATCTTGCGCTGGTCGGCCCAGTCGCCGTGATTGGAGCCGAAGCCGTCGGCACGCGTCTGGCGCACCAGGTTGCGGATATAGGCATCATCGAGCGCGAGCTTGAGCTGCTGCTCGCCGCCCGCGCCCGAGCGCAGCACTTCGAGAATGTCCTCGCGCTCGGCCTCGGGGCACATCGAGAAATACACGCGGCCGGCGGCAGTGAGCAGCATGGGCAGGCGCCGACCCACCATCGAGCGGTGAAACGACAGCGGGCTGAACCGGTGCGTGGTCTCGCGGATGATCATGGCGTCGCCATCCGGCGTCGTCAGGTCCGAAGGCCATACCACGCGCTGCATCAGCTGCACCATGATCGGCGGCGCGACCGTCGCGATTCGCTCGTCGTCGGTGAATCCCTCGCTGAGCGAACGCACGTCGAGCGTCAGCCGGAAGCTGTCATCGGAGGCGCTTCGGCGCACAAACTTCTCCTCAACCAGCGTCTCCAGCAGGCGCCGGACGGTG
This sequence comes from Cupriavidus sp. FW305-F7, assembly GCF_058782875.1. Taxonomy (NCBI): domain Bacteria; kingdom Pseudomonadati; phylum Pseudomonadota; class Betaproteobacteria; order Burkholderiales; family Burkholderiaceae; genus Cupriavidus; species Cupriavidus sp. FW305-F7. Next base: position 95,568 of record NZ_JBYSYC010000034.1, on the reverse strand, counting down.
GTCCGGTGCAGGCCCGTCGCCTCGCTCAGCTGCTGGCTGGTGGCGCGGCCGTTTTCCATGGCATTGAGCGCGCGCAGCACCTGCAGGCCACGCGCAAGGCCCCGTACGTTCGCGTACTTGCTCATAGAAAATCTCTTATAAATCAATGATGTGCAATCTTTGCACATTTTTCAGAAATTGTTGAGCGCTTTCCGGCCGATGCCTAGACTCCATCCAAAATCCCAGAGTCAACGGAGACGCCCCATGATCCACCGAGCCTGCCGCCTGCTTCGGCCGAGCCCCGCCCTCGCCAGCCGCCACGAGTCCCCCACCCGGTCCGTGCGCCTGCCACGACACCCCGGCGTCTGACTTGCGGGCAGCCACGCCGCTGCCCCACCCATCCATCCATCGCGGCACAGACAATACGCGCTTGGCGCGGGGACGCGCTCGCGCCTTGCCAGGAGGAGACATATGAACACCATGGCCCAGCAGTCGGCTCAAGCCGGCCATCAACCAACCCTCTCCACGGACGTCGCCATCATCGGTGCCGGCCCGGTCGGGCTGATGATCGCCAATATCCTCGGCCTCCAGGGCGTGCACGTCACGCTGGTCGAAAAGCTCGAACAGATTATCGACTACCCACGCGCGATCGGCCTCGACGACGAAGCGCTGCGCGTGTTCCAGGCGGTTGGGCTTGCCGACGCGCTGCTCCCGCACACCACGCCCGATCACTGGATGCGCTTCGTCACGAAAGACGGCCATTGCTTCGCCTCGATCGAGCCTCGCACCGATGAATTCGGCTGGCCGCGCCGCAACGCGTTCATCCAGCCGCTCGCCGACCGCGTGCTGTTCGAAGGGCTGAGCCGCTTTGAGCATGCCCAGGTCCTGTTCGGCCATGCCGTCGAGGCGTTCACACAGGATTCCGACGGCGTGAGCATCAGCGTCTGCAACGCCGATGGCGAATGCCGTACGATCCGCGCCGCCTACATGGTCGGCGCCGACGGCGGCAACAGCTTCGTGCGGCGCACGCTGAACGTGCCGTTCGAAGGCCGCACCAAGCCCAACCAGTGGATCGTGGTGGACGTGCGCAATGACCCGGTCGGCTCGCCGCATGTCTACATGCATTGCGACCACGAGCGGCCTTATGTCTCGGCAGCCCTCCCGCACGGCATCCGCCGCTTCGAGTTCATGGTGATGCCGGGCGAGACGGAAGAGGAACTGTCGAAGCCGGAGAACATGGCAGCGCTGATCCGCAAGGTGGTGGCCGATCCGGAGAAGGTCGACTACATCCGCAAGCGCGTCTACACGCACAACGCACGGCTGGCCTCGACCTTTGGCGTCGACCGCATCCTGCTGGCGGGCGATGCCGCGCACATCATGCCTGTTTGGCAAGGCCAGGGCTATAACAGCGGCATCCGCGACGCCAACAACCTCGGCTGGAAGCTCGCGATGGTCGCGAAGGGCCTGGCGCACCAGCGCCTGCTCGATACCTACACGGTGGAGCGCCGCGCCCATGCGCGCGCGATGATCCACCTGTCCGAAGTCGCGGGCGACATCTTCGCCCCGACCACGCGCTTTGGCGCGCGCTTTCGCGATCTGTTCGTGCGCACGTTCGAGGTGCTCCCGCCGGTCAAGCGCTATTTCGTCGAGATGCGCTTCAAGCCGATGCCGCGCTACGAGGAGGGCGCCGTGCTGCTACCGCCGGCGCGCAAGACCGGCGGCTGGCTCGCCCGCGTGCTCGAACGCTCTGGCAATTCCGCGCCGGGGCGGATGCTTGGCCTCATGAGTGAAAAGCGCGAGTCCTTCCTCGGCCGCCTGGCCTACGGACGTGATCCGCTGGCGGGCTCGCCGGTCGGGCGCATGTTCATCCAGCCGCGCGTGCGCACCACGGACGCCCGCCTGGTGCGGCTCGATGACGCGATCGGCAGCGGCTTCGCCGTCCTCGCCTGGGGCGCAGACCCGACCTTCGGCCTCACGCCGCAAGCGCGCGCCTTGTGCGAGCAGGCCGGCGTGCGCTTCGTGGTGGCCAAGCCGGATGTGCAGCTTTGCCATGCCGACGACGTGCCCGAGGGCGTGATCGCAATCGGCGATGCGTCGGGCCGGCTCAAAGACTGGTTCAGCCGCGTGCCACAGTCGGTGGTGTTGCTGCGCCCCGATCGCTTTGTCGCGGGCGTGTGCTCGCCGCAGCAGGTATCGGAGGCGATCGTCGAACTCGCCGGCAAGCTCGGCATGACCGATGCGCCGCCGCGTGCGGGCGCCCCGGTGGCGTCACCATCGTCGCGCCCGTTGCCCGAACCCATTTCAGTCATCCAAGCACAAGCAGCAGGAGCATAAGCATGCCGATTCATCTCGAATGCCTTTCGCACACGCCATTGCATGGCTACTTCGACCCTGCGCCTGAAGTCGTGGCCGAGGTCGGGCGCGTGCGGGCCGCGGCGCGCGAGCGCGTGCGGGCGTTTGACCCCGAACTGATCGTCCTCTTCGCGCCCGACCACTTCAATGGCTTCTTCTACGACATGATGCCGCCGTTCTGCATCGGCGCGGCCGCGCAGGCCATTGGCGACTTCCGCAGCATGGCCGGCACCCTCCCCGTGCCGGACGACCTCGCGCTGGCGCTCGCCGAAAGCGTGCTCGCCACCGAAGTCGACGTATCGCTGTCGTACCGGATGCAGGTCGACCACGGCTTTGCCGATGCGCTGGAAGCGCTGACCGGCGGGCTCGACCGCTACCCCGTGATTCCGGTCTTCATCAACTCGGTCGCGCCGCCGATGGCCTCGCTGCGCCGCGCGCGCCTGCTGGGCGACGCAATCGGCCGTTTCCTGGCAAAGACCGACAAGCGCGTGCTGGTGGTGGGCTCCGGCGGCATCTCGCACGAGCCGCCGGTGCCTGAGCTGGCCGGCGCCAGTGCGGAGGTGGCCGAGCGCCTGATCGCCGGACGCAACCCGCCGCCGGAATCGCGCGCGGCACGCCAGGCACGCACTGTGGCCGCTGCGCAGGCCTTTACGGCGGGCAACAGCCACATGCATCCGCTCAATCCGGAATGGGACCGCGCCTTCCTGGCCCGTCTCGCCTCGGGCGAGCTGAGTGCCCTCGACAACATGAGCAACGAGGCCATCACCCGCGACGGCGGCAAGTCCGCGCACGAGATCCGCGCCTGGGTCGCCGCCTTCGGCACGCTGGCGGCGTACGGCCCTTACCGGGCATCGGTCGACTTCTACCGCGCGATTCCCGAATGGATCGCGGGCTTCGCCACCATGCATGCCGTGCCGTGCGCCGAACTGGCCGCGGCCGCCTGACCCAACCAAGGAGCAGCCTCCATGTCCGACAAGAACCAGACAATCGCCGCACGGCTGCGCGAAGCCGAGGCTTCGCGCCAGACCATCGCCCCGGTCCGCGGCGAGATCACCGCCGACGACATTGCCACAGCCTACGCGATCCAGCAGATCAACGTCGACGCGCGCGTGGCAGCCGGCGAGCGCATCGTCGGCCGCAAGATCGGCCTAACGTCGCTGGCCGTGCAGAAGCAGCTTGGCGTCGACCAGCCGGATTTCGGCGCCCTGTTCGCCAGCATGGCCTATGGCGACAGCCAGCCAATGCCGCTGTCGCGCCTGATCCAACCGAAGGTCGAAGCGGAGATCGCCCTCGTCCTCGAGCGCGACCTGACCCATGCGAAGCACACGTTCGCCGACATCCTGGGCGCAACCGCCTACGCACTGGCCGCCATCGAAGTGGTGGACAGCCGCATCCAGAACTGGGACATCCGCTTTGTCGACACCGTGGCCGACAACGCCTCGAGCGCGCTGTTCGTGCTCGGCAGCCGCCCGGTGCCACTGTCCGCCATTGACCTCACGGCCTGCGCGATGACGCTCTCACGCGACGGTGAAGTGCTGTCGCAGGGCAGCGGTGCGGCCTGCCTGGGCAATCCGCTGAACGCGGCGGTCTGGCTGGCGGACCGGATGTCGCAGCTGGGCACGCCACTGCGTGCCGGCGATGTCGTGCTGACCGGCGCGCTCGGCCCGATGGTGGCCGTCACCCGGCCGGGCACATTCACTACAGAAATCGAAGGACTCGGCAGCGTCCGCGCGACGTTCACCGAATAACGAGGGCAACCCTATGGCTTCCAAAAAACTCAAGGCAGCGATCATCGGCTCCGGCAACATCGGCACGGACCTGATGATCAAGATCCTGCGCAACAGCAAGCATCTGGAGATGGCGGCAATGGTCGGCATCGACCCGGCGTCCGACGGACTGGCGCGCGCCGCCCGCCTGGGCGTCGCGACCACGCACGAGGGTGCCGAAGGGCTGACACGCCTGCCGGTGTTCGATGACATCGACTTCGTCTTCGACGCCACCTCCGCCGGCGCACACGTAAAGAACGATGCGCTGCTGCGCAAGCTCAAGCCGGGCTTGCGCATGATCGACCTGACGCCCGCGGCGATCGGCCCGTACTGCGTGCCGGTCGTCAACCTCGATGCGCATCTGGACGCGCCGAACGTGAACATGGTTACCTGCGGCGGCCAGGCCACGATTCCCATCGTCGCGGCCGTGTCGCGCGTGGCCAAGGTCCACTACGCGGAGATCGTCGCCTCGATCAGCAGCAAGTCGGCCGGCCCGGGCACCCGCGCCAACATCGACGAGTTCACCGAGACCACCTCCAAGGCCATCGAGGTCGTCGGTGGCGCGGCCAGAGGCAAGGCCATCATCGTACTGAACCCCGCCGAGCCGCCGGTCATGATGCGCGACACCGTCTACACGCTGTCCGAACTGGCCGACCGGGAAAAGATCGAAGCCTCGATCGCCGAGACGGTCCGCGCCGTGCATGCCTATGTGCCCGGCTATCGCCTCAAGCAGACCGTGCAGTTCGATGAAATCCCCGCCAGCGCGCCGCTGAACGTGCCAGGCCTGGGCCGCTTCAGCGGCCTGAAGACTTCGGTGTTCCTCGAAGTCGAGGGCGCTGCCCACTACCTGCCTGCCTACGCAGGCAATCTCGACATCATGACCTCCGCCGCGCTCGCCACTGCCGAGCGGATGGCGCAATCGCTGCTGACTGCCGCAGCGGCCACTGAAGGAGCCTGCGCATGAGCACCCCCGCCAAGAAACTCTATATCTCCGATGTGACGCTGCGCGACGGCAGTCACGCAGTCCGACATCAGTACTCGATCCAGAACGTGCAGGACATCGCCCGCGCGCTCGACCGCGCCAGGGTCGACAGCATCGAAGTCGCGCACGGCGACGGCCTGCAGGGCTCGAGCTTCAACTATGGCTTCGGCGCGCACAGCGATCTGGAATGGATCGCCGCCGTGGCCGACGTGGTCAAGCACGCTAAGATCGCCACCCTGCTGCTGCCCGGCATCGGCACCACGCACCACCTGAAAGCCGCCTACGAAGCCGGCGCACGCGTGGTCCGCATCGCTACGCACTGCACCGAGGCGGACATCTCGAAGCAGCACATCGAGTATGCGCGCGAACTCGGCATGGACACGGTCGGCTTCCTGATGATGAGCCACATGACCACGCCGGAGAACCTCGCTGTCGAAGCGAAGAAGATGGAAAGCTACGGCGCGACCTGCATCTATGTGGTCGACTCGGGCGGCGCGCTGTCGATGAACGACGTCCGCGCGCGCTTTCGTGCGCTCAAGGATGTCCTGAACCCTGACACGCACACGGGGATGCACGCGCACCACAACCTGTCGCTCGGCGTCGCCAACTCGATCGTCGCCGTCGAGGAAGGCTGCGACCGCATCGATGCGTCGCTGGCCGGCATGGGTGCCGGGGCGGGCAATGCACCGCTCGAAGTCTTCATCGCCGCGGCCGAACGCCTGGGCTGGAATCACGGCACCGACTTGTACACGCTGATGGACGCGGCCGACGACATCGTGCGCCCGATGCAGGACCGCCCGGTGCGCGTGGATCGTGAAACGCTCGCGCTCGGCTATGCCGGCGTGTACTCGAGCTTCCTGCGCCACTCGGAAGTCGCAGCAAAGAAGTACGGCCTGAAGACCGTGGACATCCTCGTCGAACTGGGCAAGCGCCGCATGGTCGGCGGCCAGGAGGACATGATCGTTGACGTCGCGCTGGACCTGAAGAACCGCGCGCTCGAGGCGCAACAATGAGGTGGTCGGCGGCGCGCGTTGCCACGCCGCCGACCGCGTGAATGACCCCGAAGAACAGGCCTCCACCCAGAGAGGCTCGCATCCGCCATGACGGAGACAACCAATGAACACGTTTCGAACAGGTAGCGCCAGCACAAGCGGCGCGAACGGCGGCATCACCACGATCGGCCTGTGCCTGGCCATCGCGCTGCTCGAAGGGCTGGACCTGCAGTCGGCAGGCGTCGCCGCACCGCGCATCGCAAAGGAGTTCTCGCTCTCGGTGGCGCAGATGGGCTGGGCATTCAGTGCCGGCGCCATCGGCCTGCTGCCGGGTGCGGCGCTGGGCGGCCGGCTCGCCGACCGCCTGGGCCGCAAGCGCGTGCTGATGTTGTCGGTAGCCTTGTTCGGCGCGCTTTCGCTGGCGACGACTCTGGTATGGAACCTGGAAAGCCTGCTTGTCACCCGCCTGCTGACCGGGCTAGGCCTGGGCGCCGCGATGCCGAACCTGATCGCGTTGTGTTCGGAAGCCGCATCGCCGCGGCAGCGCAGCACGGCTGTCGGGGCAATGTATTGCGGCATGCCTCTCGGCGCGGCGATTGCGGCGGCGATCGGCATCGCCAGCCCCGGCGACGAAGGCTGGCGGCACATCTTCTATGTCGGGGGATTCGGCCCGCTGCTGATGCTGCCGCTGCTTGCACTGTGCCTGCGCGAGTCGGCGCAGTTCGTCCAAACCAGGGAAACAGCGGCCAGCCATACCGCCTCCGGCTTTGCCAGTGCGTTGTGGCACGATGGTCGCGCGCGCACCACGCTGGCGCTGTGGATCAGCTATCTCGGCACGTTGATCGTCTTGTATTTTCTGATGAACTGGCTGCCGTCGATGGTGGTGTCGAACGGCCTCTCCCGCGTACAGGCGGGGTTCACGATGATGATGTTCAACATCGGCGGCGGCATCGGCGCGGTCGGCATTGCCAACGTGATGGACCGCTTCGGCCGGCGCCTCACTGTAATTGCCCTGTATGTGGGGATCGCGGTTGCGCTTGCAGCCCTGGCGGGTGCGGGCGGCAGCGTGTCGATGGCTTGGGGGGCGTTCTTCTGCGGCCTGTTCCTCGTCGGCGGGCAGTCGGTGCTGTACTCGCTGGCGGGCCAGGCATATCCCACCGAGGTCCGCGGCACCGGAGTCGGCGCGGCGGTTGCCGTTGGCCGGATCGGTTCGATTCTCGGGCCGCTCGTCGCGGGCCAACTGTTCGCGCTCGGCCAAAGCGCATCAGTGCTGGTCGCGGCCAGCATTCCGCTGATCGTTGTGGCGGCGCTTGCCGCCCTAGCGGTGGTGGGTTCATTCGCGTCGCGCCCTGTGCCAGGCGCTGCGCTGCCTGGCGGGCGAGGCGCCTGACGGCGCGCCGATCCAATCCCGGCTCCACGCGTTTTCAATTCAAGACCAAGTTCAGATTCAGTCCAGGAAGGAAGATCATCATGAATGCAATAGCACAAGCGATTACGGAAACCTCGACGAGCCGGTTCGTCATCGTGAAGGACGGCGACACCGAATTCCGGATCCACTACAACGATGCGGGATCGGGTGCCGAGACCGTGGTTATGCTGCACGGCTCGGGCCCCGGTGCGACGGGCTGGGCCAACTTTAACCGCAACGTCGAGCCGCTGGTCGCGGCCGGCTATCGCGTGCTGCTGGTGGATTGCCCGGGCTGGGGCAAGAGCGATCCGGTCGTCAACACCGGCTCTCGCTCGGAGCTGAACGGTCGCGTGCTCAAGGCAGTGCTTGACGCACTGGACATTGAGCGGGTCCATGTGATTGGCAACTCGATGGGTGGGCACAGCGCGGTGGCATTCGCTTTGGCGAATCCGCAGCGCGTCGGCAAGCTCGTGCTGATGGGCGGCGGCACCGGCGGCCCGAGTTCGTTCGTGCCGATGCCGACCGAAGGCATCAAGCTGCTAAACGGCCTGTATCGCGAGCCCACCATCGAAAACCTGAAAAGGATGATGAATGTGTTCGTCTACGACGCCAGCTCGCTGACTGACGAACTGATGCAGGGCCGCCTGGACAACATGCTCGCGCGGCGTGAGCACCTGGAGAACTTCGTCAAGAGCCTCGCGGCCAATCCGAAGCAGTTCACCGACTACGGTCCGCGCCTGGGCGAGATCGCCGCGCCCACGCTGGTGATCTGGGGCCGCGACGACCGTTTCGTGCCGATGGATGTGGGCCTGCGGCTGATCGCCGGCATGCAGGATGCGCAGATGCACATCTTCAATCGCTGCGGCCACTGGGCGCAATGGGAGCACGCGGATGCGTTCAACCGGATGGTGATCGACTTCCTGGCACATTGACGCGCGCTTGCCGCCGCCTGATGACCCCCCTCCCCTGGCAATGCAACTGTGCCACGGGGAGTGTTATGCCGCCATGCCGCCATCCACTGAAAGCGTGGCTCCCGTCACGTAGCTCGCCTTGTCGGACAACAGCCAGGCGACGGCTTCGGCGGTGTCGCTGGGCTGGCCGATGCGACCCATCGGGATAACGGCGTCGAGCAGGTGGACGTCGTTGTTGGTCGAGCGCATGTAGTTCGGCGTCACGGTCGCACCCGGGCATACCGCGTTGACGCGGATATTACGCTTTGCGTACTCCCTGGCGACCGCACGCGTCAAACCGATCACGGCGTGTTTGCTGGCCACGTAATGGGCAATGCCATCCATCCCCTGCAGTCCGAAGATGGAGGCGTTATTGACGATGCTGCCGCCGCCGTTCCTGAGCATGGCTTCTACCTGGTATTTCACGCCGTAGTAGACGCCCTTGAAATTGAGGTCGATGACCCACTCGGACTCTTCGACCGGCGTCTGGTCGATCGGCTTGAAGTCGGCATGACCGCCTGCATTGTTGAAGGCGAAGTCGAGGCGACCGAAGCGTTCCATGATGAATGCGACCAGCTCCTCGTTATCGGCGTGGCGCGATACATCGGCCGTCTTGACTTCGGCGCGGCCACCGGCGGCGTCAATTTCCCTGCGCACGACTTCGAGTTTTTCCGCGCCGCGCCCGGCCAGCACGACCGTTGCGCCTTCGCGCGCCAGTGCCAGTGCGGCAGCGCGCCCCATCCCAGATCCTGCGCCTGTCACCAGGCCGGCTTTTCCTTGCATGGACATTGCTGACTTCTCCTGATTCATGGCTTTGTTGCCCTTCTACGAGCAATTCGACGCGCAGGTGGCGCGGGGTAAGCCGAGTTCTTTTGCTGCGTTGAAGTGCTCTTGCCGAGGCGCGCACGGTGGGTCGCACCCGTGAAATCTGCTGGATCTAACGCGTGCAATCGCCTTGTTTCCGTCCACTTCCGTCTCGCGTGCCCTGTCACGCTTGGTTATTGTTCTTGATTGTTGGGCACATGAGGCGCGACAGCAATGCCACACTGGTCTGCACCAATATGACGGCGAAGTATGACCGGAGCGCCCCCATAGGTCTTCTTGTTGATCCAGGCTGACAGCGCGGAATCCATATAGGTAGCATGCGCGGGAAACCAGTCAGCCAATGCCGTGGCCAGCCGCTTGACATCCCCCAGGCCCAGCTCGCCGAGCAGTAGTTTCGCGTTGACTTTTTGCACGGCATCCATGACGCGCTCATGCTCGTCGATATGGCACTCGGCAGCAGGAAAATCCGTCTTTCCCATCCACGCCTTTTCGAGCTCGAAATGGGAATGGACGTGTGCCTCGAGATCCTGCAGGCAGGCCGCGGCGGTGTCCGACGTACAGTGCGCCAATGCGTTGACCACATCAACGAACTCCTGATGGGTCTCGTCGATCGGCCCATGACCCAGCAACATGGCATCCGTCCACGTGAGATCCATGGACGCATCCGCGGCAGGCGATGCGCACTGATCCGATCCGTCTTTCATTGCATTCTCTCCTTGGCAGGCTTGCCCCGCCATTGCTAGCCTCTCGCGGTCCGGTGGCATTGACGCCACCGGTTGCGAAGCAAGACACCTCAGCCCTTATCTGTCCGCGCCGATCAGCACCGCCACCATGACGGCGGGCTGCTCGCTGCGGTTGCGCCAGGCGTGCCGCGTACCGTTCTGGACGACGATGTCTCCGGCCTTGAGGTGGCGGACTTCTCCGCCATCCACTTCCAGCCACAGCTCACCGGAAACGATGATGTCGTAGTCGACCGACTGGGTCTTGTGCATGCCGGAGCCATCCGGCTCGAAGGCTTCCGCCAGCCCGGGCAGATGTCGCGCATATTCCTCGCCGGCCGCTGCGGGATCGAACTGCTCCGATTCCATCACGCTGTCAGGCGGGAACTGGACGACGATCAGGCGAGTCCCGTGCGGGTCGGGCGTCACGGACTTGAACGTCACGGCCGGATCACTGCCGTCGTACGGCAGTGACGGCACGGCTTGTGTCGCCCACGCCAGCGTCGTCTGGAAGCCGGGGACGGCGGCATAGTCGTGCGTGGTAGCCACCGGGCCATCCGAGACAATTACGGAACGGCCCTCCCGCTCACTGGTTACGATGCGTCTTACCATTGCTTACCTCCTCTTGACTGGTTGCCGCGGCTTACTGGACGACAACCACATTGGCAAATCCGCCAGCGCGCTTCTCGGCCGAGGCGAGGGCTTCATTGACCTGGTGCAGCCCATACCGCTGGTGCTCGAAGATGCCGAGGTCGAGCGTGCCTGCCGCGGCCATGGCGGCGAGCTCCTGGCCTTCGGCCACCGAGAACCAGAGCGACCCGACCAGGCTGACCTGCGCGCACATCAGTTGATGCAGGTTGACGGGCATCGGGTCCGACATCGCCCCGACCTCCACCATGCGGGCTCCGCGCCTGAGTGCCGCAATGCAGTCCAGCGTGATCTGATGCGAGGCACCTGGCCCGATCGCATCGACAAAGGCATCCGCGCCAACGCCCTCAGTCTCGGCGCGAACCCAGTCGGCCAGCGGCTGCGTGCCATAGGAAAGAATGCGGATGCGCTGGGGATCCAGCGCGCGCACGCGCTCCAGCAAGTCGACGTTGCGCGCCACACACAGGATCCGGGTGGCGCCCATGGCCCGTGCGATCTGCACGGCGCCCAGACCTAGCGTGCCGGTGGCGCCGCTGATCAGCACAGTGCGCCCTGCCCTGACCCCGGCCTTGCGCAGGCCGGAATACGCCGTGCCGAGGTAACCGAAGCGTGCTGCCTGCTCGAAGGTGATGGCGTCGGGCAACTTCACCAGCCCGTCTGCCGGGGCCGTGGCAAGCTCACTGAAGCCGCCATACGGGTACTGCTGGTACATCCGCTTTGAAGCCGGCCCGAAGCCAAAGTAGCCCTGGAAGGTGTAGGCCGTGCAATTGATCGGCTCGCCGGTGCGGCATGCGTGGCATGAACCGCAGGAGCGGCCGGGATTGACATAGACACGGTCGCCAGGAGCGATGCCGGTCACCTGGCTGCCCACTTCCGCCACGACCCCGGCCGTGTCCAGGCCGTAGATCGCCGGCAGATCCGGCACCGTCAGGTAGGCACGCTCGCCATAATTGCTCATCACGTTCCGAAGGTTCGGGACTACGCCCGCCGCCTTTACGTCGATCAGCACATCAGTCGTCCTGAGCAGTGCGGGGCGTGCGATCGTGTCGAGCCGGAATCGGCCGCCCGGCTCGTGCACGCGTGCGGCCTGCATGGTGCTGTCCGTGGGGGTGCTCGGGGTGTTCATTGGCTTGTCTCCGGTTTATCGTTTTTGACGAACATCGATAATTAATCAGTTGAACATCGATTGATACTCAATAGATGTAGGCAAAAAATGCCGGGTCAGAACGCATGCAGCACGCCAATATTGGCCGCCACCTGCGTGGCGCCGGACGAAGGCCCCGGCGCCAGGCTGATCCAGGCTTTCCCCACCCCCGATGCTTTCTGATAGACAAGATCGGCGTAGACGCTGGTGCGCTTCGAGAACGAATAAAGCAGGGTCAGTGTCCCCTGCATGGCGCTCTGCCGGTCCAGCGTGTCATTGCCTCGCATGTACTGGTAGGCGGCATTCAGGTGCCAGGCGGGGGAAAAAGCCCAGGTCACATCGCCCTCGTAGACCGCAACCCGTGCGCCGGTCGCGGTGTTCTCGGTATTCGTGTACATCAGCGCCGCTACTGCGGGCCCAATTGCATAAGACCCGCCAAACCCGAAGTTCCTGATGCCATCGTTGCCGGCATTCAGCTGCGGATATTTGACGTAGGTGTATGCACCGTTCAGCCGCAGGTTGCCGACGTGGTAATTCACGCCGGCACTCTGGCCACTGCTGTTCCCGAACGAACCGGGCTGCCCGCCAAGACTGTATTGCGCACCGACCGACAGGCCGCCGAAGTCCGGGCTCTGGTATTTGACCGAGTTCGGCATGGCAAGGCCCGCAACCCGGTCAAAGTCGAAGGAGCCGCCCGGCGTGTTGGGCACGCCCAGCCCCGAGAATGGCCCCTGGCGAAGGCTGATGCAGCTGATGAACGGAAACGCCGAGCCCCAGTGATCGAGCGCCAGCGAATAGAACATGAAGTCGATCTGATTCCCGAGCGTGAGCGTCCCGAGCTTGTCGTCACGCAAGCCGACATAGCTTTCGTGCCCGAACAGGTTCCCGATGGACTGGCCGTTCTTCATGGAAAACTGGCCCTGCAGTTTGAACACGGCCTGCAGGCCGCCGCCAAGCTCTTCCGTGCCCCTGAAGCCGAACAGCGTTGGCGCCTGGGTTCCCGGATCCGCAACCAGGTTGCTGCTCCCGCCCTGGTTGGACACATACATCACACCGGTATTGACGATGCCGTATGCCTGCACGCTGCCCTCTGCATGCGCCGCGCCCGCCAGGCCAACGCTGCAGGCGGCAATCGCCTTCAGTCTCCTCATTGGATGTCTCCCCGTTTCTTGATTTCGAAGGCGGTGTCTGGCGTATTCGATCAGGGTTAACCCTTGGCGTGCGCCAATCCACCGCTTTTGAGCGTCTAACTCTACACAATCAATCATTTATAGATCCATTGTTAATCGAAGTTTGATTGAACTTCGATTGACAGTCAATTCTAGATTTCGGTAATCTTCGATCGCGCCCTTGGCACACGACCAGGGTTGCAGCCCACAAAGCCCATATCGAGGAGAACCTGAAGATGAGCGACAAGCCCGTCATCCGCCGGCGCAGCAGCGAGACAAAAAACGAGATCAGCAGCGCACGCGTCAACGACGCCAAGGTGCAGAGCCAGTACCAGCCCTACAAGGACGCCGCCTGGGGGTTTATCAACCACTGGTACCCGGCCCTGTTCAGCAAGGAACTCCCGGAGGACGGTGTGGAGGGCATCCAGATCTGCGGCATTCCGATCGTGCTGCGCCGCGTGGACGGCAAGATCTTTGCCCTGAAGGACCAGTGCGTTCACCGCGGCGTCCGTCTCTCGGCCAAGCCGATGTGCCTTACCAAGGACACCATCAGCTGCTGGTACCACGGCTTTACCTTCGACCTGGAGAGCGGCAACCTGTCGACCATCGCCGGCAACCCCGATGACAAGCTGATCGGCACCACCGGCCTCACCACCTACCCGGTGCGGGAAGTCGCCGGCATGATCTTTGTCTTCGTGCGCGAGGACGATTACCCGGACGAAGACGTGCCTCCGCTGTCGCATGACCTGCCGTTCCGCTTCCCCGAGAACAGCGAGAAATTCCCGCACCCGCTGTGGCCGTCCGCGCCGAGCCTGCTCGATGAAAACGTCGTCGCCCACGGCATGCACCGTACCGGCTATGCCAACTGGCGCATCGCCTGCGAGAACGGCTTCGACAATGCGCACATCCTGGTCCACAAGGACAACGCCATCATCCATGCCAAGGACTGGGTGCTGCCGCTGGGCATCGTGCCGACCGCCGACGACTGCATTGCGGTAGTCGAAGACGACAACGGCCCCAAGGGGCTGGTGCAGTGGCTGTTCACCGACAAGTGGAAGCCCATCCTCGAAAACGAGAAGGTCGGCCTCAAGGTGGAGAACCTGAACGCGCGTCCGTATCGCACCTCCGTGGTCCTGCCGGGCGTCCTGATGGTGGAGAACTGGCCGGAAGAGCATGTCGTCCAGTACGAGTGGTATGTACCCATCACCGACGACACCTATGAATACTGGGAAGTCCTGGTCAAGGTCTGCAACACGGAGCAGGAGCGCAAGGACTACCAGTACCGCTTCGACTATCTGTACAAGCCCCTGTGCCTGCACGGTTTCAATGATTGCGACCTCTATGCGCGCGAAGCGATGCAGGACTTCTACGCGGATGGCACCGGCTGGGATAACGAGCAGCTGATGGCAACGGATATTTCCCCGATCACCTGGCGCAAGCTGGCATCGCGCTGGAACCGTGGCATTGCCAAGCCGGGGCGTGGCGTGGATGGCGCCGTCAAGGCGTCGGCCATGCGGCTGAAGAAGGCGTCGGAAGGCAAGCAGGCCACGGCGTACTTCGTCACCAAGATCGAAGAAGACGAGTAATCCAGGCGGCAACCGAGGTATCTGTATGTCTACTGTCAAGAACGTCGCACTGCGTTTTCGCGACGGAACCACCCGATCGGTTGCCGTGCCGCACGGCGAGAGCGTGCTTGACGCCGCTCTCGCCGCCGGCGTGCCGCTGATCCACCAGTGCCGCTCCGGCAGCTGTTCGAGCTGCACGGCGCGGCTGGCCGAAGGCCAGGCGGGCATGCGCGCCGGCGCCAGCTCGACGCTGCTGCGCAGCGAATACGAGGCGGGCGAGCGCCTGCTGTGCCTGACCGAGCCCGAAACCGACTGCACCTTCGACCTGAACTACGAGAGCGATGCCGGCGCCGGGCGTGCTGTCAAGGTCAACGCCTTTGTCGACAGCGTCGAAAAGGTGGCGCCCAATGTCGTGCGCCTCACGCTGGAGCTGGCCGAAGGCGAGACCTTCGACTTCAAGCCGGGCCAGTTCATCCAGGTCCGCGTTCCCGGCACCGACATCGTGCGCAGCTATTCGCCTGCCAGCACCGCTGGCGAGCTGCCGAAGATCGAACTGCTGATCCGGCTGCTGCATGACGGCGTCATGTCCGGCTATCTGGAACATCGCGCCGCGCGCGACGACGTGCTGGAGCTTGAAGGTCCTTATGGCAGCTTCTTCCTGCGGGAGAAGGTGCGGGCGCCGCACATCATGGTGGCGGGCGGGACCGGCCTGGCGCCGATCCTGTCCATGATCGACACCATCCGCAACACGTCAGGCCGCAAGCCGCCCGTGATGCTCAGCTTTGGCTGCGCTACGCCCGATACGCTGTTCTGCCTGGATGACATCGCGCTGCGGGAGCAATGGCTGCCCGGCCTGTCGGCGCGAATCTCGGTGGACCGGGGCGCGACGGGAGAGTTGCTGAGCGGCAACCCGGTCGATGCCATTCGGGAAGACGATGCCATGCACGCCGACACCGTCGCCTATCTGTGCGGCCCCCCCGCGATGATCGAGGCGGCCACGCGCCGTCTCGCCCAGATCGGGGTTCGCCCGGAGAACATTTACGCCGAGCAGTTCGCACCGTCGAACTAGCGGATCACCACAGG
The DNA here is from genome assembly GCF_058782875.1 of Cupriavidus sp. FW305-F7. Taxonomy (NCBI): domain Bacteria; kingdom Pseudomonadati; phylum Pseudomonadota; class Betaproteobacteria; order Burkholderiales; family Burkholderiaceae; genus Cupriavidus; species Cupriavidus sp. FW305-F7. The sequence goes on along the minus strand of NZ_JBYSYC010000034.1, from coordinate 79,986 downwards.
AATCACGGGAGACAGCCATCGTGGAGCCCACCATTGCCCTTCCCTTTTCGCCAGAGCAGCAAGACTGGTACGAAAAGGCCTGCGCCCGGATCGATGCCAGGCGCCTGCAGCAACTTCTGTCCGACCTGACGGACATCCATAGCCCGACCGGCGCCGTGCGCGACATCAACCAGTTCATGGCCGGCTATATGTCCAGCGTGGGCCTGAGCTCGGCATACCGCCCGATGAATGCCCGTACGGGCAATGCCGTCGGGGAAAAGCGCGGCAGCGGCGGCGGCGCCGCGCTGATGCTGTACGCACCGATCGACACACATCTGGAAGGCGATGCCAGTGACCATCCATGGACAGGCACCACCGACAATGTCGACCTGCAGCCTGCCGCAAGAACGGTGGGAGACTGGGTCTATGGCCTCGGCTCGTCCAACCCGAAGGCCATGGTGGCGACGCTGACGGAGGTCGCGACGGCGCTGATCGAGGCCGGCGTTCCGCTGGTTGGCGACCTGATCCTGGCGACGGCCGACGGCGGCATGCCCGTCGATATCGCCGAACGGGACCATGCCGGCATGTCAGGGGGCGTCACACACTTGCTGTCCCGCGGTGTGGCGCCGGACTTCGCCATCATCATGAAGCCGTGGAACTGGGTCTATCACGAAGAGCCGGGCATGGGCTGGTTCAAACTGCGGGTGAACGGCACGCTGGGCTATGCGGGCGTTCCGCGCGGCACCCCCGGCTTTCGCAGCTCGGTGGTACCAGCCGCGCAGGTCATCCTAGAACTGGAGCAGTGGCTGGTCGACTACGCGGACCGCAATACCTCCGGCGTCGTCAAGCCGCACGGCTGGATCGCCGGCGTGCGCGCCGGCTGGCCGGAGCGGCCGGCGTTCCCTTCGGCGGTCACAGAAATCTTCTTTGATGTCCGCATCAATCCGCGCACCAGCCCGGCCGACGTCAAGGCCCAGTTCGCGCAGTTCGTCGCGGAACTGCGCGCACGGCACCCGGAACTCGATCTGGACTGGGAGATGTATGGCTCCGTTCCGGGCGGCACCACCGCGCCGTCCAACTGGATCGTCCAGTCGGCCAGGCGCGGATGGGAGCATATCGAAGCGCGCCCGCATGGCATTCCCGAGCTGCTGGGCGGACAGACCGACGGCGCAGCGCTGCGCCGCTTCGGCATTCCAACCGCACGCATCGGCTGGCCATGGCCGGCGCAGGGTTCGCCCGAAAGCGTGGCCGAAGGCCTGGGCGGCATGGGTGCCACCTATGTCCCGGACCTGCTGCCTTGCGCGCGGAAGATCCTGTACGCCGTGATCGATACGCTGACGCGCAGACGCGCGGAACTCGGCTTGCGCTGAGGACTCCCGACAAACTTCCCGACCCATTGCTTATGCCGAACGCAGACCTCCACTACTGGGAAGCCGCGGAGCTTGCACGCAAGATCCGCGCGCGCGACATCTCGCCTGTAGAAGTTACCGAAGCCATCCTTGAACGAATCTCCGACCTCGATCCGGCGCTGCACAGCTACGCCCTGGTCCTGCCTGAACAGGCGCTGGAACAGGCACGCGACGCCGAACGGGCGCTGATGCACGGCGGCCCGCTCGGCGCACTGCACGGCGTGCCGGTGGCGGTCAAGGACCTCTGCTGGCTGGCCGGATCGCCAACCGCCGCCGGCACCACGATTCACAAGAACTTTATCCCGACGGAAGATGCCACCGTCGTGCGCAAGCTGCGGGATGCCGGCGCCATCGTGCTGGGCAAGCTGCAGCTGACCGAAGGCGCCTTCGCCACCCATCACCCGAGCATACCGGAGCCGGTCAATCCCTGGCACCCCAACCACTGGGCCGGCGCCTCTTCCAGCGGCTCCGGTGTCGCCACGGCCGCCGGGCTTTGCTACGCATCGATCGGCACGGACACCGGCGGCTCGATCCGCTTCCCGGCGGCAGCCAACGGCCTGACCGGCATCAAGCCGACGTGGGGCCGGGTCAGCCGCCACGGGGTATTCGAGCTCGGTGCGAGCCTTGACCATGTGGGTCCGATCGCACGCAGCGCAGCCGATGCCGCGCTGATGCTAGGGACCATTGCCGGCCACGACCCGCTGGATCCGACTTCGCTGCCACCCTCGCACCTCGATTTACCTGCCGAGGGGAGCGACCTGCGCGGTCTGCGCATCGGTGTCGATGTGCAATGGAACAGCGATGGGACGGATGACGTCATCAGCCAGGCCATGGACCGGGCCATCGACGTGCTCAAGGCGCTTGACGGGCAGGTCCGGGAGGTTCGCTTTCCCGCAGAACGCACCGTGGTCGACGAATGGGAAATCAACTGCGGCGTCGAAGTCGCCGTGGCGCATGCGGGGACGTTCCCGCGCCTGTCGGCGGAATATGGGCCAGCGCTGACCCGGCTGATCGAGATTGGTCGCACTACAAACGGCATGCGCTATCAGCAAGCCTTGCTGAACCGTGCTGCCTTCCGTGGCAAGGTCAACAAGCTGATGCAGGACATCGATCTGCTGGTCGTCCCGGTACAGCCTTTCGCCGCACCGACGCATGAACAGCTGGGTGCGCTGGCGCAAGATCCGGAACTGAACAGCCGGCTGATCCAGTTCACGGCGCCGTTCAACTCCACCGGGCATCCCGCGATCACGCTGCCATGTGGATTCACGGCGGACGGCATGCCAATCGCATTCCAGCTGGTGGCGCGTCATGGTGACGAAGCTCTGCTGTGCCGTGCCGGCATGGCATTCCAGCAGGCCACCGACTGGCACCGCTATCACCCGGAGATTGGCGTCAGGCGCGCTGACGCTGCATGATGAGATCAGGCCGGGCAATGCCGGCCTGATCTCACTCCTGCCCGTCTTCCCGCAACGGTGTGATCGTCGCCGAATCGCGCGCGGCTTCCTCATAGATGCCGGTCAGCAGTGACAGGAAGCGCGACGCCCGTTCAAACTTCTCCGACACTTCGCTGATTTCTTCCAGGCGCTTCACCAGGATCTCAGCCCTGACCTTGTAATACTCGTCCGTCAGCTTGACTCCCAGTTCACTGACAGTGTAGGCAAAAGTCTTGCTGTTCTTTTCCCTCTGCTTCTCGATCAGACCGGCCGTCTCCAGCTTGCGCAAGCTGTACTGGATATTCGGAATATCATCTCGATTCATCAGGCGCGCAATGGTGGCACTGTTTTTTGGCCGGTCCTGCATCCTGATGACGTGAAGAATGACGTGCTCCTCGTACTTGATATCCACATCGGCGGCAATCGTCACCATGCCGGTGGACAGCACGAATCGGGAAAACGACTCATGGAACCGGATCAATGCCCACTCGAATTCGGTGGCCTTTTGCTCCAGCTCGGTTTTTGCGAGATGCCACCCACGCTGAAATTTCGGTTCCATGAATTGATTTGTCCAAAATTGATTTCAGAGTCACCAATAAGCTTGGCGAAGACTGCAGAAAAACATGTTCCAATTATCCCACAACGCTGGGGCGTACCGTGAAGTCGGTGGGAGATCAGAGCGTCGATGCCAACAGCGAGGTCAAAGACCGTAAGTCCATCTGGGATCGATACACTGGGCATACTGCTCGCTGAACTGCTCACTCCGGCCAGCATGCAAGACCGCGATGCGCGTCGCCCGGCCTGTCCCTCGCGGGCGAGCCGCGAGCAGTTGATTTTGTTCCAACCCTCTGACAGCTATGCCGACCGCTTTTCATTGCCCCTGTGCAGCCTGTCGACGGTCGCTGCGCCCTCTGTACCCCAGACGCTTGGACAGTTCTTCCGCCGCGCGACGAAGCGCAACCGGGACAGCTCCGTCCCAGTCTGCGCCAAGCCGTTCAGCTAGGCAGGTCGTCGAGAGCGACAACACCATCTCCCCGTTGGCATCGAACACGGGTGCACTGAACGCGTTGACCGTGACCTTGTGTCGTGCCGAAGGGCCCGCGCCGACCGCACGCGCCATCCCTTGTTGGCGGACCTCCGCCAGCTTCGCGGCAAGTCCGTCCGGATCGGCCTGCCCCGCAAACCCGCGCGCTGCCAGTTCGCGGTCAATGGCGTCTTGCACGATGTCCGGCCGCATGAACGCCGCGAACGCCAGGCCCGTTGCCGATTGGGTCAGGCTGACAACCACCCCCGTCTGCAGATACGGGCTGACCGGTGCCACTGACGGCTCCCAGCGCACGATCGTCGGACCCAGGTTGCCCCACACGGCCAGCCCAACCGTGCGCTGGCCGATCTGCTCGCAGACCTCCGGCAACACCGCGCCCGCCAGCCGCACGGCCTCCAGCGCCGGCAGGCCCGCCGATGATCCGTTGGCGCCGGCCAGTTCGCCCAGGTCGTGCGCAAAGGTGACCATGTAGCGGCCATCGCCGAAAGCCAGTGGCCGGCGCGCGGCGCGCTCCATGCGCGCAACACGCCCGAGGTACACGACATGGTCTCCGCCCGGGTAGGCCGCGATCTTTTCGCATTCCAGGTGCGCGGCGCAGCCGTCGATGATCGGCACGCCGCCCAGGCCGGGCACCACCGCGATGCCGCGGAACTTGTCGTCGCCGGACTTCGCGAACTGGTTGGAGACATGGATCTGGTGGTCGGCGAGAATATTCACCACGAAGCGGTCGCAATCGCGGAAGGCCGGGTAGCTGCTCGACGTGAGCGACTGGCTCCACAAGATCAGCGGCGGATCGAGCGAGACCGAGTTGAAAGAGTTGGCGGTCACGCCATAGGCCTTGCCGCTGGCGTCCACCGTCGTAATCACCGTGACGCCTGTGGTAAAGGCGCCCAGCGTCTTGCGGAGTGCGCGGCTGTCGATCTGGTTCATGGGGGGGTCCTTTCAGGGCAGGCAAGTATCGGGCTGCGTACCCGGCCCGTGCCGGAACGCGATCAGTTGGGCGATGGAAATCATCGCCAGGTGGTGTCTGGCGGCAAAGCGGAACAGGTCGGAGCGGCGCGCCATGCTGCCATCATCGTTGACCAGCTCGCAGAGCACTCCGCCAATGCCGCGGCCCGCCAGATGCACGAGGTCCTGCGCCGCTTCGGTATGACCGGGGCGCGCCAGCACGCCGCCTGGGCGGCAGCGCAGCGGAAACACGTGGCCGGGACTGGCGAAGTCCTGCGGGCCGCTGGTGGGATCGGCCAGTGCGCGCATAGTGGCGGCGCGGTCCGCCGCAGAGATCCCAGTGGAAGTGCCGCTGCGGACATCGACGCTGACCGTGAATGCCGTGGTGAACGACTCTGTGTTGGCTTCGACCATCAGCGGCAGCGCCAGGCGATCCAGCGCACTGCCAGGCATGGCCACGCAGATCACGCCGCTGGTATGGCGCACCATGAAGGCCATCGCCTCCGGGGTCATGGCGCTGGCGGCCATGATCAGGTCGCCCTCGTTCTCACGCTGCTCGTCATCGACCACGATGACAAATTCACCGCGCGAGACCGCGGCGATCGCTGCTTCCACCGTGTCGAAACGGTGTGCGGGTACTGCCGCCGGGGCGCACGCTATCGCAGTCTGCAAGGCCTCCATGGCCGTCTCCGTGAGTAGTTGACGGGCCAAGTCTAGGTTCGGCCTGCGGTCACGCACAAATTGCGGAGACGAATGCATTGATAGCGAGCCGTAATAAATACCGGCGCGCGGCAGGATCAGTCGAGCTGCTCCAGCTCAGTCCTGAAGTGCTGGCGCAGGAACGCCCGGAAGTTCTGCACGGCGGCGCTAAGCTCGGCCTTTTGCTGCACCACGCTGCCGTAGCGCCGCGACGCCTCCAGGTCCGTCACGGTCAGCGTGGCGCGGGTGCGCCTGGCGTTGTTCTGCGCCATCGAGCGCGGCAGGAAGGTGATGCACTGGCCGGCATCGATCATGCCCAGCAGGGTCGGCAGCGTGGCCACGGTGGCCGGATCGAAGTCGGCCCCGCGCTTGCGGAATTCCTCGGCCAGGTGCTTGCGCAGGGTGTCGTAGCGGTCGAGGAACATCAGGCGGTATGGCAGCAGCTTGTCCAGCGTGACGGTCTTGGTACCGGCCAGCGGATGCTTTGCCGGCACCACCAGCAGCATCTTTTCCTCCGCCAGCGACTGGAAGCGCAGGCCGCGCGGCGTGCCGTCCAGCGCCGTCACGCCAATATCAGCCTGGCCCTCCACCACGCTGCGGATCACGCGCTCGTAAGGCAGGTCGCGCAGCACGATCTGCAGGTCCGGGTAACGCTCGGTATACGCATGGATCAGCTTCGGCAGCACGGTGGCCGACAGCATCGGTGTGGCCGCCACCACCACCCGGTTACGCTCGCCCTCCGACACGGCACTGAAGCGCTTGAGCGCTTCACGCAGGCCAGCCACGGCCTGTTCCGCGGCCTCGCTCAACAGTGTGCCCTCAGCCGTCGGCTCCACCGAGCGCGTGGTGCGCTGCAGCAGCCTGACGCGCAGCTTGTCTTCCAGGCGCCTGACACGATTGGTCACCGCGGGTTGCGACAAATGAAGCTTCTGCGCGGCCACGCTGAAGCTGCGTTCGCGCACGACCCACAGGAAGGTTTCCAGCTCGGCCAGGTCAAGGCGGGCCAGCGAGGGGCGCTCGGGTGATTTATTCATAGTGGTTATAAAACTATCACACCGCGGAAATTGTGCCCATCGGGGCCGACGCCAATACTGGCCTCTCGAAACGTTGTGTTTCTGGATCCACCCGACCGAGAAGACGAACATGAGCAAAGCGCCCCGACAAATGGCCCTGGTGGCCTTCCTGCAAGCCCAGAACTGCTCGAACTATGTGGGCTCGTGGCGACACCCGTCAAGCATGACCGACTACCTGTCGCCCGAGTACTACCAGCGCGTCGCCCGCACGCTGGAGGAAGGCAAGTTCGACATGGCCTTCTTCGACGACCGCCTTGCCATGCCGGACATCTATGGCGCCAGCCATCGCGACACAGTGAAGTACGGCGTGCGCGCCATCAAGCTCGAGCCCACTTCGGTGCTGATGGCGATGGCCATGGTGACCTCGAAGCTGGGCCTTGGCGCCACCTACTCCACCACCTATTACGAGCCCTTCCACGTGGCGCGCCTGTTCGCCACGCTCGATCTGATGAGCAAGGGCCGCGTGGCCTGGAACGTGGTGACGTCGATGAACGATTCGGAGGCCGCCAACTTCGGCCACACCGAGCACCTGGAGCACGACCTGCGCTACGACCGCGCCGACGAGTTCATGGAAGTGGTGATGGGCCACTGGGACACGTGGCGCGAAGGCGCCATGAATCCGGACAAGGCGACGGGGCATTTCGCCGATCCGGACATGGTGCGCCGGCTCGACCATGCCGGGCGCTTCTTCCAGTCGCGCGGGCCGCTGACGGTGCCGCGCTCGAACCAGGGCCACCCGGTGATCCTGCAGGCCGGCCAGAGCGGCCGCGGGCTGTCGTTCGCGGCGCGCTGGGCCGAGGTGGTATTTGCCAAGTACCCAACGCTGGAGAACGGCAAGAAGCAATACCAGGCGCTCAAGGACGGCGTGGCCAACGCGGGCCGCGATCCCGACTCGCTGAAGATCGCGCCCGAACTCAAGATCATCGTCGCCGAGACCGAAAGCCAGGCGCGGGAACAGCGCGAACTGGTGGCCAGCCTGTCGCGCCCGATCGACGGCCTGACAATGATCGGCGAGACCCTCAACATCGACTTTTCCGGGCGCCCGTACGACCAGCCCTTCACCGACGAGGAACTGGCGGCGGTGTCGTGGCAAAGCCTGCGCGACAAGGTCGTGCAGGTCAGCGGCAAGCGCAATCCGTCGGTCAAGGATTTCGTGGAGGCGTCCGGGCGCGGCACGCTCAATGACGGCCCGGTGTTCTGCGGCACCGGCGCGCAGGTGGCGGACCAGATGGAGGAATGGTTCAAGAGCGCCTGCGATGGCTTCGTGCTGTCGGCCACCTCGGTGCCTGGTACCTATGAAGACATTGTTCGCCTGGTCATTCCCGAACTGCAGAAGCGCGGGCTGTTCCGCAAGGAGTACGGCGAAAGCACCCTGCGCGGCAACCTGGGGCTGGCACGCCCGCGCGCCGGCGACTGGCGCCGCGTGTCCGCATGAGCGGGGCAGGCACCATGACCAATACCGTACGCATGATGTCGGCCAGCGGCATCCTGGGCTATGGCTTTCCCGAAAGCTCGCTGCAGCGCGCGCTGGAGCTGCAGCCGCACATGATCGGCGTGGACGGCGGCAGCTCCGACCCCGGCCCGCACTACCTCGGCTCGGGCAAGACGCTGAACTCGCGGCTGGCGATGAAGCGTGACCTGTCGCTGCTGCTGCGCGGCGCCATCGCCAACGGCATCCCGCTAATGGTGGGCACCTGCGGTGGTGCCGGCGGCGAGCCGCACCTGCAAGCCTGCGCGGAGATCATCCGCGAGATCGCTGCCGAGCATGAACTGCACTTCAGGATGGCGCTGATCCATGCGGAGCAGGACCAGCCGTTCCTGCTGCAGCAGCTCGAAGCCGGCAAGATCCGCCCGCTCGGCGACGCGCCGGCGCTTACCGCCGCCGACCTAGAACAGGCCGTGCGCGTGGTCGGCATGATGGGTCCGGAACCCTACCGGCAGGCGCTGCAGGCCGGCGCGCAGGTGATCCTCGGCGGCCGCGGCACCGACCCTGCCCCATGGGTTGCCCTGGCCATGCACCACGGCCTGCCCGAGGCGCCCGCCTGGTACGCGGGCAAGATTCTCGAATGCGCCTGCAATGCCGCCATCCCGAAAAAGCACGACTGCCTGATGGTGACCGTGGGGCCCGACTTCGTCGAAGCGGAACCACTTAATCCCGAACTGCGCTGCACGCCCTTGTCGGTCGCGGTGCAGGCGCTGCACGAGAACGCGAGTCCGATCACGCGCTATGAACCCGGCGGCATCGTTGATTCCAGTGCCTGCCGGATCGAGGTCGTGACCGATCGCCGCGTGCGCATCACTGGCATGCAATGGCAGCCGCGCCCCTACTCCATCAAGCTCGAAGGCGTGCGCCACGCCGGCTTCAGCGCCATCGCCCTGGCCGCCACCCGCGATCCGGGCCTGATCGGCCAGCTCGACACCTTCATGGCGTTCGTGCGCTCGTCGACGGCCACGAAGGTGGCGGCGCTGGGTATCGGCCCCGACGACTACCGGCTGGTGCTGCGCCTTTATGGCCGCAACGGCGTCATGGGCGCATGGGAGCCAGCGCAGGACGCGGCGCCGGTGGAGGTCAGCATCATTGCCGAAGTGGTGGCCCGCACCCAGGACATTGCCAATGCGGCGCTGTCGCTGGCGCGCGTGACGCTGCTGCATTCCGACTTCCCGGGGCGCATGTGCCGTGAGGGGAATATGGCCTTCCCGTTCTCGCCCTCGGATATCGAGCGCGGCGCCATCTATGAATTCATGCTGCAGCACGTGGTGGAGATCGACGACCCGCTGTGCATGTTTCCGATCGAATACGAGCAGGTATAGGGCTCAAGTACAGGACACCGCACCATGGTCAAGCTCAAGGACATCGCCAAGGCGTGCAAAAGCAAGAACGCCGGGCCCTTTCACATCACCCTGGACATCATGTTCGACAACGCCGCGCTGTTTGAGCGCGTGCGCGAGACCGGCGTCATCACGCCGGCGCTGATCGCCAGGCTCTACAACGTAGCCCCCGCCAGCATCCAGTTCACCGAGTACCCACCGGCACTGGCCTGGAAGGCGACGCTGCCGCGCCGCATCCCGTCTGGCGCCATCGGCGACACCGACGTCTATGGCGCGCAGCAGCATGCACCGCTGCTCGATATCGAGATCCCGATCGATATGACCCGCTAGCCCCATCCGTTCAGTTCCGCCTCATTCTTATCCGCCCCCATAACAACGAGGAGACACCATGAAAACCAACATCAAGCGGCTGCTGCCGGCGCTGGTCCTGCTGCCCTGCCTGGCGCAAGCCCAGGAAACCCTGAAAATCGGCGCGCTGGTGACGCTTTCCGGCGCCGGTGCGGCGTGGGGACAGGCCTTGCTGTATGGCGCCGAGCTGGCCGCCGACGACGTCAACGCCAAAGGCGGTCTGGACGTAGCCGGCAAGCGCTACAAGGTGCAGGTCATCCCCTATGACGACAAGTACCAGTCCAGCGATGCCGTCACTGCCGCCAACCGGCTGATCTCCGAAGACAAGGTCAAGTACATCATCGGCCCGATGGGGTCGGCGCCCGCGCTGGCCGTGGCGCCGCTGACCGAGCGCAACAAGGTCATCATCATGACGCTGGGCTTTACCGCCAAGGCATTGAGCCCCGAGAAGCCGTACTCGTTCCGCCCCAACCTGACCACGGAAGAGACCTCCTATCCGTCGATCGTCTGGCTGGTCAAGAACCTGAAGCTGAAGAAGGTGGGGGCGCTGTTCCCCAATGACGAGTCCGGCCAGCAGATCTCGCGCGACCTGGAGGCCGCCTACGCCAAGGCCGGCGCCTCACTGTCAGCCAAGGAGTTCTTCGAGCGCCAGCGCGTGGACATGGTGCCCTTGCTCACGCGCATGATCGCCTCCGGCATCGACGCCATCGAGCTCGATGGCAACTCGCCGCAGACCGCCGGCCTGATCGTGCGCCAGGCACGCGAACTGGGCTTCAAGGGGCCGATCGTGCGCAACGGCGGCCCGGCCACGCCGGAGATCGTCGCTGTGGCAGGCAAGCCCGCCACCGAGGGCATGCTGGTCAGCTCGCTGACCGACCCGGACAACAAGGCCGTGGCCACCTATGCACAGCGCTATGCCGACAAGTACAAGAAGAACATGAACGGCTTCAGCCCCGCGTTCTACGACGGCACCAACATGCTGTTCGCAGCGATGCAGAAGGCCGGCACCGTGGCTGATTCGGAGAAGGTGCGCATGGAGCTGGAGCGCATCAGCAACTATCCGGGCATCCAGGGCAAGCTGAACTGGGGCGGCAAGGCCAAGTACGGCATCGACCACCAGATCGAATCGCCCTTCTTTATCTCCGAGGTCAAGGACGGCAAGGAAGTGGTGCGCGCACGCTGCAACGTCAATGCCTGTGAAACCGTGTCACGGTGAGCGCCATGCAGACATCGAGCCTTGTTGCGCAGGCGCTGGTCAACGGCGTCATCATCGGCCTGCTCTACCTGCTGATGGCGATCGGCTTTACGCTGGTCTTCGGCGTGATGCGCATCGTCAATTTCGCCCATGGCGAGTTCTACATGCTCGGGGCGTTCTTTGCCTACTTGCTGGTCTCCCGCTTCCAGCTGCCGTTCGTGGCAGCCGTGGGCGCCGCCTTCGTGCTGGCGGTCGTACTCGGCTGGGTGATCGAGGAGCTGGTGCTCAAGCCGTTCCGGCATGACGAGCTCAACGGCATGATCGCCACCATCGGCCTGGCCATGATCCTGCAGGCCGTGGCGCTGATGGCCTTCGGGCCCGATCCGCAGTTCATGCCTTCGGTCGCCGATGGCAGCGTGACGCTGGGGGCGGTGAGCCTACCGCTGTCGCGCCTGTACGTGGTGGGCTTCTCGGTCGCCGTGCTGCTCGCGCTCTATGTGTTCCTGGGCCACACCCGCACCGGGCGTGCCCTGCGCGCGGTGGTGCAGGATACGGAGATCGCCACGGCGCAGGGCGTGCGGGCCCGGCTTATGTATCCGCTGGGCTTCGGCATCGGGGTCGGCCTGGCCGCCATCGCCGGCGCGCTGATGGCGCCGCTGTTCTCGGTGTCGCCGTTTATCGGCGCGACGCCACTGCTCAAGGCCTTCATCGTGGTGATCCTGGGCGGCCTGGGCAGCATCCCGGGCGCGGCGCTTGCCAGCCTGCTGCTCGGCGTGACCGAGAGCGTGGCCAGCACCTTCATCAGCAACAGCATTGCCGAGATCCTGATCTTCGCCCTGGTCATGGCGATGCTCGTGATCCGGCCGACCGGCCTGCTCGGCCGCGCGGAGACCTGACAATGAATGAAAGCAAAAGCGTGATTCCGGCGCCGGTGCCCAAGGCCCCTGCGCTGATGCGCGCCGGCAGCGGCGGCGTGCTGCGCGGCGTCGTCCTGCTAGCCCTGGCGCTGGCGCCGCTGGCCACCAGCGACGCCTTCACCACGCACCTGGCCATCCTGGTCTGCATCAACGTCATCATCGTCAGCGGCCTGTCGATCCTGGCGCGGGCCGGGCAGATATCGCTCTGCCACGGGGCGCTGGTCGGCGTTGGCGCCTATGTCGCGGTGTTCGCGGGCATGGGGGCCAAGCTGCCGTTCCCGCTGGCGCTGGTCGCGGCGATGGCGGCGGGCGGCGCCTGCGCGTTCCTGCTGGGGGCCGTGGTGCTGCGCCTGTCGGGCGTGTATTTCGTGCTGGTGACCTTTGCCTTCGGCGAGCTGGTGCGGCTCGGGCTGCTGGAATGGGACACCGTGACCGGCGGCGCCAACGGCATCGCCGGCATTCCGGCGGCGTCGATCCTCGGCTACGCCTTTGACGACAAGACCGCATTCTATGCCATGGCGGTATTGCTCACGGCCGGCGTCACGGCGCTGCTGGCCGTGCTGCTGCGCTCGCCGGCGGGCCAAGCCATCGACACCGTAGGCGACAACGCCCAACTGGCCGAGGCCAACGGCATCAGCGTGCGCGCCACGCAATTGTTCGCCTTTACCGCCAGCGGCATGCTGGCGGGCCTGGGCGGCGCGCTGACGGCGTACTACCTGGGCTATATCTCGCCGGAGTCATTCAATATCCACCTGTCCACGGCCATCATCATCATGATGGTGGTTGGCGGCCGCAAGGCCTTGTTCGGGCCGCTGGTCGGGGCGCTGGTCATGACGCCCCTGCCCGAACTGTTCCGCGGCGCGGTGCAGACGCAGACCATCTTCTATGGCGTGGCGCTGATCCTGATGCTGCGCTTCCTGCCGCAAGGGCTGGCCAGCCTCGCGCAACGCGCGCCCTGGCGCAATCGCAAAGGAGCCGCGCAATGACGCCGATCCTGGAGGTCAACCAGCTCAGCAAGAACTTTGGCGGCCTGAAGGCGGTCTCCGGCCTGAGCTTCAACGTCGGCGCCGACGAAGTTTTCGGCCTGATCGGGCCCAACGGCGCCGGCAAGAGCACTGCGTTCAACCTGATCAGCGGCAGCATCCGGCCCAGTGGCGGCACGGTGCGCCTGCACGGTCGCGACATCACCGGGCTGCCGCCCAGCCGCGTGGTGCGCCACGGGCTGGCGCGCACGTTCCAGTCGACCGCCGTCTACCCGTGCGCGACCGTGGCGCAGAACATCCATCGCGGTGCGCTATCCACCCTGCCCGGCTCGATCTGGACGCATATGGCGAGCACGACCGAGCGCCGTGCCGCGCTGGCGCGGATCGGCAAGGAGGTCGACGAGATCCTGGAGCTGACCGGGCTTGTGCCCTTCCGGGATGTGCTGGCTGGGGGGCTGGCCTACGGGCACCAGAAAAAGCTCGGCGTGGCGATCGGCATTGCCACGCGGCCGACGCTGCTATTGCTTGACGAGCCCGCGGCCGGACTGAACGGCGAGGAGTGCGCTGAGTTCGGCCGCCTGCTGCGTCAGCTGCAGCAGCAGCGCGGCATGTCGCTCTTGCTGGTGGAGCACCACATGGCCCTGGTCATGGAACTGTGCCAGCGCATCGTGGTACTGGTGCAGGGCCAGAAGGTGGCGGAAGGCACGCCCGCTGCCATCCGCCAGGACCCGGCCGTTATCGAAGCCTACCTGGGAGCCCCCGACTATGCCCATGCTTGAAGGCCACCGCATTGCGGTGCATTACGGTCCGCTGGAAGCGGTGCACGATGTTTCCCTGCGCATCGGCGACGGCCAGATCGTGGCGCTGGTCGGCTCCAACGGCGCTGGCAAGTCCACCACTCTCAAGGCCATGATGGGCCTGAAGCCGCTGTCGCGCGGCACCCTGACGTGGGGCGGCGAAGACATCTCGGCCTTGCCGGCGGCAGCGCGCGTCGCGCGCGGGATTGCCCTGTCGCCCGAGGGGAGGCGGCTGTTCCCGCGCATGACGGTGCTGGAAAACCTGCAACTCGGCGCCCACACGGTACGCAACGCGCGCACGCGGCAACGCACGATGGAGCAGGTCTACGCGCTGTTCCCGCGTGTGGCCGAGCGCCGCCACCAGCAGGCCGGCTCGCTCTCCGGCGGCGAGCAGCAGATGGTGGCGATCGGCCGCGCGCTGATGGCGCAGCCGAAGCTGCTGATGCTGGACGAACCGTCGCTGGGCCTCGCGCCCAAGATCATCGCGGAGATCGCGCATGCGGTGGAGGCGCTCAATCGCGATACCGGGCTGTCGATCGTGCTGGTCGAGCAGAATGCGCGGCTGGCGCTGCGCCTGGCGCACCACGCGTATGTGCTGGAACAGGGCGCGGTGGTGCGCAGCGGCACCGGCCAGGCGTTGCTGGCCGACGATTTCGTGCAGAAAGCTTACCTTGGCGCCGCGCCGATCCAAGGAGAACTGGCAGCATGACTACCGCATCCACCCTGCCCCAATATGAGGTCTATGCGCTGCGCTTCGCGACCATGCAGCGGCGCACCGGCGAGAACTTCATCTTCCGCGACGAGCACGATGGCGTGGTCGAGATGGATTTCTTTATCTGGCTGGTGCGGCACGGCAAGACCACGATACTGGTCGATACCGGCTTTGGCGAACGCAGCGCACAGCAGCGCAAGCGGCCGCTGGACCTGTGCCCGATCGAAGCGCTCAGGCACTTGGACGTCGAGCCCGCGGACATCCGCGACGTGGTGTTGACCCACCTGCATTGGGACCACGCCGGCAACCTCGACAAGCTGCCGAATGCCACCTTCCATATCCAGGACGATGAGGCCGCGTATGCCACTGGCCGCTGCATGTGCGAGCCGTCGCTGCGCCGGGCCTTTGCCGTGGAAGACGTGTGCGATTTCGTGCGGCGCGTCTACGACGAGCGGGTCTGCTTCCATGATGGCGACGAAACCCTGGCCCCCGGCGTGGAACTGATCCGCGTCGGCGGCCATACCAAGGGCCTGCAGGCAGTGCGCGTGCATACCGCGCGCGGCTGGGTAGTGCTGGCATCCGATGCCGCGCACTACTACGCCAACCTGGAACGCAGGATCCCGTTTCCCGTGGTGGTCGACGTGGCTGGTATGCTCGAAGGCCACAAGCGGCTGGTGAAGGCGGCAAGCTCTCCCGACCACTTCATTCCCGGCCACGACCCGCTGGTGCTGGTGCGCTATCCTCGCGTGGAGAACGTGCCTGTTGCCATTGCCTGCCTGCATCGCGAGCCGGCCCCCGCCGCCGCGCCGGCCTGAACCCTGATCTCAACAAGCCTCATGGAACACACCGCAAGACTCCGCCCCCCCTCCGCCAATATCGCCCGTGCCCTGGCGCAGTTTGCGCTGGGCCTGGCGCCCTCGACGCTGCCCGACGATGTCTGGCGCAAGTCCACCCACCAGATCCTCGACGCGATCGGGTTGGCGCTGGCGTCACGGCGCTTTCCGTTCGCCGCGCCGGCACTGGCCGGCATCCGGGCTGCCGGCGCGCCCGGCGACGCCGCCACCATCGGCGGCGGCGAGCGGCTACAACCACGCGACGCGGCCCTGGCCAACGGTTACCTGATCCACGGCCTCGATTTCGACGACACGCACCCCGGCAGCATCGTGCACCCGACGGTAGCGTGCCTGCCCGCCGCCCTCGCGATGGCGGAAGCCACCGGCGCCACCTGGGGCGAGCTGATCGCGGCCTATGCGGCCGGCATGGAGACCGCAATCCGGCTGGGCCGTGCGGTCAAGGGCGGCTTCCACCATGCGGGCTTCCACGCCACCGGGCTAGTTTCGCATTTCAGTGCGGCGGTGATCGCCGGCAAGCTGCTGGGGCTGTCGGAGGACGAAATGGTCTCCGCCCAAGGAATCGCTGCCAGCACGTCGGCCGGGGTGCAGGTATTCCTGGAGAACGGCGCCTGGACCAAGCGCATGCATCCGGGCTGGGGCGCGCTGTCCGGCATTACCGCCGCGAAGCTGGCGCAGGCCGGCTTCCACGGCCCGGACCGTCCGTATGAAGGCAAGTTCGGCCTGTTCGACACGCATATGCAGGAGCGCGCCGGCGAAGTCGACACGGAATCGGTACTGCAGGGGCTGGGCGAGGAATGGACTCTGATGGACACCGCGATCAAGCCTTTCCCGGTCTGCCACTTCATCCACGGCTGCGCCGAGGCCGCGCTCACGCTGCGCGCGGATATCGGCGACCCGCGCAGCATCGAGGCCATCGTCTGCGAGCTGCCGGCGCCGACGCTGCCGATCGTGGCGGAGCCGGCCGCGGCCAAGCAAGTGCCGCGCTCCGACTACGAAGCCAAGTTCAGCGTGCAATATGTGGTGGCGGCCTGCCTGGTGCGCGGCCGCTTCACGCTGGCTGAGCTCGATGACGACAGCCTGGCCGATGCGGAGATCCTCGCGCTGGCGGCCAAGGTGCAATGCGTGGCAGAAGCGGACACCGCGTTCCCGAAGTATTTCTCGGGCGCAGTCTCCGTGCGCGGCGTCGGCGGGACTACCCTGCGCCGCAGCGTGCCGGTCAACCTGGGCAGCGGCGAGCGCGCGCTGAACCTCGAGGCGATCGTCGCGAAGTTCCGCGCCAACGCCGGCCTGACGCTGGCGCGGCCAGAGGTCGATGCCGTGCTCGAAACGCTGCTGTCGGCCAACAGCGATACGCCGGTGCGGGACGTGGCGCGGGTACTCGCCTGCGCCTGAGGATCCCGCAGTGCATGCCCTGCCCCCGCCTGCGGCGGCGGGGCGCAGGCTCCATTGCCTCCACATGATTCCCTATTGACAGCCGTCCGGCCGGCACGGCAATGTTCTCCCGCCTATTTTGCGAGTCGACCTATCATGGACATGAAGCAGCTTCGCTACTTCGTCATGGTTGCGGAGGAACTGAGTTTCAGTCGGGCTGCCGAGCGGCTCCACATGTCTCAGCCGCCGCTATCGCAGCACATCAAGCTCCTGGAAGAGGAGCTGGGCGTGAAGCTCTTCAACCGCACGCGCCGCGAAGTCAAGCTGACCGATGCTGGTGCGGTGTTCCTGCGCGAAAGCCGCCTGCTGCTGGGCCAGATGCGCACCGCCGTCAGCGCCACCGTGCGCGCTTCGCAAAGCGATGTGGGCACGCTGCGACTGGGCGTGGCCACCTCGGCTCTGTTCGATATCCTGCCGGCGTTCCTCTCGCTGGTACGGGAGGCGTTTCCGGGGGTGGAAGTGTCCGTCGCCGACATGCAGTCGCAGGACCAGATTTCCGCGGTCTCGCACGGGCTGCTCGATATCGGCATCGTTCACGTGCGCCCCGATCGCGACAAGCTGATGCACATCCCGGTCCACGACGACACTTACCTGGCCGTGCTGCCCGAGGGCCATCGGCTTGCGCATGCCGAGCACTTCGCGCTGACCGACCTGGCCGACGAGCCGATGGTCGCGCTCTCGCGCGAACATGGCCCTGCCGTGTATGACGCCATCGTCGCTTCGTGCTACGAGGCCGGCTTCAGCCCAAATTTCAAGCACAAGGCGCGCAGCCCGCTGACGATCTTCCAGATGGTGCGGCTGGGCTTTGGCGTGGCGCTGGTGCCGCGCTCCTATGCCTCGAGCGGCTATCCTGGGGTGTGCTTCCGGGACCTGCCGCCCACCGCCGGCAAGGTGCACATGGAGGCGATCTGGAGCGAGAAACACGCCTCCGACCTGACTCTGAGGATCGCCGCGGAAATCCTTCCGCGGCTGGCCGGGATCAAGCCTGCGTCGGCACCGTAGCCGGCACGCGGCCATCCACGAGCTGGATCATTGCCGGGTGATAGTTCTGCCCCAGCCCGGCATCGCGCGCCTGGCACATCAGGTCGTAGGTATACTGCGCCATGCGCGGATGGAAGTCGCCCTGCTGTGCCAGCGACAAGGCCAGGCTGGCATCCTTGATCGCATAGACCATCGGGAAAGTCTTTTCCGGGAAATGATCGCGAACCAGCGACTTCATACCATGGTTGCGCAGCACGAAGCTGTCGGCCGATCCCTGTGACAGCAGATTGAACAGCGCCTCGCCGTCCATGCCGGCATGGCGCCCGATCGTCAGCACCTCGGCGAGTGCGTTGACGGTCATGAAGACCATCATGTTGTTGAGGATCTTAAGCGTCTGTCCGCTGCCGATATCGCCACAGTGCAGCACATCGGTGCCCATGCACTCGAGGTAGGGGCGCACCGCCGCCACATCTTCGGCGCCGCCGCCCACGCTGATCAGCAGCGTCCCCTGTATTGCCGCTTCCTTGGTGCGGGCCACGGGTGCGTCGACAAAGGCAATGCCCGCGGCGCGCAGCGCCTGCGCCAGCGCGCGCGTGCGCGCCACGTCGCTGGTGCTCATGTCGACGATCATGCGCGGCCGCCGCGGCGCGGCCAGCAGCTGGCTTGCGACCGTTTCGACTTCCGCGATCGATGGCAGCGACAGGAAGACGATATCGGCAGCGGCGCCCACAGCGGCCACCGACGCCGCGGCGATGCCGCCCTTCTCGACCACGCGCACGACGGCCTCGGCGGACATGTCGAACACGTGGACCGAGCGGCCCGACTTGCGCACGAGGTTCGCGCACATCGGCTCGCCCATGACGCCCAGACCTACGAAGCCCAGCGTTGCATCTTGACTCATGATTCAGCTCCAGAGAAATCGGATGTGAGATGGAGGATGAGGGGACCGGCTATTGGTCTGCCTTGATATGGGCTTGCGCGATCAGAGTCTTGTATTTCGACAGCTCGCTGGCCGTGTAGCGCGTGAAGTCGTTGGGCGACGATGCCTGTGCGATGAAAGAGATGCCGGCAAGCTTCTGCGCCACGGCGGGCGCCTGTATCGCCTTCTGCATCTCCTTGTAGAGGCGCTCGACCACGGGGGCCGGCGTGCCGGCCGGCCCCCACAGGCCATACCAGCTCGGCATGTCGAAGCCCGGAAAGCCGCTCTCCGCGACGGTGGGCAACGCTGGCAGCGATGGCAGCCGCTTGTCGCTGGTGACCGCCAGCGCGCGCAGCCGCCCCGCCTGCACGTGCGGATAGGCTGACGCCATCGGTTCGATCATGGCGGACACGTGTCCGCCCATCAGGTCGACCAGGGCGGGCGCGCCGCCCTTGTAGGGCACGACCGGCATGTCGACCTTCGCCTCGACGTTGAGCAGCTCGCAGGCCAAGTGACCGGCGGCGCCGAACGCGGCAATCGCCCATTGCAGTTCGCGAGGTCGCTTGCGTGCGTCGTTGAGCAGGTCCGCCAGCGTGCGGTAGGGGCCATCGGCTCTTACCAGGACAAGCTGGGGCTGCGCGCCGATGCCGGTAATCGGCGCGAAGTCCTTCATCGGGTCATAGGTCGCGGTGCTCAACAGGACCGGGTTCGCCATCTGCAGCGAGGCATTGAGCAGGATGGTGTAGCCATCGGGCCTGGCATGCTTGACGTACTGCGCGCCGATGACGCTGCTGGCGCCCGGGCGGTTCTCGATCAGGACCGGTTGGCCGAGCTGCTCCTGCAGCTGGGGTCCGAGGGTGCGCGCGACGGTGTCGACGGATCCGCCTGGCGGAAACGGCACCACCAGCCTGATCGGTCCCGACGGGTAAGTGCCCGTGGCCCTTGACGCGAACGGCACGACACCGGCCGCCAGCGCCAGGGCGCCGCCGCAGAGTGCCAGGGTCTGACGCCGGCTGATCTCGCGGGGCCCCGCTTGCGGGGCGTCGCCTTGCTTGGTCTTCATGGTGGTCCTCCTTGCGGCGGGGGTCAGGTGCGGATCGCGAAGGGATCGCGCACCTCCTCGGAGAAATCGATCATCACATTGCGGGTGGTCAGGTATTCGCGCAAGCCGGCCTCGCCGCGTTCACGGCCGATGCCGGACTCCTTGAAGCCCCCGAAGGGTGCCTGGGCGGCGATGGCGCGATAGGTGTTGACCCAGACCGAGCCGCATTGCAGCTGCCGCGATACGCGCATGACGCGCGAGAGATCGCGCGACCACAGGCCGGCGGCGAGCCCGTAGCGGCTGTCATTGGCCAACCGTACGGCCTCGTCTTCGGTATCGAACGGGATGATGGCCAGCACGGGCCCGAAGATCTCTTCCTGTGCGAGCTGGCTGCCGTTGTCGACGTCGGTAAAAATGGTCGGCTCGATGAAATAGCCCTGCCCCAGGCCAGCGCCTTCGGCACGGCGCCCGCCGGTGACCAGCCGCGCACCGGCTGCCCTGGCCTGCTCAATGGCGGCGAGGATGCGGAGGAACTGCGGTTCGTTGGCAACGGTGCCCATTTCGGTGGCGGGATCGAGCGGATCGCCCATGCGGATATTGCGCGCGCGCTCCGCCAGGCGCGGCACCATCTGGTCCAGCACGCCCCGCTGCACCAGCAGCCGCGAACCGGCGACGCAGGTCTGACCGGTGGCGCCAAAGATGCCGGCCAGTGCGCCGACCACGGCCTTGTCCAGGTCGGCATCGTCAAAGATGATGTTCGGCGACTTGCCGCCAAGCTCCAGCTTAACCGGCACCAGCCGGCGCCCGGCCATGGCGGCAATCTCGCGTCCGACCTGCGGGCTCCCCGTGAAGCTCACCAGGGCGACGCCAGGATCCTCCACCAGCGCCCGCCCGGTTTCGGCGCCCCCGGTCACCACGTTGAACACCCCTGGCGGGAAGCCGGCTTCCTCCACCAGGGCGGCAAACTCGAGCGTCGATGCCGAAGCATGTTCGGACGGCTTGACCACCACGCAGTTGCCGGTGGCCAGCGCCGGTGCCATCTTGTTGGCCAGCAGTGCCAGCGGCGAGTTCCACGCCGTGATCAACGCCACCACGCCAAAGGGCTCGAGCGACAGATAGTCGAGCGTGTTCGGCTGGTCGAGCGGCACATGCTGGCCGAACAGCTTGTCGGCATAGCCCGCAAAGTAGCGCAATTGCCGGCCGACCCACAGCATCTGCGGGCGCGTTTCCCGCACGATCTTGCCGTTGTCGGTGCTTTCGATCCGCGACATGCGGTCCGCCTGGCCTTCGATCAGCGCGGCCAGCTTCAGCATCAGCTCGGCGCGCCTGACGCCCGGCATATCGCGCCAGACCTCACAAAAGGCGCGATTGGCGGCGGCCACGGCGGCGGCTACGTCTTCGGCACTGGCGTCGGGGATCTCGGCCCAGACCTGGGACGTGAAAGGATTGGTGCTTTGCAGCATACGGCCGCTGGCCGGTGGGATGCGACGCCCGGCCACATGCAAGTGATACGTCTGGACCACTGTTGTCTCCTCGTTATCTTGTATTTGTCGGCGAGGCCGGGCGTCGGTATGGCGTGCCGGCGTCGCTTGCCTCATGGCAAATCAGTGGAGGGAGTATAGGGACGTGGCTTTCCCGGCGTCTAATACCGTTTTGCTCATTCAGTTATCTGAAGACGTCGTATTCCGCTGCGTGGTGGCGCCAACACCCGTTGGCAAGAAAAATGGCCCGCCCCAACAATCGCCGGGCGGGTATTCAGGCGTCAGTTCTGGCTCTAGGTTCAGGCTCTCAGTCGCCAAGCCCTCATCAGCGCATTGCAAACCGGCCTGCCTGACCATTTGGAAGCGCCGCAGCCCTTCACGCCTGGCATAGCCATGCCCTGCAGCGAACCGATCAGCGTGGCGTACTCGCCGTCGCCAAGCGATAGCGTCGAGGCCGATGTCCACGTCGAGCGTGCCGACGTGCGGCATCTCGTCGTTGGCCAATACAGCCAGTGCACCGCGCCGCCGACTGCCGCGGGCTGGCGCAGCCAGTGGAGCCTTTACCCGGGTCTGCACCAGCCCCGTCCAGACCTATCTCGATCTCGCCATCGCGGGAGGGGCGGGGAAGCTGCGCGGCACCTACGCCACGAACGACTGAATTGGGCCAGATGACAACCCGGGAACCACAATCCGCGGCCGACTATAACGACTTGGTCTTGAGTACGGCCGCGTTCTGGAATCCAGAGAAGATCCAGGAGGCAACCGGAGCACGAGCATGTCGCAACAGTCCTTTTCCTCGTCCGATTCATCGCTGCTGGTACGTGACGACCAGGGGAGGGGCAATCCGTGTCGCCAATGCTTGCCTCCGTCGTCCCGGGCATCAGATGATGGCCTGCAATCCCTTGTCGGCGATGACGTTGAGCAGTTTGAGCGCCGGCCCCGTGGGGTGGGTTTCGCCTTGCTCCCATTTGCGCACGGTCGAAGCGGTGGTGTGGAGGTGCAGCGCGAAGACCGGCTGGCTGAACTTCAAGGCTTCGCGCAGGCGTTTGATGTCGACAGCACTGAACTCCCGCACCGGCGGCGGGCAGATCGCGTCGAACTCGCGCATCGTCACCTTGCTGATCGCTCCCGCTTCGTGGAGCGCAGCTAAGTCGCCACGCAGGGATTCAATGATCTTGCTCACAACACACCTCCAATAACACGCCAGCCTGCAGCGCCTTCGCCAAGGCTTCCGCGGACAGCTCTTGGAACACCTTGCCGGCGAATTGCAGCGCCTTCTTCTCGTCCTGCGTGAGGTTCGCCTTGTCGCTCTTGGGGACCGCATGCAGGAAACGTAGCGGCTACCTATCCGGGCCGACACCAGCGTGCGGTACCCGCCACTCTTGCCGCCGGGGCGCGCCACCCATTACTTGTAGAGGAAGCCGCCCAAGTCCGCGTCAATCAGAGCGCTTTCCATTTCCTGAACCGCCTTGCACCAAGGCGGCATCGGGCAGCTTCGCGCCCGCCTGCCACCGCGCAAAGTCTTCCGCTTGAGGACGCGGGTCATCTTGACCTCCAAACTATACCCGTAACGGGCACACTTTCCCATCCCCTGGCGCGGTGCGCACGCAGAAGGGACGAGGCACCTGCGCTGACAACCGGCTTGCGCCGGGTCGCCACCAGTTCGGCCGCCTTCCGTACGGGGTCGTCCTCGGTGTGGACGTAGCACATGAACATCGCCACGGTCTTGTGCGCGGTCAGCGCCATGCCGACCTTAACCGGGATGCCCGAGTTGGCAGTGTCGGTCGCAGAGCGATGGCGGATGCCGTGGGTACCGACCTTCGGCACGCCGGCACGAGCAAGAATGCGCCGCCATGCCTGATAGTAGGAATGGGGGCGGAATGGGGGCCGAGCGGCTTGTCGTGGTCGAGGATGGCCGGACAGACGTAGGGCGACTTGCCGTAGCGCGGCGCGTTCGTCAGCAGCCGGCGGGCTTCCTCGCTCAACGGCTTGGACATATCGCCCGTCTTGCTGTCTGGCCAGACGACCCGGCCATTGGGCAGGTCGAGCCAATCCCATTGCAACAGCAGGATCTCCGACATGCGCGCCGCGAACTCGAATTGCAGCCGGATGGCCAGCAGGTAGATCGGATGCTCCAGCTCTTCGGCCTCGGCCTTGTCCAGGAAGGCGAACAGGCTGACCATCTGTTCGTCGCTGATGAGGCGGGTCGAGCCTTTCTCCGGGTACTTGGACACGTGGCGGCAAGGATTGGAGCCGTCGTGCCGGTAGCCCCACAGTTCGGCCAGGTTGAACATCTTGCGAACGAGCGACAATTAACTATCTGCCCGTGCTTTGGCGAAATGAACAGGCAGTGATAAGGCGGCAGCGGCAGCGGTAGTAGTGCATGCCGTGCCCCGCAAGGGAACACGGTATGCACCCTGTCAGTTCATTCTGGCGCAGCTGAATAAATGGAGACAGAAAAATGCATGGTCATCATCGACCAAGACAAGTCACGCTTATTCCCGTGGATTTTCACAGTTGATTTTGATTGGCACAATGCCGCCGGCGAGATTGCCGGCAGGGCGTCACCATTGGAGACCCATAAGTAGATGCGCGTTTGCCCACGTCTTGGCGCATTTTCTGAGGCGCGCCAAGCCGCTATGGGTAGCTCTTCCGAAATTTGTGACGCCCCGACTCGATTCCTGAAGACGCTGCGCCTACGATGAACACGCCGCCGAAGGCGATTCGGCCGTCTCCCTCCGTGTTCGGACGCGGGCTTGTCTGCCACCATGCGTTCGACCGTGCCGGGCAGACGGGGCGCCGATCGCCCCTGCCGGCATCAGCCCGCGTGCGGCTCGAGCGGTTCGCTCCCGATGGCCCGCGCCCGCTTCGCATACCAGCCGAAGTAGGCGAGGCTCAGCAGCACGAGCCACGGCGCGCCGAAGATCATAGTCATGCGAAACTCTGCGGTGAACATCGTGGTGAGCAAAATGGCGAGCATCAGCGCGGCGCCCAGCAGCGTCAGCGCCGGAAAGCCCTTCATGCGAAAGCGCAGAGGGGCATTGCCTTGCGCTTCCCACTTGCGGCGGAAGCAGTAGTGGGTAACGAAGATCATCATCCACGTGAACATGGCGCCGAACATAGAAACCGCCATCATCAGCGTGAACGAGGCATCAGGATAGACGACGCTCAGCAGGGTCGCCAGCGCGATCCCCAGCGTCGACACCAGCAGCGCGGATAGCGGCACGCCGCGCCGGCTGACACGCCCGAATCGGGCGGGAGCATAGCCCGCGCGCGACAGGCTGAACATCATCCGCGTCGTGATGTACAGCTGGCTGTTCATCGACGACAGCGCCGCCACCAGCACGACGAAGTTGATCACGCCCGCGGCCCCGGGGATGTTGATGGCCTCCATCACCTTGACGAACGGACTTTCCTCCCGGCCGGCGACGGTCCACGGCACGATCGCCAGCATCAGCGCCAGCGTGAGCAAGTAGAACAGCACCAGGCGAATCATTGTGGAACGGAAGGCACGCGTGATCGCATGCTCCGGATCCTCGGCCTCGCCCGCGGCCACCGCGATCATCTCGATGCTCAGGTAGCTGAAGATGGAGATGATGACGGCCACCCACATGCCCCACAGGCCTTTCGGAAAGAAGCCACCGTTTGCGGTGTAGTGGTGAAAGCCGGCCACGGCCCCCTCCCCTGATCCGGCCACCGAAGCCGGCGCGCCGAAGACAACATAGGCACCGATGAGTATGAAGCCGACGATCGCTGCGACCTTGATGACCGAGAACCAGTATTCGACGGCACCGAAGATGTTGACGCTGAGCGCGTTGACCAGCACCAGCGCCGCGGAGAACGAGGCAATCCAGAACCAGCCAGGCACCGCGGGAAACCAGTACTTCATATAGAGCGCGATCGCGGTCACCTCCGTCCCGACAGCCAGCACGATGCAGGCCCAGTACGCGTAGCGCACGAGGAAGCCAGCCCATGGGCTGACATAGTGCTCCGCGTAGGCGCCGAACGAGCCCGAGGTCGGGTGCGCCACGGTCATTTCCGCCAGGCAGCCCATCAGGATCAACGCGATGAAGGCGCCGATGGCATAGCTGACCAGCACGCTTGGGCCGGCAAAGCCGATGGCAAAGCCGCTGCCGAGGAATAGGCCGGTACCGATCGCGCCGCCGATGGCGATCATCGCCATCTGGCTGGCGTTCAGGGTCCGCTTGAGCCCCCGCTCCCGCTCCACGATTTGCTGAAAGCTCTGCGTTGACTTGCTCATGGTGTCTCTCTCCTTCTACTTTTGAACGTGAACCGCTAGGCTCAGAACACGTGGCGCATGCCAACGGCCATGCCGGTCTGGTTGCCGCGCCCCGGCAGCTCGGTGGCCGCTGCGCCGCTGACGCGGTTGTAGTCCACGGTGCCGTATAGCTGGGAGCGCCTGGACAGTGAGTATTCTGCTAGCAGCACGGCAGTCAGCCGCTTGCCGCTCTGGCCGGCAACGCCGTTCACGTCGCGGATGTTGTCGTGATAGACAACGCCCGTCATCGCCAGCGCGCCAGAAACCTGGTACGTCAGGCCCGTGTAGAACGTCATGTCCTTGCGCGGGTTGGCGGCGAAAGATCCGTAGCTGACGGTGCGCGAAGGATCGTTCAGCATGCCATCGACCATCCCGGTGGCGTCCTTGCCGCCGATGTAGCCGGCAAACAGCTTCGCCGGTCCGAACGCATAACGCCCCGCCACGCCCCACATGCGCTGGGTCTCGCTCGCGGCGTCCCGCATCTCCTGATAGACGGCGCCCACGCCGAGATTGCCGTGGTTGTACGCGACGCGCGCGCCCCAGTAGGAGCCCTGCTTCAGGTTGCCCTGCAACTCGCCAAGTCCGTAGCTGGCGCCGACGTTGAGGCCGCCGAACGTGCCGTCGTAACTGACCGCGTTGTCGATGCGGCCGCCGGTCATGAAGTACGGCCAAGCATTGGCCGTGTAGTTGCCTACGGTCAGCGGATCGAATTCACCGAACAGGTTGAAGCCTTCGGTCGACTGGCGGCCGAGCTTGAGCGTACCCAGGCCGCCGGATAATCCGACATAGGCGTGGCGGCCGAACAGGCGACCGTTCTGGTTCACGCGCCCGGTGTCCGGATCGAAGCCATTCTCGAGCCGGAACAGGGCCTTCATGCCGCCGCCGAGTTCCTCCTCGCCCCGCAAGCCGAAGCGGCTGTTGGTCACGGCGCCGTTGGTCAGCTGCACGACGCTGTTGTTGCTCGCGTTGGCATTGGTCGTAAGCCGGATGCTCTGGTCAACAATGCCATACAGCGTGACGGCGCTCTGTGCGCAGGCCGAGCCCGCTACCAGGCTACCTAGTACCAGCGGGAAAGCAAATTTCTGCATGTCTCCTCCACGTGATTTCGTTCTGTTTTTTTGATGATGAAAGCGCCGTTCGGCGGCGGGAAAGAACCGGAATCAGGCCTCCTGCCTGCTCGCCGGCAGCCTGACGTACGCCACAATCTCGATCAACATGGCCGGATGGGCAAAGCCGGCCACCGCGACACTGGCCCGGTTCGGATAGGGAGCGCGAAAGAACTCGCGGTACACCGAATCGATGACCGGCATGTCGCCCGGGGCGTGCATGTACACGAGCACCTGCGCGACATCGTCGAGCCGGCATCCGGCCGCTTCCACGGTCGCCGCGAGATTGCCGAACGTCAGCCGCGCTTGCGCGGTGATGTCGTCCCCGACGATGTTGCCGGCCGCATCGATGGGGCCATGGGCCGTGAACATCATGCCGTTGGCATGCGTGGCCCATGAGAATGGCTGCGGGGGTTCCGGCAAGGGGGTCTGAATGATGTCTGCCATATGTCTCTTCTGAAGAATGCCTGTGTGCCGCTGTTCAGCAGCGCGCGCGCAGGACCGTCGCCATCGCGTGCGCGACGTGCTCGAGATTGGTGTCGTTGAGCCCCGCCACGCACAGGCGGCCCGAGCGAAGCACGTAGACGCCGTGCGCTTCGCGCAGGCAATCGGCCTCCGGCCCCGACAGGCCCGTGTAGCTGAACATGCCGCGCTGCGTGGTCAGGTAGTCGAACGGCGCGCCGGGCACGCTCGCCTCCAGCCGCTCCCTGAGCGAGCGGCGCATGCGCGCGATGCGTTCGCGCATCTGCGCCACCTCGGCAGCCCACTGTCCGGCCAGCGCGGGATCGCAGAGCACCGTCGAGATCAACCGGGCCCCATGGAGCGGCGGGCTCGAGTACACGCGCCGCACGGCCGCTTTCAGTTGCCCCAGCACGCGATTGGCCTCGTCCTCGTTCGGAGTCACGACGGAAAGCCCGCCGCACCGCTCCCCGTACAGCGAGAAGTTTTTCGAGAAGGAGTTGCTGACGAGGAACGGCACGCCGGCATCGACCAGCGCGCGCACCGGCCATGCATCCTCCTCGAGCCCATGGCCGAAGCCCTGGTAGGCCATGTCGAGGAACGGAATCAGCCCGTGTTGCCGCAGCACCTTGATCAGTTCTGCCCATTGCTCGCGGGACAGGTCGATGCCGGTGGGGTTGTGGCAGCTCGGCTGCAGCAGCACCACGCTGCGTGCCGGCAGTCCGCGGATCGTCGCCAGCATTTCGTCAAAGCGAAGCCCGTTCGTTTGCGGGTCGTAGTACGGGTAGGTGTGCACCGCCACGCCCGCGCCGGCGAACAGAACCTGATGGTTCTCCCAGCTCGGATCGCTGATCCACACGGCACAGCCCGGGAAGCAGAGCTTCAGGAATTCGGCGCCGATGCGCAGCGCGCTCGAGCCGCCGACCGACTGGATCGTGGCGACCCGTTTCTCCTTCAGCGCCGGGCTGTCCGAGCCGAACACAAGCTGCTGCAGCGCGTGCCGGTACGGCGCCATGCCTTCCATCGGCAGGTAAGTGTGCGGACCGTGCTGTTCGGCGAGCTGGAGCACCGCCGCGCCGACGCTTCCGAGCACCGGAATCCGGCCGTCATCGTCGTAGTAAAGGCCGATGCTGAGGTTCGCTTTCTGCCGTCGGGAATCGGCCTGGTAAGCCTCCATTAACGAAAGGATGGGGTCGCCGGCATAGGCGGGGATGTGCGCAAACATTGGAATTCGTCGGGGTTCGGATTAGGAATGCGGACAGCAGCGGACTTGCCTCTATCGCCATCCGCGGTGCCTTCATGGGAACGGAATCCTATCAAACGAAAAGACGAATGTGCTTGCGTTTATTGCTTGCTTTTATGTATATATCGAAGCTTAATCGGCTTTTTTAATTACTAACGGTGGATTCTTCGAAATGGAACTGGACCAGACCGACGTGCGCATCTTGCATCACCTGGAAGGCAACGGGCGCATCACCAACCAGGAACTGGCGGAGGCCGTCGGCCTCTCGGCCTCCGCCTGCTTCAGGCGGGTAAAACTGCTGGAGGAGCGTGGCGTGATTGCCGGCTATCGGTGCGTGATCGGCGCGAAGCAGGTCGGTGTGGCCTTCGAGGCACTGGTACATGTCTCGATGCGCTCGGACATCGAGGACTGGCACGAGAACTTCGTGAAGGCCATCCACCGGTGGCCCGAAGTCGTGACGGCCCGTATCGTGACGGGCACGTCAAACTATGTGCTGACCGTGCGGACGAAAGACCTGGAGCACTTCTCCCACTTCGTGGTCCACAAGCTTCACAAGGAGCCGGGCGTCATGGCGATCAACTCGAACATTGTCCTGGAGACGCTGAAATTGCACGGCTCCGTGCTGGACTTGCTGGAATAACTGTTCGCTCAGTGGCTCAAGCGCTGGCTGCCAGCCTTTCGTTCGACGGTTGCGCGCTGGGAGAGGTCAGCCGTAAAGGGCGATCATCGCCCGCCGCTCTTTGCAAAGCGACACGCGTCGTCAGCAAATACCTGATCCATTATGTCCGTCCAGTGGGACGCGTATCGCGCGGCGATGCCGTTTGGTTGGCGACTATCAGCGCCGCGTTCTCTAAGGCTCGCGACTTGGCGGGATCAACTGGCGATGATGCCCTACCTTCCGCGAAATCCACTCGCTGTCAAAACGGCTCTACTGGAACAGGGCGGCGTTGACACTCGCGCGTTGCTTGGTCACCTGGCTGACGCCATGTCAGGCCTGTACGCGAATCGATGCCGCGGCTGCTTAACTATATCGTCGCCATTTACCTTATCGTCATCGGCCTGCTCGGACTGTTTGGCGGGCATCTGCGCTGAGTGAACAATAAAGGGATCGTGGCCTGAGTCTGCGCCGCTCGGGTAAGCCTGCCCCGCCAACTATGCCCGGGCAGGCTGTTGCAGCTTACCGCGACAATACCTTCAGCTTGTCGTTCACCGAACTCACACCCTCCACGCTACGCGTGGTGTCCACCGCAAGTTGGTGCTGTTCCTTCGTCGGCACCGAGCCACTCAGGTTGACCGTGCGGTTCTTGGTCTTCACGTGAATGCCCGTGGCCTTCAGGTCCTTGGTGGCAAGCAGCTTGGTCTTCACCTTGGTCGTGATGGCGCTGTCGCTGACGCTTTGCTTGGTCTTTTCGGCACTCAGGTCAGTGGTAGCCGCAGGCCGCTGCTCGCGATCACCCTCGGCGCGGCCCGGCATGCCAGGGGCGGGCCGTGGTATCGGCGGCGACACGCATAAAGCCGCCTGTATCGAGTGCGAACGCGCTCCCGGCAGCCACCGCCAGTGCAGCAGCGACACAAGTCGAGCGCAGGGTATGGGTAGGAATTTTCATCGCTCTCTCCTGATGGTGTGATCACACGATTCTTCATGAGGCGCCACACGAGGTGACTTGTGGTCGATGCATGCATCGCGACCACGGGTTCCTCGTGAACCGCATGAACGTCACTCGCAATGAGCGTACCTGCCGGAATGGCCCTAACCTGTGGTGAAGCCGTTTATGTCACTCTCCCGATACATCGCAATATGTGTAGTTTGGAGCAGGGGATTGTAATTCCGGTCAGCGCAAAATGATTGGTTGCAACAGGCGACGCGGCGGCCGCAATTGCAGCACTGCCACTGCTCAGCTCGCCTTCGCTGGTGGCCCGTGCCTCCCTACGGCAAACGTGGCATCGGTGGGGAAGCCGGAGCAACGCTAGGTAACCTAACGTACGGCACGACGGCGTAAGGAAAGGTCGCCGATCCATTAGCCGGCATAGTCGCGGGTGTTGAAATCGGCTGTGCCCCGGAGCTTTCCTGCTTTGAAAGTGGCGCGGTTTCCAACTCAGTGCCATTCCAGCCTTCGCTAATGCCGCGCTGGTCTGGAATCTGGGCTCGACTGCTTGTCTGCGGAGCGGAAAACGCTGCCGCTGACACCATTCCAAACAGCGTGATCGCAACGGTGGACTTCACTAATTGGATCCTATGGGCTGAAACCATGTGCGCTCTTGTTTGTTGTGTCAATAGCGCCAGGCTCCTCAGTAATTTCATTTAGATCACCATGCATTGTCAGCAAAACAGCGTTGGTTGACAAAGAAGTGCTCGCGTACCCAAATCAACTGCGCACCGGCAGGATGCTGAACCGGGAGACACCCTGTGTTGCAGCCATCTCGGCCGCCAATGCTGCCGGCGATGTTGCGCGCGCCTTGTCCGGTGCGACCAGGCTGACTCTCCACACCGCCTGGTTGTCGGCAAACGTGATGGTCAGGCTGTCGTGCAACACGCGATAGCCGCGGGACTTTGCCCTGTCGATCAGCAGATCGAGGTCAGGCGCTTCCCCGGGTTGGAAAGTCAGAGACACATCAAGCGTCATGCGCCCCGGAAGCCTGGCCTCCAGCCGGTGCAACAGGGACATCGAGCCCACGCAGAGCACGGCAAGCAGCAACGCGGCGGCATAGAAGCCAACGCCGAGCAACACCCCTATGGCCGAGGCAGCCCAGATCGATGCCGCGGTCGTGAGGCCGCGGATGCTCATGCCGTCCTTCATGATGACCCCCGCGCAAAGGAAGCCGCAGCCGGTGACGACTCCCTGGACGATATGGGTCGGGTCTGCCTGGGCGTGCGCTGAAACACCCCCGTACCACAGCCCCGGGTAGCCGACGAACACAGTCAAGGCCGTCGACGCCATGCAGACGAGACCATAAGTGCGCATGCCGGCGGCGCGGCCGTTGTATGAGCGCTCGTAGCCAACCAGCATGCCGAGCAGCAACGCGCCCACCATATTCAGCCCGATGAACGCGTTAGCGGCGAGAAAGGCGCCGCTCCAGTAGTGCTGCAGATCTCCTGGCATAGGATTTCTCGATCAGGCTGCGAGCCAGACATTCAGCGAGCGCAAGGTTTCCTCGCTCAGTTCCCCCGCCGCGGCGGCAAGCCGCAGACGGCCAAGGAGGTAGTCCAGGCGTGCCTGGACCAGGTCGAGCTCAGCGGTGAACACGCGCTGCTGCGCGTCGAGCACGTCGGGTTCCGTACGGGTACCGAGGTCCCGGCCAAGCGTCGTTGCCGCGAGCGCGCTACGCGCCGAAGTCAACGACTGCTCGAGTGCGGCGACGCGCGACACGCCCGTTTTGACCGAGAGGAATCCGTCCTGCACCCTCAGGCGCACGTCGCGCCGGGCGGCGGCAACCTCCTGCTCCGCCTGGCTCTTCCTCGCAACGGATTCCCGCTCGCGCGAATCCAGTCCGCCGCCCGCGTACAGCGGAATGGTGAGCTGCAAGCCGACAGTCGCGGTCCGGGTGTTGCTGGCTGCAACCCACGGAGCCAGGTTGCCGGTTTGCCCTTGTGCGCCATAACGCGCCACGAGCGAGACGGTCGGGCGACTGCTGACGCGGTACTTATCGATCTCCGCGCCGGCAATGTCGCGCTCCGACTGTCTGGTCTTGACGAGGTAGCTTTGTTCTTCACCCTTTGCCTGCCACGCCGTGAGATTGTCCGGCTCCGGCGGCCGCGGCGTGAAACCGGGCGCCGGCCCGCTGAGCTGATCGGGCGCCATGCCGACGGTTTCCTGGAATCGAGTGCGTCGCTGTTCGAGCGCAGATTGCGCCGTGACTTCGCGACTCTCGACCCCATCCAGGCGCGCCTGGGCTTCATGGAGATCGGTGATCTTGCCCTGGCCGATGTCAAAGCGCGCCTTCGCGCGGTCGCGTTGCTGTCGCAACGCCGCCTTCTCGGCCTGCACCACGCGAACGGTCTCCTCGCTCAACACCACGCCGAAGTATGCCTCGGCCACCCGCAAGGCCAGGTCCTGGCGAGACTGGTCGAACTGCGTCTGCGCCAGGCTCGATTGCTCGCGGAACTGCTTCCTCGTGGCTACCGCGGTCCTGTCGTACAGCGGCTGAACCAGCACCACGCCGGCCTGGCGCGCAGTTCCCGAGCTATCGCTGGATACCAACGGCGCAACGTCGGCCGGCGGGTTGCCGGACGAACGATTATTGATCCGGTCCAGTGTCGCCTGGAGGCTTACGCGTGGACGCAGCAAGGCGTCGCCCTGCACTGCCCTCTCCCGCCCCGCCGTGAGCGCATCGTTCGCAGCGAGGCTCGTCGGATCATGCGCCAGTGCCTGCTGATAGGCCCCCACGAGATCGATAGCGCCCGACTCTCCAGCGTTCAGGAAAAGCATGCAGCCCAACGCCACTTGCCCGGCCCGCATGGCCATACCCAATCTTTTCATCGAAAACACTCTCATCGTCACATTTGCGATCAGACGGTCGCAGGACGCTTGGCCCGGTACCAGGTCGCATACAGGGCAGGAAGGAAGACGAGGGTCAGTACCGTGGCAACGGCGAGCCCTCCCATGATTGCCCATGCCATGGGACCCCAGAACACGGAATGGGTAAGCGGCACCATCGCCAGGATCGCCGCCAGGGCAGTCAGCACGATCGGACGCAGCCGTCGCACCGCGGCCTCGACGATGGCCGTCCACAAGGGGACACCCGCGGCCACGTCCTGGTCGATCTGCACGACCAGGATCACCGAGTTGCGGATGATCATTCCGGCGAGGGCGATCACGCCCAACATGGCGACAAAACCAAATGGAATCCGGAACGCGGCCATGATGATGCTGACACCGATCAGCCCGAGCGGCGCGGTCAGCAGGACCATCGCCATCTTTCTCATATCCTGCAGTTGAATCATCAGCAGCAGGAGCACCGCGATGATCGTCACAGGCATCACCGCGAAAACAGAATGCTGGGCCTTCGCACTCGATTCGTAAGCGCCACCGTTCTCGAAGCCATAGCCGAGCGGAAGCTCTTTCTCCAGTGCGTCGAGCTTCGGCTGCAGTGCACGCGTGACGTCGGGTGCCTGCGCCCCGGCGATATCGGCACGAACCGTCAGCGTCGGCACGCGATTACGCCGCCACAGCTCGCTGTCCTCGCTGTCAAGCGTGAGTCGGGCCACCTGAGAGACCGGCACGAACTTGCCGTCACGCACGTAGATCTTTGCATCCTTCAGGTTGTTCAGGTCCGTGCGTTCCGCCGCGACCAGGCGCGAGACCACGTCGATACCCTGGTCTTCCTCGCGGTACTGGGTGATTGGCGTGCCCGACAGCGAAGCCTCAAGTGCCTCCTTGATCTGGCCTGAGCTGACACCCAGTGCACGCGCCTTGTCCTGGTCGACGTCGACCTGCAAGCGCTTGACGCGTTCGCCCCAGTCCTGGTTGACCTCGCGCACGTGCGGCTCTTCGCGCATGATTGCGGCCAGTTTCTGCCCGATTGCGCGAACTTTGGCGTTGTCCTGCCCGAACACGCGGAACTGCACCGGGTAACCGACCGGCGGACCGTTTTCCAGTCGATTGACGCGGCCACGCACATTGGGGAATCTCTCGTCGAACAGCTTCTCGAGCTTCTCCTTCACCCGCTCCCGTGCTTCCCCGCCCTTCGTCATCACCAGCATCTCGCCCAGGTTCAGATTGGGCGTCTGCACGTCGAGAGGCAGGTAGAATCGCGGCGCACCGTTGCCAACAAAGCTGGTCACCGCCGCAATGTCCGGATCGCCCTTGAGCAGGCCTTCCAGCTTCTGGACCTCGCGTTGACTCGCCTCGAACGTGGAAGCCTTCGGCATCCACAGGTCCACGATGAGTTCGGGCCGGTCAGACGCGGGAAAGAACTGTTGGGGTATTGCCTTGAACAGCAGCAGCGAGCCGATAAACGCGGCGAGCGTGATGCCGAGCACCCACACGCGCTGCTTCAGGCAGAAGTCGATAAAGCGGCGGAACCTGACATAGAAGCCGCGCTGGTAGACCGCGTCCTCGTCATGCGACGCGTGCGCATGCTCCTTCAGGAGCTTGAAGCCGATGTATGGCGTAAAGAGGACGGCCACGATCCAGGACAACACCAGCGAAATACCGACCACCTGGAACAGGGAGTACACATATTCGCCCGTTCCCGACTTCGCAAAGCCGACCGGAAGAAAACCCGCCGCCGTGATCAGCGTGCCGGTAAGCATCGGGAAAGCGGTGGCTGTGTAGGCGTATGTGGCAGCGCGGAACTTGTCCCAGCCCTGCTCCAGCTTCAGCGCCATCATTTCGACGGCAATGATGGCGTCGTCCACCAACAGTCCGAGCGCAATGATCAGCGCGCCCAGCGAGATGCGTTGCAACTCAATGCCCATCACGTACATCGCCAGGAAGGTCATGGCCAGCACGAGCGGGATGCTGAGCGCGACGACCAGTCCGGTGCGCAAGCCCAACGAGAGGAAGCTGACGACGAGCACAATGATCACAGCCTCGGCCAGACTCTTCTTGAACTCGAATACGGAATGCTCGACGATACGCGGCTGGTCGCTGACCGCGTGGATCTGCACGCCCACCGGCAGGTTGGACTCGATGTGCTTGATCGTTTCATCCAGCCTTGCGCCAAGCCGAATCACGTCGCCGCCCTTGCGCATGCTCACCGCCAGTCCGATCGCCTCATTGCCGTTGAAGCGCATCCTTGAGGTGGCGGGCTCCACAAAGCCCCGGCGGACGTCGGCGATATCGCCAAGGCGGAAGGTACGCTGGCCGGCACGGATGCCGATGGCGCGAATTTTTTCGACCGAGTCAAACTCGCCACTGACCGCCAACCGTACTTGCTCCGCGGTGGTCTGCACCGTCCCGCCCGATGTCACGGCATTGGTTTGTGCGAGGGTCGACGCGATCAGTGCCGGGTCGATACCCAGCGAGGCGAGCTTGGCGGTGGAGACTTCGACATAGATCTTCTGTTCCTGCTTGCCTACCAGGTCGACCTTGTTGACATCGCTGATACGAAGGAACTCATTACGCGCGGCGTCCGCAATCCGTCTCAGGTCGTCATAGTCGAAGCCATCGCCCGTGATGGCATAGAGGTTACCGAACGTGTCTCCGAACTCGTCATTGAAGAACGGACCCTGCGTGCCCTGTGGCAAGGTATGCCGGATGTCGCCCATCTTCTTGCGGACCTGGTACCACACATCCGGCACGGCACCCGGCGGTACATCCTCGCGCAGGTTGACCTTGACCTGCGTTTCGCCCGGTTTCACATAGGTGGACGTATAGTCGATCTCCGCAACCTCTTGCAGCTTGCGCTCGATCTTGTCGGTGACCTGGTCGGCCATCTGCTGCGCGGAGCTTCCCGGCCAGTACGCCTGCACAACCATGGTCTTGATCGTGAACTCGGGGTCTTCCTTCTGGCCCAGGCTGCCATATGCGAGCGCGCCGGCCACTGACAACAGCAACAGCAGGAACGCGACCATCTGCTGGTGCTTCAGTGCCCATTCGGACAGGTTGATACCCTTCACTTCGCACCTCCCGCCCTGGCGACAGTCACCGCCTCGGCCACCTTCACCTGCTGGCCAACCTGCAGCATGTGCACGCCGGCACTGACCACGGTCTCTCCGCCCGCCAGTCCCCCAACCACGATCACGCTGTCGTTCTGCGCTGCGCCCAGCTTGACTTCACGTGCGATCACCCGCGACGTCTTCGGGTCGACCACCCATACCTGGCGGCCACGCTCATGATCGACGATGGCGGTCAGCGGCACGCGGACTACGCCGCTGCCGTCCACGTCGGGTGCGATCACCGACGCTGTCATGCCTAACCGCAGCTCCGGATCCGCCTCCTGAATGGAAATGCGTGCCGAGTACGTTCTGGTGACGCCGTCCGCGTCCGGCGCGAGCTCGCGGAGCTTGCCTGTCCAGGACTTGTCCGGCTGCGCCCACACCGTAATCGTCAGTGTCGGCGCCTTGCGTAGTTCGTCGACGCGCGACTCCGGAATGCTGATCGAGACCTCGCGTTCGCCGTCTGCCGCGACGGTGGCGACCGTCTGCCCCGCTGAAACCACCTGGCCGGCTTCCGCATTGATTGCGCTGACCACGCCATCGCGGTCTGCTACGAGCGTGGTAAATCCGCGCATGTTGGCATTGAGCTGCTGGCGCGCCTGTGCCGAGCGCAGTTGTGCTTCCGCCTGGTTAAGCGCCAGCCGCTGCTGGTCCAGCTCGGCTTGCGAGGCAAAGTTCTGGGCGAGCAGTTGCTCAGTACGCTTGACGTCCACCCGCGCCTGGGCTACCCGGCCTCTTGCCGCATCAGCCTCCGCACCCGCTGCGGCTACCTGCAACGTTTCCTGCGTGGTGTCGAGCTGGAACAGCGGCTGGCCGCGCTTGACATGGCTGCCGACTTCCACCATGCGCGCGACGATCTTGCCGGCGGTACGGAATCCCAACTGACTTTCGTAACGCGCACGAATCTCACCTGAATAGGTCGCACCGACCGACCCGGCGGTGCGTCCGGCGACCACTGTCCGCACCGGCCTCACGTCCTTGCGTTCGGGTTCCGGACCCGGGGTACACGCGGCCAGATGTGCCGCGATGATGGTAAGAGCTGCCGCTCGAAGGTTCCTGTTCAATTTCTGCGCTCCACTAAGGTCCGTCGCTCGCCTGCGAGTCATCAGCGATCCACGTCACCGAGCCGGTCTGACCGGACTCGTGCTGGCGTCATTGACGGCAAGCCTGTTCGGGCTCTTCGCCCTTCCTGAGGATTCGAAGTCTACGTCATACTGACTTATTTGTCATGATGACGTACAATTTATTTTATTGTGTGAGGACGGGTCGACTTTGCGGTCCCGGACCGCATGAGACGAAGAACGCGCGCGCCCGAAGGCTGTGGTGCGCAACGACAACGGCATACGCAAAGTGATGCGACGGGTATAGGCCGAAGACGCAGGAAGACCGGCGCGCGGCGTTGTCGACGCATTAACCATGAGGAGGAAACAGATCAATGACCCCGATGCAGACGCAATTCGCAGTTGAAACAGGACCGTGGAAGACTGGCGACCACCGTCAGCGCGTTGCGGCAACACGGCGGCAGCGTATGCGCTCGCTGTTGCTGAACAGTGCGATGCGCCTGATGCTGGAGAACAGCGCCTCGACGCCGTCCATCGACGACATCATTTCGGCAGCACGGGTTTCACGCGGAACGTTCTACAAGTACTTTCCGTCGTCTGATGCGATCGTGCGGGAGCTTGTCGGGAAGATGGCTGAACAGTGGGTGCGGGCGGCCGACCCCATTGTGCGCGACCATGACGACCCGGCCGAGCACATCGCCAGGGGAATACGGCTGGCGTCGATCCTGACGGTACACCAGCCCGGTGTGGCTGGCATCCTTGGCCGGCTCGGATGGGCGGGCTACCACGCGCCGAATATGCTGGAGTTTGTCCGCAGGGACATAGAGGAAGGCGTTCGTCGCAATCGTTTCAAGCGCATGCCGATCGCCCTGGGCTTCAATATCGTTGCCGGCGCCGCAATGAGCGCAATGCAGAGCATGCTTGATACCGAATGCCGCGAAGACTTTTCGGAGCTCGCCGCTGCGGTGGCATTGCGCGCCCTGGGCGTGGAGGAATCAGCGGCCGATGCGATATCCAGGTCGCCGCTGCAGGCGAGCGAAGCGCTGTTCGATGGCTTGCTCGCGGAAACGATCAGCGATGTGCCGTAGCGCTGGCTGCTAGTTGGAGGGCTCGGCCTTGGCGGCGAGCTTCTCCTGGGCTTTTTCGAGCAATGATTCCGGCGGAGCCACCAGCTTTGGCAAAGGCGCGGAGGTCAACCGTACCGCACTCGCTGCGGACACGCCAAGCGACCGCAATACCGCCCGCACAATCCGTTCGGGATAATCCCTGGCGGTTCTTCCCTTGGCCATGCGGTGAACGGCGATCAGCCCGGCGCCGGCCACCATGTCCAATGCCACGTCGGCCGAAGCCTCGTCAAACGTGCCCGTCTTCAGGCCTTCCTTGATATCCGAGGGCAGGTATTCGTAGACGGCAGCACCCTTGGCGCCGACCAGAAGCAGGCCCGTACCGGAAAGAAATTGCGCCACGACAGGATAGGAGCGCGCAAGGTGGAGGTATAAGCGCATACCCGTTGCAACACGCAACGCTGGGTCTTCGATATCGCCGACCACGCTCTCGATCATTTGCACCATGTCGTGACTGAGCGCGTCGCCGACAGCCGCCAGCAGATCCTCGTTAGTACGGAAGTAGTTGTAGAAGGAACCTTGCGAGACGCCAGCTGATGCAATGACTTCCGGGATCACGCTGGCTCCGACACCCCTTTGCGCAAAAACAATCATCGCGCTTTCAATGAGACGCTGGCGCATCCGTGCACGCCGTTCTGCGGCAACGCGAGGGCGGTGGTCTTTGGGATCAGGAACGGCAGGCATCTTCAGTTAGAGGACCTTATGTGACGAGGCGATTATATCAATACGCCGCTTCAACGCCGCCAACATGGAGTACGCCATGCTGGCAGCAGCGGCGCCCGTGCTCTTCTTATAACACACACAATGTCATGATGACACATAAGTCATTATGTGGAAGAATACGGAACTCATGAAGGATTCCGGTGCGCGCACGCGCTGCTTGCCTCACGCAACGAGGCCGATCATTTTCCCCAGGACACCTGTGCATCAGAACCACGCCTCGCCGCCGGTTGCCATGCTGGATCCGCACAGGCTGTTGGCGTGCGAGCATTGCGGCGCGCTCCATACGCGCGCGGCGCTGAAGCACGACGAACGTGCCACGTGCCTGCGCTGCGGCGGCGCGCTCTATCGCGACAGTTCGCGAGCCTATCGCCGCTTGCTGCCGCTCGTGGTGACTGCCTTGATCCTGCTTTTTATTTCCAACGCGTACCCCATTGTCGCCATGGACCTCAAGGGTTCGCGCATGGAGACCACGCTATGGAGCGCGGTACAGGCACTCTACGCGGACGACATGGCGCCGGTGGCGATGCTCGTGTTCGCCACGACCATCCTGTTTCCGCTGGCCGAGTTGCTGATGATGTGCTATTTGCTCGTGCCGATGGCGCGGCAGCGCACGCCACCCGGGTTCGAGCGCATCTTGCGCGGCATTTGCCGCACGCGGCCCTGGGGCATGATCGAAGTGTTCATGATCGGCGTGCTGGTTACGCTGGTGAAGCTGTCGACCGTAGCGCAGGTGGTGCCTGGCGTCGCGCTCTGGTCGTTCGCTGCCCTGGTGGTCGTACTCGCCGTCATCCTGTCGTTCGACCCGCGTGAACTCTGGCACCACCTCGATGCGCACGATGCAGATGACGTACCGGCCCGCTCGCTGGATGCCGCGCCGTGACCGCGCTTTACTCGCCCCACCCCACCGCGACCTCGCGCGGACTGCTGTCGTGCCACACCTGCGACCGGCTCAGTCCGATGACGCTCGAGGCCGAACCGTGTCCGCGCTGCGGCACCGTACTGCATCATCGCAAGCCGGCCAGCCTGGCGCGCGCCTGGGCCTTCCTGCTGGCCGCCTACCTGCTGTATATCCCGGCCAATCTGCTGCCGATCATGGTGACGCAGTCAATTTTCGGCACGCAGCGCGACACCATCCTGTCCGGCGTGATCTATCTGTGGTTGTCCGGCTCATACATGCTGGCAATCGTGGTGCTGATCGCCAGCATCGTCGTCCCGTTGCTGAAGATGATGATCCTGACCTTGCTGCTGCTATCGGCGCGCCGCGGATCGACCTGGCGCATTCGCGAGCAGACCAGGCTCTACACCCTGGTCGAAGTCATCGGCCGGTGGTCCATGCTCGATATCTTCGTGGTGGCACTGCTGGCATCGCTGGTGCGTGCCGGGGCGCTGGCCACGATTACGGCCGGTGCCGGAGCTCTGGCTTTTGCCTCGGTTGTCGTACTGACCATGCTCGCGTCACTGAGCTTTGATCCCCGTCTGCTGTGGGATGCGCTCGAGACCTCGCCCTCCCCCATCGAATTTCTGCACGCCAATAATGCCCGAACACGTTAACCATCCTCCTCCCAACGACATACCGCAGCCAGGACGCCAGCCCCGCGCGCGTTGGCTACCGTCCCTTGTCTGGGTAATCCCGATCATTGCCGCGGTGGTCGGGCTCTCGCTGCTGGTCAGCACGCTTGCGTCGCGCGGGCCCGAGATCACTGTCACCTTCCGCACTGCCGAAGGCCTGACGCCAGGCAAGACTGCCGTGCGCTACAAGGATGTCGATATCGGACTGGT
Source organism: Cupriavidus sp. FW305-F7 (assembly GCF_058782875.1). NCBI lineage: Bacteria > Pseudomonadati > Pseudomonadota > Betaproteobacteria > Burkholderiales > Burkholderiaceae > Cupriavidus > Cupriavidus sp. FW305-F7. Next base: position 39,537 of record NZ_JBYSYC010000034.1, on the reverse strand, counting down.
CAAGACAGCACGGCTGGCAGCGGACCGTTCGCATGTGATCGCGACGATTGCGCTGACCAAGGACGCCAAGAACTTCGCCGTCGCCGACACACGGTTCTGGGTGGTACGGCCCCGCTTTGCCATCAGTGGCGTGTCGGGACTGGAAACACTGCTATCGGGCGCATATATCGGCGTGGATGCCGGCAAGTCGGGCGAGACCACGCACAGCTTCACCGGGCTCGAAAATCCGCCGGTCATCACCACCGACGCCTCCGGCAGGCAGTTCGTGCTGCGTGCGCAGGACCTGGGCTCGCTCGACATCGGCTCACCGGTCTACTATCGTCGCGTGCGGGTCGGCCATGTGGTGGCGTACCGGCTCGAGCCGAACGGCCGCGACATCACGCTGCGGGTCTTCGTCGACAAGCCCTATGACAAGCTCGTTTCCGCAGATACGCGCTTCTGGCACGCCAGCGGTGTCGACCTAAAACTGGACGCGAACGGGCTGAAGTTGTCCACGCAGTCGCTGGCCAGCGTGATGCTTGGCGGCGTAGCCTTCCAGGCCCCGGACCACTCGACCGCGCATGCCGCGGCCGCCGAGAACACCGAGTACCTGCTGGCAGCGGACCAGTCCGAAGCCATGAAGGAGCCGGACGAGCTCGCCCCCGCACTGGCAGTGCTCAACTTCGATCAGTCCGTGCGCGGGCTGTCGCCCGGTGCGCCGGTCGATTTCCGCGGCGTGACCGTCGGGCAGGTGCGCTCGATCGGTATCGAATACCAGCGTGACAAGAAGGCCTTCCGCATGCCCGTGGTGGTGGAGCTCTATCCGTCTCGCATGGGTCTGCGCGAGAACGACGTGGCTGACGACACGCGCAAGCGCGCGATCGTGCATAGCCTGGTACAGCGCGGCATGCGTGCGCAGTTGCGCACCGGCAACCTGCTCACCGGCCAGATGTATGTGGCACTCGACTTCTTTCCGAAAGTGTCCGCGCCGGTTGATCTGGACCTGAACGCGTCCGTGCCTGAGCTTCCCACCACACCGGGCACCTTCGACGAGCTGCAGGCCAAGCTTGGCGACATCGTCACCAAGATCGGCAAGGTGCCGTTCGACCAGATCGGGCAGGATGCGCGCACGGCGCTAGTGTCGATGAACAAGATGCTCGTCAATGCGGACAAGCTCGTGGCCCAGGTCAATGGCGATGTGGCACCACAGGTGGTCGCCGCGCTGCAGGATATGCGCCGCACGCTCGCCACGGCCAATGGCGCGCTGGCGCCCGACGCCTCGCTGCAACAGGATACGCGCCGGATGATGCAGGAACTCACGCAAACAGCCGTCTCGCTGCGCATGCTCACCGATTATCTCGAGCGGCATCCCGAAGCGCTCCTGCAAGGCAAGAGGGAAGAGAAATGATGAAACGTCTGACGATGCTTGTTGCGCTGGCCGCCGCCACGACCCTGATGAACGGCTGCGCGTCGCCCGAGGCACGCTACTACACGCTGGCGGCCAGTCGCTCCGACGCCGCGCCGCCCGCGACCGCGCGAGCCAGCCGTAGCGGCGACCCGTTATGGATCGAAGTCACGCCGGTGCGCGTGCCGGAGCGCCTGAACCGCATTCAGCTGGTGGTGCGTGACGGCAACGGCGGTGGCCTCAAGCTGTCCGACACTTCGCGCTGGACCTCACCATTCCCCAACGAACTGCGCGATGCGCTGTCGCAGCAACTGCAGGCGTGCCTCGATACGGTGGATGTCTACCAGCGCGGCCTGTCGGCGACGCAGCGGGCATTTCGCGTGACGACCGATGTGATAGCCCTCGACGCCGACGTGGGCAAGCGGGCAGCGGCGACCATCGCCTGGACCGTGCGGCGGCTGCCGGACGGCAAGGTCCTGAGCGGCCGCACCGAAACGGAGGTGCCCGCGCCCGGGCCGGTGGAGGGCGTGGTGAAGGCGTACCGGGAGATCCTCGCGGCAACCGCGGCCGATATAGCGGTTGGCGTGCAAGCGCTTAACCGCTAGACGTGAAACGCTCCGCACCCGCTGCCACCGCGCCACATCTCGACGCTACCGGCTCCAGCCGGCCGACGGTAGACGCCTGCCAGCTGATAGGCCGCCCGTTCTTCTGGTGCATACTCCAATGTTCTGGATATCAGGCAACTGGAATGACGGACGAACGGACTACGGGGATTGAGCGGGCGGAGCTGTCCGCTGAACGGGGTGTTGCGCAATATCAGCGGCTGGCTTCGTTGCTGAGGTACCGGATCGCAAAGGGCGAATATCCGCTCGGCATGCTGCTGCCGCCGATCACGCAGCTCGCGGCTGACCTCGGCGTGGCCGTCGTCAGCGTCCGGCAGGCGTATGAGCTGCTTTCTAAGGAAGGGCTGATTCGTAGCCAGCGGGGTGTCGGCACCCACGTGGCTGCCCTGCCCGCCGCCACGGGCGACATCGAACTGGCGATCAACGATCCGTTCGCCGCACCTGCGGCGCTCGCCTTTGAGGTACTCGAAGTCCGGCGCCGCACCGGGGTGCCGCAGGAACTGCTCGGACCGGGCGACCAGTCGGACGGCGAATACGTCTGTGTCCGCAAGCTGCACACCTATTCCGGCGAGCCGTTCTGCTACGCAGAGATCTATGTGTTGGCCCCGGTCTTCGACGCCTTGCCCAAGGACACCGCCAGGAAGAAAAAGCTTCTCGCCGCGGTGCTCGATGAACTGGGCTCGCGCAGCAAACGTGTGCGACAACGCATGACCGTGATGCCGGCGGATTTTCCTCTGTGCGACATGCTGAAGATCCCGTTCGCCTCACCCGTCGCCAAGATGTCGCGGCGTCTTCTGGATGGCAAAGGCAGCGTGCTGTACGCAGGCGTCACTTGGTATCGGGGTGACCGCTACGTCTCCGAAATCGAGATCCCGGCGTCCGCATTGAAGGCGGTGCCCGCCATCACCGAACCCCAGCGGCGAGCGGCTAGCGAGCACAAATGAAGCGATAGGTCCTTGATCCGGTCCCTAGGGTAAACAAGGGGCAGAAAAAACCTTCCTCAGCCTCTAAACTTCTAACATTAGAACTTTAGGAGTATCCAGTGACATGCGGCCTGGCAGAGGTTAGCCAGGCTTCACCGTCGCGCTGGACGCTGCTATTCCTCGGCGCATTGCCGCCACAGCTCTGAGTTTCCCGCCGGACCGGCGTGACTCTTCCGTCTCATCAAAGGGCGGCTTCCTTCCACTGTTTCACATCCTCTGACAAACGGAGACAACTCATGAATGCAAGAATTCTCGAGCAGCCCACCACGTCCACCGGCGCCAAGCTGCCGCTGCCCGCCCTGCCGCAAGACAAGCTGCTGACCGTCAACATCGAGCAGATCCCGCTGATCAAGGACGTCTTTCCGGGCATCCACATCAAGCCGCTGCGCCTGGACCCGGAGCGCGGCGAGTGGGTCTTCATGGCCATCGTGGAACCCGGTTGTTCCCTGCCGATCCACTATCACACCGGGACGGCGCAGGTGTGGACGATTCAGGGCTGCTGGAAGTATCGCGAGTACCCCGACCAGCCGCAGACGGCCGGCTCCTACCTGTACGAACCCGGCGGCTCGGTGCACACCTTCTATACCCCCGAGGACAACACCGAGGACACGATCACCATCGCCTGGATCGAAGGCGCGCAAGTGAGCTTCAACGAGGACGGCACCTTCCACTCGCTCAATGACGCGCTCTCGATCCAGTACGCACTCCACACGCTCGCGGCGGCGCGCGGCATCGGACCGATGCCCTACGTCCGCGGCAACGGCTCCGACGTTACTGAGGAATAAAAAGGCGACTTTCCACCATGGTAGGCCGCTCGTCGGCCTGCGCGGTGCCGTTCCTCTGCTCCTTTGGAGACCAGCGTGTACGACACCGATCAGATCAATTTGTGACGATCCATCAATCCGCGCGATTGAGCGAGTGCAACATGAGAATGATCAAAGCCCACAGGATGCCGATACTGCCAATGCTGATTTGGCTTGTGTTGCTGGCGACACCGCTGGCCGCAAGAGCCTGGGAGCGCGGCAAGGTTGAGACATTCGCCACCTTGCCCGCGGGTGAGGCGCATCCCGAGGGGATCACCGTGGACCGCGAGGGCAACGTCTACGTCGTCACGGTGGCGGTGGAAAAACCCAGGACGAGCGAGGGCGCGCTGCTTGTGTTCGACCCGCAGGGCAAGCACCTGCGCACTGTCACCATCAAGGGCTCGAGCCGATTGTTGCTTGACCTCGGCTTCCATCCCCGGACGGGCCAGTTGCTCGTCGTCGACTACCTGGGCGCGAAGGTCCTGAGCGTCGATCCCAGGACGGGTGCCTCGACCGTATTCATGACGGTCAGCGGCAAGAACCCCGGCCTCGACGGGATGACGTTCGACCCCGCCGGAAACGTCTACGTGACCGACGCCCACCAGGGCATCATCTGGAAAGTCGGACCCGCCGGCGGCGAAGCGTCGGCATGGGTCACCAGCGCGCTGCTGAAGCCCACGCGGATACCACCGACCATCGGCGCCAATGGCTTGTCGTTCAACAACAAGAAGACGGCCTTGTTCGTCGCCAATACGGCGAACGACACCGTCGTCAAGATACCGGTGACCGGGTCGACGCTCGAGCCCGGCACGCCTGAAGTCTTCGTCAACCGGATCGGCGGCGGACCCGACGGCCTGATCATCGACGAGCACGACAATCTCTGGATCGCGTGCAACCAGTCTAACGAGATTCTTGTGCTCGAGCCGACGCAGGGGCAGGTGATTGCCAAGCTCGGCGACTTCGGCGGCATCGATCGCAAGGGGGCGCCCATCGGCTTCCTCTGGTCGAACAGCCTCGTCTTCCATGGCGGCGACGTTCTTGTCACCAACCTCTCGCTCGATGTCGAGACGTCCCTTGCGCAACTCAGCGACGAGCTCGGCCTGGCGCATCTCAAGGACAAGAATCTGCGCACCATCGATGGGCCATGGGCGCAGCGGGTGAAGCTCCACACCGTCTCGAAAATCAAGAAGCGGATACCAGGGCTGGCCAGGCCGGAGGTCGACCGATGATCGATGTGTTGTTGCAAGCGCGATGTGGCGGCCAACCGGCAGGCAACGGTGGCCTCCCGGCCAGCCGTCATACATTGCCCCACCGAGATGAAAGGGATATGAAGAAAGACCAGACAACGGGGCCGCTGGCCGGCGTGAAAGTCGTTGACATCACGTCAGTATTCATGGGGCCCTCTGCCACGCAGATGCTGGCTGACCTTGGCGCCGATGTAATCAAGGTCGAGGCGCCGGGCGGAGACAGTACGCGCGGCATAGGTCCCTGCGGCGATGAAAAGCTGGGGCCGCTCTTCCTTGGCCTGAACCGCAACAAGCGCAGCATCGTGCTTGACCTGAAAGCGCCCGAGGGGCGGGAGGCTCTGCTTTGCCTGGTACGGGATGCAGACGTGCTGGCCTACAACGTGCGCCCGCAGGCCATGCAGCGGCTGGGCCTGGACTATGAATCGCTCGCGGCCATCAATCCGCGCCTGGTCTATGTCGGCATGTTCGGTTTTTCGCAGCGCGGACGCTACGCGCCCCAGGCTGCCTTCGATGATCTGATCCAGGCCGCAACCGGCCTGCCGCTGGCCGTTTCGCTGGGCAGTGGCGACAGTCCGCGATACCTGCCAATCACCATCGCCGATCGCTCGGTGGGACTCTATGCTTTCGGCGTGATCTGTGCCGCCCTGTATGCGCGCATGAGCACCGGCAAAGGCCAGCGCGTTGATGTCCCCATGTTCGAGACCATGGTTCCCTATGTGATGGGAGACCACCTGTATGGCGAGACCTTCGTCCCGCCCAAGGGCGGCTTCGGCTATCCGCGCCTGCTCTCGCCCGAGCGGCGACCGTACCAGACCAAGGACGGACATGTCTGCTGCCTGATCTATCACGATCATCATTGGCGGGCCTTCCTCGAGGTCATTGGCAAGCCGGAGGTGTACGACACCGATCCGCGCTACGCCAACATCAACACCCGCACCGCCAACATCACCGAGCTGTATGCCATGGTCAGCGACGAAATGGCCAAGCGCACCACCGAGGAATGGCGCACCCTGCTCAAGGACGCCGATGTTCCGGTCTTTCCGATGCACACATTCGAGTCGCTGCTGGACGATCCCCATTTGCAGGACATCGGTTTCTTCAGCGAATCGGACCACCCGGCCGTCGGGCGTATCCGGGAGATGGCGGTGCCCAGCGAATGGCATGGCACCCCACCGACCAGCCGCCGCCATGCACCAAGCCTGGGTGAGCACAGCCGCGAGGTACTGCGTGAGGCCGGCTACGACGACGACGCCATCGATACGCTGTTCGCGTCTGGCATCTCCAGGGATGGGTCACAAGTGCAACGCACCGAAGGAGAAACTCCGCATGAATGATGAACTGCTGAGCGAGGTCCGGGACGCAGCACTCTACCTGACCATCAACCGGCCGGAGCGCCGCAATGCCATCACGCCGGGGGTGCTGGAGGGACTTCGCGACGGCATCCTGCGCGCCAATCGCGACGCCGACATCCGCGCTGTGGTCATTACCGGAATGGGCGAGCAGGCGTTTTGCGCCGGCGCCGATCTGCAGACCGGCAAATCCTTTGCCTTCGATTACGCCGAGCCCTACCTGGGGATGGCGGACCTTTTCCGCTGCGCCAGGCAGTCGACGGTGCCGCTGATCGCCCGTGTCAATGGCGCCTGCATGGCGGGCGGCATGGGGCTGATGGCGATGTGCGATCTGGCGATAGCCAGCGAAGGTGCCCGCTTCGGCCTGCCGGAGGTCAAGCTGGGCTTGTTCCCGGCGCAGGTGCTGAGCGTGCTGCAGCACCTGGTGCCGCGTCGCACGCTCACCGAATTGTGCCTGTGCGGCGAGCCACTGTCCGCGCGGGAAGCGCTGACCGCGGGGCTCATCAACGATGTCAGCGACGATCTCGACGCCAGACTGGACCTGCTGCTGACCCGCCTGCGGAACAATTCGCCCGCCGCCATCCGTCGGGGGCTGTACACGCTCAAGCATATGGAAACCATGTCGTTCGAGCAGTCCATGGCGTTCACGGAAAGCCAGATCGGGCTGTTTGCACTGACCGAGGACGCGCGCGAAGGCCAGCTGGCATTCCGCGAGAAGCGCCAGCCCGAGTGGACTGGCAGATAGGGAGATGGGAATGGACGCGAAAACGGTACGCATTGGCGGGGCTTCCGGGTTCTGGGGCGACAGCAGCGTTGGCGCGCCACAGCTTGTGCGCCACGGCGATATCGACTACCTGGTGTTCGACTACCTGGCCGAACTGACCATGTCGATTCTCGCCGCCGCCCGATTGCGCAAGCCGGAACTGGGTTACGCCACCGATTTCGTGACGGTGACAATGAAGGCCCTGCTCGGAGAGATTGCCGAGCGTGGGATTCGCGTGGTCAGCAATGCCGGCGGCATGAACCCGCACGGGTGTGCACAGGCAATTGCCGCGCTGGCCGCGGAACAGGGCCTGACGCTGCGCATCGCCGTGGTGGAAGGCGATGACGTGATGCCGCTGCTTCCACAGATGCGCGAAGCCGGTGTGCAGGACATGCAGAAAGGCCGACCCCTGCCGGAGAAGGTGGTCAGCGCCAACGCATACCTGGGGGCCTTGCCGATCAAACAAGCGCTGGACCAGGGCGCCCAGATCGTCATCACCGGACGCTGCGTGGACAGTGCCGTGACGCTCGGCGTGCTGATGCACGAGTTCGGTTGGCAGGCGGACGACTATGACCGCCTGGCGCAAGGCAGTCTGGCCGGCCACATCATCGAGTGCGGGTGCCAGGCGACGGGCGGCTTGTATACCGACTGGGAAAGCGTCCCGGACTGGCACGACATCGGCTATCCGGTGGTCGAGTGCCGTGCCAACGGCACCTTCCTGGTCGGCAAGCCGCCCGCCACCGGCGGACTGGTCAATACCGCCACGGTCGGCGAGCAGGTGCTGTACGAGATCGGCGACCCGGCCACCTACCTGCTGCCAGACGTCACCTGCGATTTCACGCAGGTAACCCTTCGGCAGGCCGCACCGGACGTGGTGGAAGTCAGCGGCGCGCGCGGGCGGGCCCCGGGCAATGCCTACAAGGTCTGTGCCACCTACGTCGACGGCTTTCGCTGCAATGCACAGCTTTCCATCGTCGGCGTCGACGCGGTCGCCAAGGCAGAACGCACGGCGCAGGCGATCCTTGCCCGCACGCGCAAGCTGTTCGCGGAGAACGGGTGGGGAGACTACAGTCGCACCCACATTGAGGTGCTGGGAGCGGAGTCCTGCTTTGGGCCACATGCTGCCGTCCGACACACCCGCGAGGCGGTGATGCGGCTGGCGGTGATGCATCCCGAGAAGGCGGCGCTGGAACTGTTCGCGCGGGAAATCGCCGCGGCGGGGACCAGTTGGGCGCCGGGCACGACGGGCTCGGCTGGCGGGCGTTCCAGTCCCTCGCCATCGATCCGCCAGTATGCATTCCTGCTCGACAAGAGCGCCCTGACCCCGGCGGTGGTGATGGACGGCGTACGCAGCGGCGTCACCGTTCCTTCGGGCAGCCCGGCGGCACCGGTCGCGGCCGCAGCACCTGCAGTCGCTGAACCAACGGGCGCCGGCCCTGCGGAACACGATACCGTCGAAGTTCCGCTGATACGGCTTGCCTATGGCCGCAGCGGCGACAAGGGGGATACCTCCAACATCGGGCTGATCGCCCGCCGGCCGGCGTACCTGCCCGTGCTGCGGGCCGAAGTGACGGTGGCGCGCGTGGCGGACTGGCTTGGGTACCTGGTGAAGGGGCCGGTGACATGCTACGAACTGCCCGGCTTCGACGCCATGAACTTTGTCTGCGAGTCAGCATTGGATGGCGGTGGCATGGCGTCGCTGCGCAATGATCCGCTTGGCAAGGGCATGGCGCAGATCCTGCTGACCATGCCGGTGCGCGTGCCGCGGGAGTTGTTGTCATGACGAGCAATGCGTCCAACGCAGCTGCCAACGAGGGCGTCATCCTCGCCGACGACGGCATCGGCGGCGTGACGCGATATCGACAACTGGCCAGCGTCATCCGGCACAAGATCGTTTCGGGCGAGTACCCGGTGGGCATGCAGCTGCCAACCGTGGACAGCCTCGCGCAAACCTACGGGATCGCCAAGGTCACCGTGCGCCAGGCCTTTGCTGCGCTGACGGAAGAGGGGCTGGTCAGCAGCCAGCGCGGTCGTGGCACCCACGTCATGAAGCAGCCGCCAGCACCCGGAGAAGGCCTGCGCTCCGCCATCAATGACGAATCGGCCCATGGCAGCGAGCTGGAAATCCGCATCCTGGAAATGCGCGAGGGCGTGGCGCTGCGGCCGGGGCTGGCCCGCCGCGGCACGCCGCTGGACAGCTATGTGATGGTCCGCAAACTGCATTTGCATGGCGGCACGCCATTCTGCCTGATCGAGGTGTATGTGGCCTCGTCAGTCTTTGCCCGCTTTCCACGCGGTGGCGAAAAGCACCACAAGCTTGGTCACCTGCTGCGCCAGGTCGAAGGCGACCGCCTTGGCATGATGCAGCAGACCATGACGGTCGAGCCGGCCGACTACATCCTGGCACACGATCTCGCCTATGGCTTCGGGGCGCCAATCGCCAGGATCGTCCGGTCGACGCTGGACGTCGACGGCAATGTGCTCCTGGCAGGGGAGTTCTGGTATCGCGGTGATCGTTTCATCCTGGATGTGGAGATGCCAGCCAAGCTGACCGAGCACTACCCGGCGCTGGCCATCCCCGACAGCCGCCGCTGAGCGCGACAGCCTTCACCATTCGAGAGAGGAGACATCGGTATGACATCACCCTTTGTACGGAGGGCCACCGACGTGCCCGCGTACGCACCGGCCAACCACACCGGAACGGCAAACCAGCGCATCATCGGCAAGGAGACTGTCGGCGCGCGCCGGCTCGAGGTCCTGCTGGGCACGATATCGCGGGGCCATGGCGCGTTGCCGCATGCACACCCGAACCTCGAGCAGGCGTCGTTCCTGCTCGCCGGCGAGGGCCTCGGCGAACTACCGGGAAAGCAGCGCGTCTTGCGCGCAGGGGACTGGAGCTTCAATGCGGCCGGCGTCTTCCATCGCTTCGAGGTCATCAGCGACGAACCGGTGCAGGTAATGGTGGTCTACGCGCCGCCGTACAGCGAAAACCCGAACGCAGCAGTGACTGCGACCGGCCCGGACGATCCGCGCCTTCAGGCCGGTGCCGCCGATGTCCGCGACGTTCCCGCCAGCACCGAATCGATCGAGCTGCCGCACTATCGTGGCGCGCTCGCCAGGCCGGTCATCACACGCCAGACCGTCGATTCCCGGTTTCTCGACATCTACATGGTCGATCTTGCTCCCGATGGCGGCGCCGAGCCGCACAGGCTCGGCGAGACCGAGCAGGTGCTCTTCGTGCGTGGCGGCACGATTCACGGTCGCATCGAAGGCGAGCGCTTTGCCGCCGGGACTGGGGAGTGGGTCTACGTTCCCGACGGTGCGGAGCTCAGCCTCGAATCGGCAGACGGGACGTGCGAGCTGATTGTCATTCGCGCACACGATCCGCTGTCCTGACGCAAGCTCGGCCAAGTCAATCCATCAGATCCCGAGATGCGGGAGGAGACAAGATGATCCAGCGATTTCCCCGGCGACGCATGCTCGCCCTGCTGTCCGGACTGGCCGCTGCTTGCGCGGCCCCGCAACTGGTGTGGGCAGCGGGCCCGAACGAGTATCCGGACAAACCGGTCCGTGTCGTGGTGCCGTTCCCTGCAGGCAGTGGCACGGACAACATCGCGCGCTACATCGCGCGGACCATCACTGCCCAGACCGGACAGACCGTCGTCGTGGAAAACCGCCCCGGTGCCAACGGGTTCATCGCGGCCACGGCGGTCGCGACGGCGCCCGGAGATGGGTACACGATGCTCATCACGACAAATACCACCCACGCGGCCAATGCGTCCCTGTTCAGGAAGCTGCCCTATGATCCCATCAAGGACTATGCGCCGGTTTCGCTGATCGCCAAGAGCGGATTGGTCCTGGTGGTGCCATCCGACAGCCCCGTGCAGAAGGTGGCGGAACTGACCACGCTGGCGAAAAGCCGGCAAGGCAAGATGACCTTCGCCAGCGGCAGTTCTTCCACCCGGGTCGCCAGTGAGCTCTACAAGATGATGAGCGGCGCATCGGCGCTGCATGTGCCCTACAAGGGCGTGCCGCAGGGCCTGACCGACTTGATGGGCCACCAGGTGGACTTCATGATTTCCGACATCAATCCGGCCCTGCCCCTGATCCAGAACGGCAAGCTGCGCGCGGTCGCCGTGACCACGTCCAGCCGCCATCCCCTGCTCGGCAATGTCCCGACCATGGCGGAAAGCGGCCTGCCAGGGTACGAGATGACGGCCTGGGTTGCTGCCTTCTTTCCTGTCAATACGCCAAAACCGGTCGTCGCGCGGATGAGCCAGCTGATTCGACAGGGATTGACGAACCCGGCGGCTACCGAATACTTCAGCCGGACAGGAGGCCAACCCTCCCCATCGACGCCAGAAGAGCTGGCCGCGTTCGTGCGCGGCGAGACCGTGAAATGGGCTGAGGTGATCAAAGCCGCCGGCATTCAGCCGGAATGACCGGCGCCGTCGGGGAGCGCCGGGAATACTCGGCCGGCCCCCTGGCGGCAGTCAGAACATCCGGATCAGTCGGACCTGGGTAAAGTTTCCGTGCTTGGCATTGCGCGACGATGTCGTCGCCATGTACTGCACGGTCAATGCCACATCGACCAGCGGGATCATCGTCGTGAAGAACGCCCCCAGGTTGTTGGAACGGAGACGGCTTGCGCCCAGCGGATTGTTCTCGTCGTCCTGGTACTGCTGGATCCGGATCCCATGCACGCCCACCACCCCGATCGGCGTTTTGTACCCGGCAGCCAGCTCCACGCCGAACCAGTTGCCGCTGCGTACATCGTTGTCCCGGTTGCGGCTGTTCAGGCCCGCGGATACCTTGGCCGCGAAGGCCAGGTTCGATGTGGGCAGGTAGGCCACCTGGATGGCAGGGCGCACCGTGTAGAAGTTGCCGTTGCCGATATCCGGGCCGGCGTCGGCGCTGTACTTCCCCGTCGGCACCACCAGCGCAGCGCTGCCCAGCACCCGCAACTTGTCGCCCACGTAGTGCCAGCCGGCGATGAGCTCGACGTCCCCGAGACCGCTGACGTCGCCGCTTTCGCTCGCGCCCTGCGCCTTGAGTGCGCCCTGGTACTGGCTGCTGAATTGCCCTTGCACGGCGCTCTGCACGTCGGCCGGAACCGCGGGACTCCAGTTGAGCACCGGCGTGGCGCCGCTCGTGCTGATTGACTGAGATTTCCTGGCGAATGGAACGTCGACGGCAAAGGCCAGCCGCCCGCCGCCATACTGCTCGCTGGTGATATAGCCGAGCACGAGGTCCCAGCGCGTCATGGTGCCGGAGGCTGGAATCTCTACCGTGCCACGCGAATAAGAGGGATAAAGGGCCGACGGCGTCGGCTTGGGCAAGGCAACGGTGCCCCCCGGAAGGCTCTGGGTCAGCTGCCCGCCATCGTCCCCGGTCACCTTGCTGACACTGACGTAGGTGGCGGCGAGCGCGCTGATAATGCCGGTCTGGTTGGGCGGCGCAAACATCTCGCCGCCCAGGCTACCGGCGAGGTTGTAGCGCGGCTCGAAGCCCTCCGCCCCCCATCCCGCGCAAGACCACGCAAGCATGGTCCATGAAACGACGGAGCGAAGCGCGTCCGCTGTTCTCGTTGCCATCTTTGTCTCCTCCGGCATCAAAGCCGTTTTGCTTTATTTTTTGACGAGCCAGGATCGACCCTTGCCTCGACCGGGGCCGGTGTGTTCGCCCGCGGTTATCGCGGGATGCCTCTGGTCGGACGGGGCGTCATCGCCAGCACATCGCTGGCGCGCGGGGGCGCACGCCAAAGCGATCAGGTCAGACCAATGTCAGCCTGCGGCGCGCAACGCACGCGCCATGCCGTCTGGCAAGGGGCTTCCCTCTCCCAGCATTGCCAGCGACTCTCGGACGATGTCGTCGACGGCTTCGAGCGGGCCGTCGTGCAGCACGGTGCGGTCGGGACGCACGACCGCGATCCAGCCGACGGGTGCAGCCCCCGGGATAAGCTGGTCCGACATGTCCTCCCAGGAATGTCCGTCCTGCCGCTCGTGCGCCTGCTGCGGCCCATGCTCGCCTTGTCCGCAATGGCGCAGCTGCATGATGGCGCCGCCTGCCTGCCGCCATGCCGCCAGGAGGCTACGGTCGAGCATCGGCGCGGGATCGCAGCCGAATCCCGCCAGCACGAGCCGCGCCCCGAGCGCATCGTCGCTCGGTACGATGGGTGCCCCCGGCCCGCGGCGCACAAGCGCTTGCGGCAGCAGACCGCCGCGCACCAGCCTCGCGCGCGTCTTGCCGCGCTGGAACAGGCCGCGCCTGAAACGAGCCGGCGGCTTGATCTTCAGGTCCTCGAAGAAGGCTCGAGCCCAGGGCATGCGCTGCATCAGCGCCATCGAGCCATGGACGGCAAATGCCGCCAGCCGGTTGCGCGGCATCACCAGCCGGCCCATCAGGAGCGCCAGGTTGATGATGGAGCGGGCGTGTGGGCGCCGCTCGGTGTCGTAGGTTTCAAGAATGGCGGGCGTCGCCCTTCCCTGCACGACCCAAGCGAGCTTCCAGCACAGGTTGGCCACGTCGCGCAGCCCGGCGACGAGCCCCTGGCCGACGAAGGGCGGCGTGATATGCGCGGCGTCGCCCACCAGGAACGCCCTACCCTTGGAGAAACGATCGACGATGCGCGCATGGAACCGGTAGACCGCTGTGCGCTCGATCGTGATGTCCTCCGGCTTGCACCAGGGGGCGAGCAGCTCGCGGATCTTGTCAGGCGATTCCATCTGTTCACGCGTCTCGCCGGGCTGCAGCATGAACTCCCAGCGTTGCCTGCCGCCCGGGGCAACCATGTGCGGCGTAGGCCGGCGCGGGTCGCACAGGAATTCGACATGGTCGATCGGGTTGGGCACGTTCAGGGCGTCGACGACCAGCCAGTCCTGCGTGAAGGTCTTGCCTTCGAAGGCAAGGCCGGCGTGGCGCCGCACGAAAGAATTGGCGCCGTCCGCGCCCACGATATAGCGCGCGCGCACGGTGGCCGTGTCACCGCCGGGAAGACACACAGTGGCGCGCACCGTTTCGCCGTCGTCGTCAAAACCGGTGAGATCGGCGCCAAGCGCGATGCTCACGCAGGGATAGCGGCTCAAGCGGGCGCGCAAGGCGCGTTCGAGATCTGGCTGATAGAACGTGACCAGTCGCGGGTGGCAGTCCATGGTGCCGGCTGTGTTGGCACGCGCGTATCTGCCGAACAGCGGCGAATGCATCTGCACCTTGGCAATGGCCAGCGTTTCGAACGCGCCTTCCTCGAGCCCTGCCATCTGCAAGATGCGCAGCGCTTCGTTATCGAGCACGATGGCCCGGGGCGCGGTGAAAATATCAGCGGCCTTGTCGATGGCCAGGGTACGGACGCCGTAGCGTCCCAGCAGGTTGGCCGCGGTGGCGCCGACCGGGCCTAGGCCCACCAGCAAGACGTCGACCTGCTCGGGCAATGTGGTATTCATGAGCGGTTTCTCTACGGGAGGGGACTCGGCGCGTTCACACCGGGCCGTTGAAGTCGAGCGGGAACGGAAACCGTCCGAGCAGATCCTGCGCGCGCGCGACGTCCGGGGCGGGGCATTGGACGAAGGCGACGGTGCCGCGCCGGATATCCGGCCCCACGCGCACGCTGGCGGCCGTGCCGGCCTGCGCCAGGATCTCTCGGAACACTTGCCCGGCAGCGCGCATGCGCAGCTCCGCCCGGGCCACCTTGCCGACGGAAGTCAGCGGCATCTCCTGCAGGATGTCGATGCGCACCGGCACTGCAGCGCGTTCCGGCACGAGGTTGCGCGCGGCCGCCAGCAATTCGTCGGCAGCCGGGGTGAAGCCTGGCTTGAGCGTGACGTAGGCGACTGGCAACTCCCCGCTGTGCGCATCCGGCTGGCCGACCGCGGCCGCCATTGCCACGGCCGGATGCTGCAGCAGCGCGTCCTCGATCATCGCCGGATCGATGTTGTGGCCGCCGCGGATGATCAGTTCCTTGGCACGGCCGGTCAGATGCAGATAGCCGTCGGCATCGAGATGGCCGAGGTCGCCGGTATTGAGCCATCCCGGCTTGAGCCAGATGCCACCATTGTCTTGCTCGCGCAGATAGCCAGGAAACACATTGGGGCCGTTGATGCCGATGACGCCGGTTTCGCCCGGCGCGCAAGGCTCGGTGGCGTGGCCGGAGCCGTCGACCTTCCAGGCGCCGATTGCCTGGTGCGGCAGGCGCAGGCCGACCGTGCCGAGGCGACGTTCGCCCTGCGGCGGATTGAGGGCCGAGACGCACGCGCCTTCGGTCAGACCGTAGCCCTCGTACAGCGGAATGCCAGCGGCGGCTTCGAAGCGCCGCGCGACCTCGGCCGGCAGCGGCGCGGCGCCGCAAAAGGCGAAGCGCAACGACGCAATGTCGGCGCCTTCCCGCGGCAGATCGGCCAGCGCGGCGTAGATCGTCGGCACGCCGCTGAAGCTGGTGGCGCGGAACCGTTCGACCAGCTTCCAGAAGTTCGGCATCACGCCCTGGCCCCGATAGCCGGCGGGCGTCAGCATCACGACCTCCCAGCCGCCATGGAATGCGGCAAGGCCGGTGATCATCGCGCCGTTCACGTGGAACAGTGGGAGGCCGCACAGGATCGTGTTTGGCGACGGGATCAGCGCCTTGAGCATCGACGCGACGAAGACTTCATTGAGATGCGTGTGCGTCGCGACTTTGGGCAGGCCGGTAGTACCGCCGGTATGGAAATGCGAGCAGAGGTCAGTCGCCAGGATGCGGCGCTTCGAAACCAGCGTGTCCGACGGCTCGGCCGCCAGCGCCTGGTCGAAGCCGACCATCTTCACGTCCGCGCGGCATGGCCTTGACGCCGTGTCGAAGGCCGCGTCGACCCGCGCACGCTGCGCGGCAGGAAGATACGGCGCAGCGCTGACGACGAACAGGGTCCGCACCGATGGGCAACGGTCGGCCACGGCGACGGCTTTGTCCCACAGCGCGCTGTCGGAGACCGGGGCGCAGGCGACCAGCGCTTGCGCGCCTGTCTCATTGACGATGGCGGCGACATAGTCGACCTCCAGCATCGGGTTGATGGGACTGGCGATGCCGGCAGCCTGCGCGCCCAGCAAGGCGTAATGGGTCTGGGGCAGATTGGGCAGCAGCAACGCCACCGCCGTGCCGGTGGTAATGCCGGCGCGGTGAAAGGCGTTGGCCGCTTGCGTCACGCGCGCCTTGAGGGTTGCGTAATCGACGACAAAGTCTGGCGCGTCAGCCTCCCCGGTCATGACGAAGCGCAACGCGGTCTTGTCCGGATGACTGTCGCAGGCACGGCACAGCAGTTCGTAGGTGTTCTGCGCGGGCAGTTTTTCCTGCCAGGGTGTGCGTTCGAATTCGTCGATATCGGCCTGGGTCCGGATGCCGCCGGTACGCGTCCCGCGGTCGTTTATGTTATGGGGCATGCTTGTCTCCTTGTTGTGGCGCTGTCTTTTTCTAGAGTTCCCCTGGCAGCAGGACGGCCCGCCGGGGTTGGCCTTGCCCGACGTGCAGGAACGCCTGCCCGGCCTGGCTGAGCGCAAAAGTCTTAACCTCGGCGGGCGCCAGCGCCGCCGCGCAATCGGCCAGTGCCTGCAGGGCCGAAGGGTTCGGGCGGAAGGTCGTCCACCCATAGCGCGCGCCCTTCGGTATCAGCCCGCGTTTGCCACGCTTGCCAACCAGCGTGGCCACCCCGCCTCTGAACAGTCCCAGCCGGTCGAAGTTGCCAAGCAGCGGATGTACCGTGGTCGCATGACCGGCCGCGTCGGGCGCCAGCCTGCGCAGCAGGTCCGCTTCGTCATCCCAGTTGGCGAAATTCAGGGTGGCGGCGAAATGCCGCGGCAGGCTCGCCAGCGACTGGCGGTGGCGATCGACGAGTACGTCAGCGCCAGCGGCCAGGCAGGCAACGAGTCCTTTACCTCCGCCGACAGCGGTAACACTCGCTCCCAGCCTGCGCAGCAACCAGACCGCGATCTGGCCCAGGCCACCGGTCGCGCCGTGCACGAGCACGGGACGCCCGTTCACGGTCTCGCGGCAGATCCCGGCGTCGGCGAACGCGCGCGTCACGGTCAGGAAGTTGTACGGTAGCGTCGCCAGGGCGGCGGCCGGGATGGACGACGGCATCAGGCGAGCGTGTTCGGCGCGCATGGCGACATGGGTGGCATGCGTGCCCGCACTCGATGGCGGCTTGGCGCCGAACACGGCATCGCCTTCGCGCAGCCCGGTCACACCCTGGCCCACCGCGCAAACCGTCCCGACAAAATCGTTACCGAGTATGAGAGGCATGCGCGCCGCGCCCATCAGAGAGAAAAGCCTGCTGCCGTAGCCGCCGCGGCGGCGCACATCGATGGGATTGACCGCCGCGGCCTCAACTTGCACCACGATCTCGCCCTGGCGCGGCCGCGGGCGGGGCGCCGGGCGCAGCCGCAACGCGAACGCATCGCCAAAGCCGTCGATGGCGGCGATATAGCTGTCGCTCATGCCGCCACCACCCGATTGCGCTGCTCGCCCAGGTCGATGGCGCCGTCGTCGGTGCGGATCGAAGCGGTCATGATGTCGCCCGGCCGCAGGTAAGCCGGGTTGGACAAGCCCTTCTTGATGAAGAGGCGCCACTTCGCACTCTCGGACAGCAAATGCCGGAACACCCACATCGCCAGCTTGCCAGGCGCACGGGCGGCACAGCCGGCCGGCGTGCCGGTGGCGATCAGATCGCCGGCTTGCAGGTCGTGCAGCGCGGACATCTCGGTAAGCGTCTGGTGCGGCTTGAAAATCATGTCGCCGCAATAGGCGTCCTGGCGGGGCTGCCCGTTGACATGCAGCTGCATGCGGAACGCGGGCCAGCGCCGCCATTCCTCCTTGTCCAACAGCACCAGGAAAGGCCCGACCGGGCCGAAGCTGCGGTAGCTCTTGCCCTTGTAGAACTGGGCCTGCGGCAGCTGGACGTCGCGCGCCGAAATGTCGTTGACGATGGTCACGCCAGCGAGGTACTCGTGCAGCTGGTCCGGCCCGACCTGGACCGCCTCGCTCAGCGGCTTGCGCACCACGAGACCAAGCTCGATTTCGTAGTCGAGCAGATGCACATGCGCCGGCCGCACCACGTCGGCGTCGGCGGGCGCAAGGCAGGACGGGGCCTTGGTGAACAGGGTGTTGAAGCCGATCTTGTCAGGGTCCATGCCGGACTCACGCACATGGCTGGCGTAGTTGATGCCCTGGCACAGGAACTGGCGGTCAGACGTGACCGGCGGCAGCAGCGTGACGGCGTCGAGCGGCAGCGTGGCCTGGCCGGGGGTGCTGCGCCACGCGGCTTCGAGGCCGTTCGTGACGAAGTCGGCGGTGCTGGCAGAGCCGCAAGACAGGGGCGCGATGCGGCGGTCGTGGACCACACCCCAGCAGGGTTCGCCGCCGTGGAGATATCGGACGACTTTGACGGACATTTGCTTTCCTTGACGTGAGGGGGTTCGTAGAGGGGCGGATGCGCAGGCTCAGAGCCAGGGCCGCGCCTGGGTCATCACGCGGCCAAGCAGCTTCAGCCGCGCGGCCGAGAGCCGGCCGGCGCGCAGCAGCCGCGCAACCCGGAACACCGTGGCGAGATTGCGCTTGACACCCATGCCGGCGGGGACGTCGTCGCCCCATGCCCAGATGCCGGACATTTCCAGCGGCACGTAGTGGGTTTCCCGGTCGGCGGTGAAGACATCACCGTCGGCGTAGTGCTCGAATTCCATGCCGTCCGGATCGAACCAGTAATCGAACAGCTGACTGCCGAGCACATGGCGCCCGATACCCCACATATGGCGGTGGCCATTCGCGCGCAGCACGTTGTTGCCCTGGCCGAGCGCGTCGAGGTCGAGCACTTCGTATGCGCTGTGCTCGTATTTCTCCTCGATGCCGCCGGCGAGCACGAAGGCGTGATGGTCCGCGGGCGTGCTGCCGAGGTCCAGGCGGAAGAAGCAGAGATTGGGAGACCCGTCCTCCAGATACTGGACATCGGTCGGGATCAGGCCGAGATGACGCATATACCAGCGCGCCATGCCGGGAAAGTCGACGGTCTGGAGCACGACGTGGCCGAGCTTGACCACGGCCGCGGGCTCCAGCGGCGGCCGGACCGTAGCATTCACCCGCCGAAGCTGTCCCGGGTCGTTGGTGAGCGAATGCAGCGGGTCCCGCAATGGCAGCGGGTCGACCGGCTGCTGGCCGGTCACCAGCCACAGCAAGTTCCCGGCGGGGTCGGTCAGTTCGACGCCGGCGCCGCCGCCCGGAATCTCGTCTGCCTGGAGGCGGCGCGCATTCGCGTTGGCCTCGAGGTAGTCCAGGTCTGCCTCGCTGCGCACCGAAAAGGCCGCGCCGACATAACGCGAGCGCTGCCCTGGCGTCGCGAGCATCAGGCACGGCTGGGGGCCGGCGCCGCGCATCAACAGCCGGCTGCCGGTGCGCGACACGCAATGCATGCCGAAATCCGTCAGGAAGGTCTGCGTCGCGCGCAGGTCGCGCTTCTCGAACATCAGGAAGGCAAGCGCCTGGGCCTTGACCAGGGCTTCGGGCCGGTCGAGCTTCTGGACGAAGGCAGGCAGCGCACTTTCGGGGAAAGCCGGCGGCGTGCGCAGCACGCTGCGGGGCGGACGGGTCATGGCGTCTCCAATGGCCGGGCGCCGCCATAGGTGGCACCCGATGTTTTGACGACATTATCGTCATCCTGACGTTTTAGTCAATATCAAAGAGACGAGCAGACCTTTGTCCGCAGCCGCTTGCGACGTGTGCTTCATTCGGCGTGATTCGTGGTCGGCCCGCGTTATTGTGATGCTGTTTCGTCAAGCTTTTTCTCTCACAACACCAAGGCAAAAGGCCAATTGCGGCAACGGTTTGCGAGCAGCCACGCAGTGGCTTCATGGCTTGACCAGCGGTCAGGAGCCAACTAGGCGCCGGTAGACGGAAATCGTAAGGTCCAGCGCTTGGCGCTAGGCCTGAGTGGTGAAATCGATAGACACAAGGGACTTGAACAATTTGAGCCTTCGGGGGGGAAACGCCCGAAGTGAGGCCCGTCAAAGTCGGCGAGAGCCCTGGATGCTGCAGCATCCGAGCCAACGCCGAGCCAAGCTGCGGATTTCGGTGAAGGTGTAGAGAGCAGACGGCGGGCACCGTTCGCAGCCATCGCGGAGAATAGTGCCGAGCACTACGGCCAGCTGCCGAGGGCCCCAAGCTCATCGATCGCCGGCCTCGCTGGCGAACTGCGCATTAGACCTTGCGTAGCAAAAAAGGGGCCGAAGCCCCCGAGATCAGAGCAGGCCTCGCTCGGCGAAGTAATGGGACTGTTGCGACATGATCGTGTTCCGGTTGCTCGGGCGGAATTGCCCGGAACCGGCGCCAGCACGGCGCAGCGCCAGCCGTCAGAGGGTCGAGGACGGCCACGGCCGCAAGCGCCTAAGGCACGCAGCCCTTGACGGCGAGAACGTCGTGATACGGTGAAGGAAACAGCAAGACCGCCCTCCCCCCTTCGGCAGAAACCGCGGACTGGCAAGCGCAGCGTCAGCCCTCAATGGGGACCTCGGTTCGACCTCGATATCTCCCTAGGTGGCATCGGCCAAGGCTGCGCAAAGTGCGTCTGCCATGTCGCGAATCCTTACCCCTAATCCACAAATTAGCTATGCTGCTACGCCCACACCAATCGTCCGCCGGCGGCGATGGCCTGAGGGAAAGTCTCTGGCAAGCTTTGGGCCGGCCGCCTCGACGGCGCATGAGCTTGGCGAGCCGAGTCCAAGCTCGGAGAGATCTGGCCCAGGACGACAAGCCCGCTCCGAAGCCCGCGAATTTACTTCGGATCCACAGCCCGCCAGATAGCTGTGCCTCGCCAGAGGCGAGAGGCGCGGCCCGCATCCCCGACGGCAGCGCGCCGGGATGCACTTGCTAGCCTCGCGGAGATCGAACATCGCGCCGCGCAATAGTTGTTTTGCGCGCTAACACGATCAGCCAGGCAGGAAAGCTGCAGCCTTCAGGCGCGCAAGGAGGCCATACGCCCAAACACAAATTGGCCCAGGTACCATGCCAACTCTGAATTCGCCAGGATGATGTCTTCGGATACGGACGATGCCTCCAGCCTCATCCGCTTCAACACAAGCTTGCCCTCGCGCGAGGCCAACCATGCCCGGACAAAATCCCCTCGCGCTTTGGTATCCGCTGCCCCGAAGTGTTCGCGCCCTTGCCGCGATTCTTCATTCATGCGAGTGCGGGTCTCGTCTTCACGCGAGGCAACACTGCGCTCCACGCTGGTCTTGACGGCGATCTTCGCGGCGTCCTTCTGTTCTTCCTCGACAAGCAGCTTGGTCTGGACCTGGACCATCGTGCGCTCAGCCTCTGACATGCGCCAATTGTCACGCAAGGCCTTCATCAAATAGCCTGCGGGACTCTTCTTGACCTGACCGCGATTGAGCTTGAAGCGCGTGTACTCGATCGCCTGCAGGATGCGATCATCATTCCATGTCTCGCGGTTCTCGGAGAGCTCGCCAAACTGCCGGGTTGAGAGGTTGAACTCTTCCTTAAGAATCTTATAGATCTGGCTGGCATCGGACAGGCTTGCCATGACAGCGTCGGCCGTGTCCTTACGCTTGAGGAGAAAGCGAATCCGGTCAACCTTCTTCGAGGAAGTGGACTCGGTCTTGGTCTCGTAGGACAGCTCGATGTCCGAGATCTCATTGATTTCGCGGACCGCAGGCTCCAGCCAGTCGCGCTTGAAGTATTTGAAGATGTTGGCATTCGCGCCCATCTTTCCCGGCCAGGTCCGCATCTCATCAAGTTTGATCCAGTCCGTACGCCCGTTGGGCACACTCGGCAAGACCTTGTCATAGATCGCACGCGCGAGACTGCGGGTAAATGCCGTTGAGATGCGAAGGCTGAGCCAATGAGACTTGCGGGGATCTCGAATATGCGGGATCAAACTGTGATGCACATCGAACCGGACGCGGCCGCGATGCATCGCCACCATGCCGATCAACTGGACCTGGACCCAGATATCGTTCTCATCTGGCTCCCGGTCTGACGGTGTATTGGTCACGCGAACCTTGGCGTTCTGCGCCTCGTCCGCGATAGTACGCAGGTGCTTCAGGTTCCGGCTGTCATAGCGCATCAACCACTTAAAGTAGTTCAGCTCGACATCGTATTGGTCAGGAACCTCCGGCTCTTGTGCCACGATGAAATACGCGGCATCCAGGAACCGTCGTGCCGCCAATCCCATGTTGACAATTTCCGTGAAGAAATTGTTGCGCTGATAGCCGATTTCACGGTTGGCCTCGTTGATGGGCATCCCGAGGTCAAACATGTCCTCAAACAATGCCAGCGCCATTTGGCGAGGCGTCGTCCTCGCTTTGACCTCCACCGGATTGTCCGTCTCCATACGCGTCTTCCCGCTCGTTTTATTGCTCGGGCGACTCTAGCATGTGATGGTGAGGTCCTGTCAACACAACAAACCTCACCTTCATGTTGATCCGTCGGGCTGTCGGGTCAGCGTGGGTCAATGCGCACAATGAATCTCACCTGATGCACAACCAACCTCACCGATCTCCGTCACGCGAATCGTTCAAGCCTAGGACCAGTCTGGGCAAAGCGGACTTGTCCACAGGTGACGCACAATACATCTCACCTTCGGGGTGTTTGCACAATGAGCCTCACCTTGTCGGGGAATAGACCTCACCGTGATCACACAGTAAACCGCACCTTCGCAACACACGGAACCTCACCTTTGACACAGCTAACCTCACCTTTGAAAGGTTAAGTCCTTGATCAACAAGGATTTCGCAATTCTCTGTTTGTAAGTTGGGTGGTTTACTTCAAAAACATCCAACCAACATAACGCCGGCAGTCACGATGCGAACGGTGCGCGTCGGGACCCTTCGAGTTCTGCACACGTGCGTACCCATTTCTGCGTCCCGATTGATGTGATTTAACCGGGATTGCGCCGAAGCAATAGGATCGACGGACCTGTCCGACGCTACGGAGCTGGCAAGAGGATCGCTGGAAGTCCTGTAATGACCCGCGCTCAGCCTCATGGTGAGGTTCTTTGTGCATGAGATGAAGGTGAGGTTTTTTGTGCTGGCGATTGCCGAGGTTAAACCTTGCACAATGAACCTCACCGTCCGATGAAAGGGTCTGGCCGCTCAAAGGATGGTGAGGTTGATTGTGCATCGGCTGGCACGTGCACCCTCGCTCCCTGACTCCCAGCCCTGAAAAGGGGTGTCATTGCGACGAGATGCTGCTCCAGCACTAGACCATGCTGCAGAGCAGCACAAATAACCTCACCATCACTGTTCTTGCCTGACGGACTTCTTTGTCTGGGCCGTGTAAAGGTGAGGTCAATTGTGCGGAAACGCCGAGCAGGTGCCCTCCCCCATACCAAGCCCTGGGCAAGACTTTGGCTGGACGGGAAGGAAGGTGAGTTTCATTGTGCCGGATTTCGGCGAGTTCACTTCTCCGGTTTTGCCGAACGGCACAAATGACCTCACCTTGCCGGCGCCCGAAAGGCGATGTAGCCATTGAAGGTGAGGTCATTTGTGTCACGCTTTGGGTCCGCCAATAAGTCGAGGGATCTCCCAGCGCTTATCGGGTACCTCATGTGAACCCCACGACGTCCCAAAACTGCCTAAAGCTTAGGCAAAATCGTTGTTTTCAAAGAAACTCTTATTCAAAATCAGCGATTTATGAGCCGTTGCTCATGGATTTCCTGTATTCTGAGCTTTCTCGAATTTTCCGGATAAACCTCAGAATGGTGAAAACGAGCCAACTTCCAGCAGTCGACCGAACTGTACCGCTAGAGCAGATATCTCAGTTCGCGGAAAGGGTCACCATTTTTACGGACGAACTTCGCGAGACGATTCTCGCACCGCGGCCGCGAAAAACCGCACCGATTTTTAAGACGGGGGAGATTGCAGACCTATGCAACATCTCCCACTCGCAAGTTCAGTACCTCGCGACCAAGGGCGATGGAGAATTGCCGCCAGGAAAGGCCGCCGGTACTGGGCGTACCCGGACCTTCACGCTGGAGGAGGCACGCATCTGGGTGCAGAAGGTCTCCGACATTTATCAGACGCCGCTCGTCACAGGCACGAGAGAGCCTGAAGGAAAAATCATTATCACCGCCCAGCTCAAGGGCGGCTCGGCCAAGACTACCACGACTATGTGTCTGGCTCAGGGGCTGACATTGCGTGGCCGAAAAGTCCTGGTTGTCGACCTGGATCCTCAGGCCTCGCTCTCGGAACTGTGTGGTTTGTATGCCGAGAAGGATGTCACGCCGGAAGACACGGTCTTGCCCTATATCTATGATCAGCAAATCGAAGGGGGACTACAGGGAAGCATCCAGTCAACCTATTGGGATGGCCTTGACTTGATTCCAGCGCACACCGAACTGATTGGGGCAGAGTTCCATCTGCCCGCGATGCAGAAAATCAAGCCTGGCTTTCGCTTCTGGACGGTGCTGAGGGAAGGGTTGGAGCCATTGCGCAAGCACTATGACTATATCCTCATGGATACGTCTCCCTCGCTTTCCTACATGAACCTGAACGCCTTGCTTGCGGCAGACGCGATGGTCATGCCGATGGTTCCTGAGAACCTGGACTTCATCAGCTCGCTGTCTTTCTGGCGCTTGTTTTCAGACGTCTCCAAAAGCTTCATCAAGTATGAAGCCGACAAGAAATACGACTTCGTCTCGTTGTTGCTCTCCAAGGTCGATTATGGGCGCACCTCGTCGGCACCCATCGTGCGTGCCTGGGCGCAGAGCGCTTATGAGAAGTGGCTGCATTCGATCGAAGTGCCGGCGAGTTCGGTGATGAGCACTGGGGCGCTGGCATTCTCGACGGTGTTCGACGTGAGTAGCACACATAGCGCGGCCAAGTCGCTGACCCGCGTGCGTCAGCCGATCATGGACTATTGCCGGTGGTTGGATGAGATCTACGCAGAAAAATGGAGGAGCGCGCAATGAGCAATATGCGAGAACAGCTGCTGGCTAAGACGGCGGGCATCCGCAAGACCTCGGCAATTAATCAGGACGAAGTCAAGCGTAGCGACCGAACCCAGACCGCGCCTGGCCTCACTGGGGCACTTGCCGTTGCGCAACTCCGTGTCCAGGAGTTGGAGGCAACCGGCGTCGCGTCGCAACTGGCTGTTGCCGATATTGTGCCGAACCCATGGCAGCCTCGGCGCGTGTTCAATGAACTCAAGCTGTCAGAGCTTGCAGAGTCCATTCGTGAGGTGGGGCTCATGCAGCCTATCGTGGTACGCCGCGCTGAATCCGGCTACCAGATTGTGGCAGGGGAGCGCCGCTGGCGCGCCCACAAAATGCTTGGGCTCGATACCGTCAAGGCCGTCGTCGTGGAGTGTTCTGATGCTGATATGGCGGTGCTCGCCATGGTCGAGAATATCAGCCGTGACGACCTTTCCGACTATGAAATTGCGCTGTCTGTCCGGCGGACAGAGAAGGAATTTCCGTCCCGCGTACGACTTGCGGAGGCGCTCGGCCTGTCCAAGAGCGGTCTCTATCGATTCCTTAGCTTCGCGCAGTTGCCAGATTTCGTGTTGAAGGATCTCGACCTTCAGCCGCGACTGCTTGGCGGAAGCGCGGCCGAAGCCATTGTCACAACGATTCGGAAGTATGGAGAAGCCGGCAACGATGCTGCGAAGGAGATTTGGCCGCTCGTAGCATCGGGAAAGATGGAGCAAGGTAAAGTCGCTGGCGCTATCAAAGCACTCGCAACCCGGCGCGCTTCGGCGCCAAGTTCCGCGAGTGAGCGAAGCATTGACAAGTTTTTTTCCGGCAAGGAACAGGCTGGTTCCATTACGAAGGACGTCAACGGCTTCACTGTGAAAATCAGAGCTGGGGTCCTGTCCGAGGCCCTGGAGACGCAAATCCGGCAGCTCATTAGCGAATCGTTTCACCACCAGCCCAAGTAAGTACAGCTTCAGGTAACCATGCCCGCTTCGAGCGGGCTTTTTTTTGCCCAACGCTCAGCATGGGCCACGCGCGCTGACCTTCCGAAGTTGGGTCGGTCCCTGGCACGTCTTGGTGATCTTCCCAGTTTGGGGCGGTGCCAGGCGCGGCTCAATGATCTTCCCAAGTTGGGACGGTGCCCCGCACGCATGGCTCGCCAACCTTCCCAAGTTGGGACGGTCCGCACGGCTCACCGACCTTCCCAAGTTGGGACGGTGCCCCGCGCAGCTCGCCGACCTTCCCACGTTGGGACGGTGCCCCGCACAGCTCGCCGACCTTCCCAAATTGGGACGGTGCCCCGCACGCACGGTTCGCCGACCTTCCCAAATTTGGACGGTGCCCCTCACGGCTCGCCAACCTTCCCAAGTTGGGACTGAGCCCCGCACGGTTCGCCAACCTTTCCAAGTTGGGACGGTGCCCCGCACGGCTCACCGATCTTCCCAAATTGGGACGGTCCGCACGGCTCGCGCCAGCCTTCCCAAATTTGGACGGTGCCCGGCGCGGTTCAATTGATCTTCCCACGTTGGGACGGAGCCCCCCACGGCTCGCCGACCTTCCCAAATTGGGACGGTGCCCCGCACGGCTCGCCGACCTTCCCAAATTGGGACGGTGCCCCGCACGGCTCGCCAAGCTTCCCAAGTTGGGGCGGTGCCCCGCACGGCTCACCGATCTTCCCAAGTTGGGACGGTGCCCGGCATGGCTCACCGACCTTCCCAAATTGGGACGGCCCCGCACGGATGCCAGCCTTCCCAAGTTGGGACGATGCCCCGCACGGCTCGCCGACCTTCCCAAGTTGGGACAGTGCCAGGCGCGGCTTGCCAACCTTCCCAAGTTGGGACGGTCCGCACGGCTCACCGACCTTCCCAAGTTGGGACGGTGCCCCCACGGCTCGCCGACCTTCCCAAATTGGGACGGTGCCCCCCACGGCTCGCCGACCTTCCCAAGTTGGGACGGTGCCCCGCACAGTTCGCCGACCTTCCCAAGTTGGGACGGTGCCCCGCACGGTTCGCCGACCTTCCCAAATTGGGACGGCCCCGCACGGATCG
>NZ_JBYSYC010000034.1:0-12304 GCF_058782875.1 Cupriavidus sp. FW305-F7 | reverse complement strand
CTCGCCGACCTTCCCAAGTTGGGACGGTGCCCCGCACGGTTCGCCGACCTTCCCAAATTGGGACGGCCCCGCACGGATCGCCGACCTTCCCAAGTTGGGACGGTGCCCCGCACGGCTCGCCAAGCTTCCCAAGTTGGGACGGTGCCAGATATGCACGCGCAGACCTTCCAAGTTGATCCGCTGCTAGGCCCGCTTTACGACCACCTCAAGTTGTGATGGTCCCATCTACGGCTGCTAGTTTTCCTAACCGGGGACGCTCATAGTGCGGCTCGCCGACCTTCCCAAGTTGGGACGGTGCCCGGCATGGTTCGCCAATCGTCCCAAGTTGGGACGGTGCCCGTACGGCTCGCCGACCTTCCCAAGTTGGGACGGTGCCCCGCACGGCTCACCGACCTTCCCGCGTTGGGCGACGCCGGCATTCGAGTCCGCTTGGTGCCTCCTCCGCCGCGGAGTCCCCGGAAAATATTGGCTCGATCCAGGTGCGACGGCCGGCCTCTCAACGGTATGGCAAGCGCGGACGTACCCCGGCCACATAACCGCATGCGCCAATGCTAGGTCAGCTTGACTTCGACCCAACCGCAGGGAATTTATTGCTCACCGGGCAGAGCCATAGAGTGTTCTCGCACCCGGTTCTTCACCGCCTTCCACGGCCAGCCGAAGGCAACCGCCCCACACAGCGAGAGAGCGCAGGAATGGCTGGCGTCTGACACGCTACGCGGCGCCCGGGATTTTGCCGGCCAGCGCAAAAGCTACATCTTCCAGCGCCTCGTGGGTGTACCGCCGCGTGGTGTTGATGTCGCGGTGTCGCAGGGCGCGCTGCACGTCGGTTACCGGCACGCCGGCGCGTAGCAGATGCGTGGCATGCGTATGCCGCAGCCAGTGCGTCGACGCACCTCGGAGCCTGGCCGCCTCTTCGCTGCGGTCCTCCCGCTCCAGACGGTCGGCCGCTTCCGCAAATGCTGTACGCACGATGGCATAGATTCCCTGGCGCGTACGAAGCGGCCGGCTCAGCTTTCGCTGTAGCTCAAACGGATCGACCGGCGGCACAGCGCGTTGACGCCCACCGGCGATCGCCGGGATGACTGCTGCGGTGTCGGTGGTGCTAGGCATGGGCGGCAGCCCTACCAAACGGCGAAAGCGTGCCAGTTCGTCCATCGCGTTGTCGCAGGGCACCAGTTGATCGTTGCCCCCCTTGGCTTGACGGATGCGCACGGTCCAGAACGCACGGGACCGGCCAGGATGGCGTTCGAAATCCGCCCAAGTTAGTGCAGCCACCTCGGAGGCGCGCAGCCCCGTCTGGAACAGCAGCGCAACTAGCAGGCGGTCGCGCGCCTGGTGTAGCTGCGCCCACCGCGTCGGCGCCGGGCGTGCTTCAATCGCTTCGAATACCGCTGCCACCTGTTCCAGTTCGAGGAACCTCCGCTGGGAGCCGGGCCCTGTGGCAGAGCGCTCTCGCGGCACTGGCGCGAACGGATTGATCCGCAGAGCCCCAACCCGTACCAGCCAGTCGAACAGGCTACCCACGATGACTGCGCTCTGGCGTCGCGATGCTTCGGAAAGCGGGCCGCGCAGCGGTCGCCAAGCCGCGCTGCCGCGGCGAACTCGGCCGTTGCTGATCGCGTGCGCGGGCGGGTCACGCAAGAAGGTAAGGTAGTCGCTGGCATGAGTCACCTGCCAGGTGGCCAGAGGCCGGCCCTGCGCGTCCGCATACCAAAGCAAGCGCCGCGCCTCGAGCTCGTACTGACTGCAGGTGCTGGCGCGCAGACCGAGACCCGCGGCGGCCTTGGCGTCTAGCCATGCGCGCACCAGCTGGGCGTCGGAAAGCCCGCCCGGCAATACTGGGCTAGGCAGTGCGTTCGGCGTGAGGGGCGACGTATTCATGGGAGGCTTGGGGCAGGGGTAGTCTGGGCCGCGTCAATGGCAGGGCCCGGCGACGGTGGCCGGGCGGCCAGCGCATAGACCGGGCAAAGCCAGCGCCGGGTTCTCGGTCTTGTGATCCATTATATCCAGCTAATCACTTACCATTATTCGGATAATGGTAAGTGGTGTTCTCCGTCCGCAAGGGCATCGCAGGCCCAGGCCAACATCGTCGGCGGGAAGGAAGTCATTCCACGACAGGGGCCGGGCAGTCCCGCCTATTGCCGCATTGCTGACCACCTCTAAGGCATCCGTGCCGTGGGTGTCGAAACCCCAGCGGATGCAGGCCACGCCGCGCACGTGGGTGTTGCCGGGCCGCCCACCTGAGACCAAAACGGCTGCGGCTGAAGCCCGGCTAACGGACGGCGCCCGGGGGCATAATAAGGCACTGATTTTTAACGATTTTATCGACACCTCCATTTGTACCGCCCGGAAATGCATAGCAAAACGCAATGCCGATAATTATTGAGCTGTACGCGCAAGTTTTCGACAGACTAATGGCGGGGGAGACCGCCCGCCCAACGCTGTCCCCCCCTTTCACTCATCGCCAGAGAAGTCGGCCAGCCAACGCGGACAGCTTTTGGGCTACGCGCACAATGTCAATCTGGTTCCGAGCCTGTATCGTCTTGACCGTGCCGACTACCGGTGCAGTTCCGAAATCTTTTGCGCGCTGACACGATCAGCCAGGCAGGAGAGCTGCGGCCTTCAGGCGCGCAAGGAGGCCATACGCCAAACATGAATTGGCCCAGGGACCATGCCAACTCTGAATTCGCCAGGATGATCTGTTCGGCCAGGAAGTCGCGAGGCGGGCGATGGGACTTTGCGCTGCGCGCCAGGACAAGCTCCAACGAGGCGAGTTCGGGCAGTCCCTGCGGCTGGCCAAGGATGGTGAAATGCTGTGGGACTGCGCATCGCGCGAGCGGTGCCACCGCCCATCCTGCTTCGACCATGCTGAGCAGCCCGAGCAGGCTCGGACTCTCGTAGGACATCCGGTAGGCGATCCTGGCTCGCTCCAGGCTACGGATCGCATTGTCACGGGCGACGCTGCCCGACTGGAATACGGCAATCGGCAGCGGTCGCTCGTTCCAGATTTCATGAGCGCCCGGCGTGGCGGCCATACCATCGGTTCCACCCGAATGAACTCCCCCGAAAGTCCCTTCACTCGCGCTGCGCAGACTAGGTCGACTGGATTCGCCTTCTCCTCAAGCGTAAGGACACGGCCGAACCAAAGCGCGAGGGGATTTTGTCCGGCATGGTTGGCCTCGCGCGAGGGCAACCTTGTGTTGACGCGGATGAGGCTGGAGGCATCGTCCGTATTTGAAGACATCACCCACACCGATCGTCCGCCGGCGGCGATGGCCTGAGGGAAAGTCTCTGGCAAGCTTTGGGCCGGCCGCGTCGACGGCGCATGAGCTTGGCAAACCAGTCCAAGCTCGGAGATATCTGGCCCAGGACGACAAGCCCGCTCCGAAGCCCGCGAATTTACTTCGGATCCACAGCCCGCCGGATAGCTGTGCCTCGCCAGAGGCGAGAGGCGCGGCCCGCATCCCCGACGGCAGCGCGCCGGGATGCACTTGCTAGCCTGGCGGAGATCGTGTAAGCGTCTCGCCGTCCCACCTTGCCGGTTGAGATCGGTTGTGAGAGGGCAGGCGCGCTCAGCGTGGGGGACGCCAGTTGTGGGGAAGCAGCATCGTCGATGCGGCTGCTCAGGTCGGTGGGCAAGCGGGTCAGCACATCGGTGATGCAGGCCCATGGATCGTGCCCTTGAAGCTTGGCTGATTGCACCAGGCTCATCACGACCGCGGCGCGCTGACCGGCCAGTTCGCTGCTCGCAAATAACCATGCCTTGCGCCCCGAGGCCCATGGACGGATCAGGTTCTCCAGGCTGTTGTTGTCCACGCTCACCTCCCCATCGAGGAGGTTGCGCGTCAGCGTTGGCCAGTTCTTGAGGCTGTAGTCGAGTGCCTTGGCTGTGATGCAGCCATCGGCCACACGTGACCTCTCCAGTTGCAGCCAGGTATACAGTTCCGCCCACAGCGGCTTGGCGTCGCTGTGCCTTCTGACCAGACGTTGCTCGCTGCTCAAGGGGGCGAGCTCGTGCTCACCTCGCTTGGTCTTGCCGGCTCCCGCGTCGAGCATCGCCACCGGTGTCTCGTCGGCGTGCAGAACCCTTGCTGCAAGTACGAAGCGCTTGTGCGCTTCATAGAGCGGTTCCAGCGCCGCACCGGCACGCCCGGACCAGGCAGCCAATGTTGAGCGCGGCGTGTGTACGCCGGAGCGGGCATTGATCGTCTCCTGGCGGCAGTACGGCAGGTGGTTGACGAAGCGACTGATCAGCGTGCGCGCGACCAGCCCGGCTGCGGGCAGGCCACCGTCGATGATCTGGGGGTCAGCGGGTTCCTGCATCAGGCGTTGGCAGCATCAGCCAGGCCAACTTGCCATAGATGTGGCGGTGCACGAAGAATTCCGCCGGCACGATATCCAGCTTCTCGCTGACGTCCTCATGGCGGCAACGGACGCTGGGTGTGGCGCGCCACGGCGCTGCATCGGGTGCGCAGCAGATTCCGCGCCATGAGCGAGGCGTGCCGGGTTTCGGGGGGAATTGGAACTTGCCCGGGGCGATGTCCTGGCCGGAGAGCATGTCCGGCGCGGATAGGCATGGCCCAGAAATCGATTCGGGTACGCCCTAGCTTGCTGCAACAGGTTGTGCGAAAGCGCACAGCCATTCGTCGCCCACCACGTCATGAAGGGCGTTTCACGAATAAGCCGCCTGCCTCTATGGAGCTTCCACGCTGCGCTTCGACGCCGCCGCCGCAATACGCGGCAGCGGCGTTCTCACTTGTCGTTGAGGGACTGCTCCTTGCCTGCCTCAGGGCGCCCAGCTGGTGCCGCCGTTATGCGGGGATACCGAGTCGGCCATGGCGCCTTTCCGCGAGATCGGACCATGCGTCCTTTAGCTGTTGTGCATCCTGCGGCGGGCGCGGCTGCACCCCAGTCTTCATGGCCGCAACCCTCCGGCGCAAACGATTTCCCCGCCGCTGCGCGGCTTCCTCGCGCAGCAAATTGTTCGCGCCTGCAGGTCCTCCACTGCGTTTCGGCCGCAAGCCGTGCAACCAGCCCGGCCCCCGCGGATCGGATCACAACAAGGACGTGATCGGCGCGACCTTGGTTCAGGTTGTGCGTACCATCATCTTTCTCGATCAGCCGGGCGTATATCGTCGCCGGGAATGAAGGATCATCAAGGGTCACGGACAGGTAGGGCCGCTCGGACTGGCTGACTTTCTTCCACGCCGCGCCGCGGTCATAGCCACCGGCCGCCTGGACGCGGAAGTCGGGGGCGTTCTCGCTCGCCTTGTCGTTGGGGATGAACCGGACCTTGACGTTGAGCGTCAGGGTGCGAACCGTGCCGATGAAGCCGTCGATGCGCCAGAAGCTCGTAGGCCGGGACGTGCGTCCAGCATCGCCTTGCTCCGCGTGGGGCGAACCTTCCAGGAGGCTGCGACCCATGATCCTAAACCTCATCACCGCGGAACAACGCGCGCAACTGCTCGCAAACGGCCAAGCGTACACAGCCGGCCACGCTGGCGATCCGCTGCCTGTGGTGCGGCTTTTTACGCCGGACGCGATGCGACCTGGCTACCGGCCGCGCTCGACCCGGTCGATGGTGACACCGCCTACGGTCTGCGCGACGAAGGTATCGGCGTGCCCGATCTGGGGCGATGTGAAGCTGTCCGACCTGGCATCCATAGTAAGAGCGAACAATGGCTCTCTGCACCATTGACAAATGCTGCGCGGCGGGACCCTGTGCTAGCCGCCCAATTGGGCTTCTTGGCGCAACTGCTCTACCAATTCCTCGATGAGATATCGCCTGTGAGGCGTCAAGGTCTGAATCTTGTGGGCTAATGCTAGCAGCTCAGGGCCCACCTTCTCGGTCTTTCGCGGTTCTCGACCTTTGGTGACTGGGGGCGGCCCATGGTGCAACCAATGCTCGGTCACCTGAAGCCATTCAGCCAAAACTGCGATCTTATCTGAGGTCGGAATCGCCCTTCCTGACAACCACTTGTGCGTGGTCTGTGCCGAGACAGGCGTCCCCGATCTGTAGCGAAGATTGAACTGTAACGCGAGTTCGGTGGGACCGGAAACCTCCTGCTCGGCGCGGCGTAGCGCCAATCGCAGACGATTAGAAAAGGCTTGCTTGTCGGCATCGGTGGGCATTTCGCCATTCTGTGTGGACGTGCCGTTCTTGCGATCAACTTTACAAGCTAAAAATATCGTTTCTAGTTTATAATTAGCCGGCCCAGGATAAGGTCCTAGAAATCCTTATCTGTGTGCGGTGGACCACTCCGTCCCAGCGCGGGCACTTCATAGGACTACGCTATCGGACTGCGGGTGTCATTGCGGCTCGGGCAAAGCCGTTGAGCATTTTTTCGCCGCAGCGTGCACCGAATATCGTCTAGCTCTGACTTACACGGAACCTTCTAGGAGCCAATGACCATGATCCAACCCCTCATCACCGCCGAACAACGCGGGCAGCTATTAGCAAACGGCCAGGCATACGTAGCCGGCCATGCTTGCGACCCGCTGCCCGTGGTGCGGCTGTTTACCCCCGATGCGCATGCGACCTGGCTACTGGCCGCGCTCGACCCGGCCGACGGTGACACCGCCTACGGTCTGTGCGACGTGGGTATCGGCATGCCCGAACTGGGCCATGTGAAGCTGTCCGACCTGGCATCCATCGTTGGGCCGCTCAAGAGGCCGATTCTTCGTGACCGGTACTTCCGGCCAACGCGGTCGTTAGGCGAGTACGCCCGGCTGGCACAGTCCAGTGGGTCGATCGTCGATTGATCGAGTGGGCCATCTGCAGAACCCCGTTGTTCGCGTCAATGCGATGCGGCATGCCGCATTTGGGGTCAGACGACCGCGGCATGCTGAAACGCCAGCTGCGGTCAATTTCCATGTCATAGGAGCACCAACGTGGCGGCTCATTTAGGTCGCGCTTCACCGAGGAGAGAGACATGAACCCGTCAGGGAAAGGGCTGAG
Organism: Cupriavidus sp. FW305-F7; assembly: GCF_058782875.1. NCBI lineage: Bacteria > Pseudomonadati > Pseudomonadota > Betaproteobacteria > Burkholderiales > Burkholderiaceae > Cupriavidus > Cupriavidus sp. FW305-F7. Next base: position 5,346 of record NZ_JBYSYC010000034.1, on the reverse strand, counting down.
CCATGGACTCAAGCCGCGTCACGTCACGATGGTTTCGATTGCAGGCGTCATCGGCGCCGGACTGTTTGTAGGCTCCGGGCGAGCTATCGCCGAGGCCGGCCCGGCCGCGCTGCTGGCCTATGCCATGTCTGGGCTGCTGGTGGTGCTGGTCATGCGCATGCTGGGCGAGATGGCTGTGGCACAGCCGGATACCGGATCGTTTTCGACCTACGCGGACGGCGCCATCGGACATTGGGCCGGTTTCACGATTGGCTGGTTGTACTGGTGGTTCTGGGTCCTCGTGATCCCGATTGAAGCGACAGCGGCGGCGGCCATTCTGAGCGCCTGGTTGCCCGCCGTACCCCAGTGGACGTTTGCGCTGGCGATCACGCTCGCGCTGACCGGCACCAATCTGTTCTCGGTCAGGAACTATGGTGAGTTCGAGTTCTGGTTCGCGCTCATCAAGGTGGTCGCCATCGTGGCGTTCATTGCCATAGGCGGTCTGGCGGTGCTGGGTTTGCTTCCGGGGGCTCAGGTATCGGGCGTGGCGCGGCTGGTTGACTATGGCGGGTTCATGCCGAATGGCCCACATGCTGTCATCGCTGTCGTCCTGACAACGATGTTCGCATTCATGGGGGCGGAGATCGTCACCATTGCGGCGGCCGAAGCGGAACACCCGGCCCGGCAAATCGTGCGCGCGACGCGCTCGGTGGTGTGGCGCATTTCGCTGTTCTATCTGGGCTCGATCTTCATTGTTGTTGCACTGGTGCCGTGGAATGACCCGCTGCTCGTCACCCATGGGGCGTACCAGCGCGCGCTGGAGATACTCGGCGTGCCGCACGCCAAGGCGATCGTCGACGTCATCGTTCTGACAGCGGTAATGAGTTGCCTGAACTCGGCGCTCTACACTGCCTCGCGCATGCTGTTCTCGCTGTCGACGCGGGGCGATGCCCCGAGCGGCCTAAGCCGGACTGCCGCGTGTGGCACACCGCGCGCCGCGGTACTGGTGTCCACCGCATTCGCTTTCGTGTCCGTGCTGGCGAACTACCTTATGCCAGAACGCGTCTTCGCGTTCCTGCTGGCTACCTCTGGCGCCGTGGCGCTTCTGGTCTACCTCGTGATCGCAGTATCGCAGCTGCGCATGCGCGCAGTACTGGAACGACGCGCGGCAGAGCTGCCGCTGCGTATGTGGGGCTACCCGTGGTTGACGTGGTCGGTCGTCGTGGTGATTCTCGGTGTCCTCGCGGCCATGGTCTGGCATCCCGCCCATCGCATGGAAATTCTCGCGACAGCGACGCTGCTTGCTGGCGTGCTGGCTGGAGCTTGCCAAAATACGCGTAACCGGCGCGCAGACGGGCGTGCTTTGGCAATGGATGACCGCCCATGAACCGGCACGTTCGGCTCACGCGGTCGAGAGTACACCAGCCTGGCACCGGTCAATGGGTCGAAAGTCGACTGAGGGAACCGGCTCGCCCGCTGTGGCGGGCCCGCAAGACCCGCACGAAGCCGGGCACTGACCGACGGCGTATCAATGCCAAGCTGAATGAGATTCACCTGGACGCACCGGGCGGCGTTTTGCCGGTTCTGGCACGCACACTGAGCGCTTGCGACTACAACACCATGGCGCCTGCTCATTATGTGGCAGTCCTGGCCGCTGTCGGTCTCTTGCTTGCGTTCTGGCCCCTCGCCAGGTGCGGCCACGCCAGTCGATAACGAAGGAGCAACGAAATGAATGCGACGAAAAACACGCCACCAGTACGCCTGCTGACCGCCGCCGAGCTAGCTGTCTGCATCAAGGTGTTCCGCGACGCCCGGCAATGGACTCAGGAGCAGTTGGCCGTGATCGCCGGGCTCAACCTGCGAACCGTTCAGCGCGTCGAGCGAGGCTGGCCGGCCGACGCCGACACCTGCCGGGCGCTGGCCAGCGCGTTCGATTTCCTGGACATCGACGCGCTCAACAAGCCATTCGCGATTCCACCGGAAGACGAACTCAAGGCTGCGCAGGAACAGTTCGACCTCGAGCACGTCACCTTCGCGGCGATTCCGCTGACCACGGGTAAGCAGTTGGCCGAGCTGGCGCAGACCAGCACGATGGACATGTCGGAGCTGGCCTTCGAGATGGGCGGCGAAGCGGATAAACGCTTCGCCGCGCTGATGGAATATTTCCGCGACTACCGGGATGGCCTGGACGCCTACACCGAAGCGCAGAAGCGCGAGGCGGCTGACACGATGCAAGCCAACATCGATGTGCTCAAGACGCTTGGCGTTTCGCTACGCTATGCCGAGCGCTACGTGCTGCTGAAGGGGGGCTCGGACCCGGACAGGCCAATGCCAGCTAACGTCCTGTACGTGATCGGGTTTCCGCTCGGAAAGGAACCCAAGCTGTTCGCCACGCCAACTTCCGTTGATATCCGTCTGTAGATCCTATGAAGTGAAGCACTCCACGAGCTGACGCCTACAATCAGCTTCTGAGGTTTGCTCACCGGACAACAGCATGCGTGATCCGTGAAGTTGCCCGTCGGCCACGATTGAATGCCGCATGCAGCGCAGACAAGCTGGAACGTCTGCGTCAGACAACCAATATCGAGCAGTGCGACACGATAGGCGCGGGCGGGAATGGGGATACTTCCCCCACATCTTGTCGACCCGGCATGTCACGAAAACGCCATACGACAGGTCATTGGCAAAGGTCTGTGCGCAAAGCAGCGGCCCGAGCTCGTGCGGCGCGAAGCCTTGCTGGACGATGAACAGCTCGTGTCGATGGGAGCGATAGTGATAGATGCCTGGCGTAAGGCCGGATACCCGCATGGCGACAAGGTAAGCTTCGCTCGGGTGAAGGCATCCTCCGGATGGGGAGGTACGCTGGTATGCGATCGGCATCAATCCTTGCGCTTCGAGGTCCTCCCGCGTCTCACCATGCACCGTGCCGAACGTTGCCCAGAGGGCGGTTGAGACTTCGCCAAGCGGAAGCGCTTCGGCATCGAACGAGCGGCAAGTCTGGCGCTCATGCAGCGCCTGTCGCAGCGTGGTATCGCCCAGCGCCGAAAGATCCGGGGGCGGAAGGGCAACCACCTTGCCAGGGCGTTCCACCTTGAGCTCGGGAATCTGGTGCACGATGGATGCGCAGTACTCGATGTAGCCACGATGGGCATCGCCTTCCGGCATGGATTCTCCCGGGCGCAGGCCTATCTGCGTTCCGATGTGGAGAATCCTGGAAAGACAATCCCATCCCCAAGCCGGAGGATCAGTGTGGCCCAAGCAGCCGGAAGCAATGGTCTTGTCAACGGTGCTGCTGCCGACTACCGATCCGTTCGACAGCCGAATGATTCGCTCAAGGTGAGGCGCCAGAACGATGCGGAGGTGCATGGACCAATCCGACGTCTGCGCTAAGACGGCTCACTCCTTGGTGACCGAATCCTTCTTCTCGCCGCCTAGAACGAAGTGATAGCGCCCGGCAGCTTCTCCTGGTTGCTCTGTACGTAGTTCTGATAGAGCGTGGAGCCGGTCTCCCTAACAAGGCCCAATGCACCAAAGCTAATCAATCCGAAAACGGCAAAACACTGCCGAAGTCGCGGAAATGGCGCCAGGGCCCGGTGCGTCTTCCCAAACTGCCAAATGAATCCGAAGCACACTAAACATCCGATTACTGCTGCTGGCAAAACGGGGAACGGCACTCGAAGCAGATACACCAGCAAGCCGCCTACCGTCACTGCCGCCAGAATTCCGGGTAGGAGGCCAACGGTGAAGAGGTAGCGCAGCGCGGCCCGATTCTTCCGCCGCCACTCGACTGCCTGTCCCCTTCGTCGTAAGCGTCCAGTTCCTCCACCTTGAATCGATCGAAGCGATCAAGCATCGTCCCCACGAAGGAGGATCGTGGAGACGATGGATCAAGTGTCGACGGTAGAGCGGCCGCGCCGGCGGGAGTGCAATGCCGAATTCAAGGCGATGGTCCCGGAACAGGTTCGCCCGGCGGGAGCTTCGGTGGCGGGGGTTGCGCTCAGCCACGGGCTGAACCCGAACATGGTGCATCGATGGATGCGCGAAGACCGTTAGCGCCAGATGCTGGCGGCGTTGAGCGAGGGCCGTGTGTTTGCTCCGCTGCAGGTCGACCAGGTATCGGAAGATAAATGCGTTAGGGACTGTGGATGAGATTACTGCAAAGCTGGTTGACATACTGACGTAGTCTCGGCTTTCAGAGGGGCTTCCAAAAGCCACCTTCACTCCGCCATTCACCGCAGAGTGGAGTGCAGCCACGCGAATGCTCTGCGCCATGGTGCTTCATTTCCGGCGGCAATTCTTTGCGGTAGGCGTTTCGTCGACGCCGAAGGATGCCGCATTGCCATCTCCAACCCAGGAGCAATTTCATGAAGCGACTCAATGTAGAGGTTTGGTCAGATTTCGTGTGTCCGTGGTGCTGGATTGAAAAGCGCCGCCTAGAGAAGGCGGCGAAGGCCCTAGCGGGTACGGTCGAGGTGGTGGTCTCCAAGAATCCTACCGGCTTGCGCGAGGCTTGGTCCCCGAGGATTTCAGCAGCGCGCGTTACAAGAAATTTGGTAACCGAATCGCTGCCGACGGGATGATGGATGCAGTCACTCAGATGGGCGCCATCGAAAGCTTGGTGTACAACTTCAGCACTATGCGGTTTGGCGATACGACCGACGCTCATATGCTGGTGAAGTTGGCCGACCCCGCCGAACAGCACCGGCTAATCGAACGGATCTTCTCTGCAGCCACCACGGAAGGGCTTGACATCTTTGATAGGAGCGTCCTTAGCGGTATTGCGAAGGACGTAGGGACCGGAGGTCAGATCAATTTCGATGACAGCCGTATCGTAGCGGAGAACGCACACGACGAGATGGCCGCGAATCGAGTTGCCAACGGTGTGCCTCTCTTCGTGTTGAACGGGAGATCTTACCTGTCAGGTGCACGAGAGGTTGCGGTGTTCGAGAGAGCTCTTCTCCAGGCTGCCATAGACGCTCCAGAGGGGCTGGCCGACATCAGTGCGATCGGTGGTGCCGAAGGCTGCAAAATCTAGCAAGTTTATGGCGGGTGGTCGTTTCGAAGACGGTGTATGGACTCATTCTCGGTTCAGTGCTCGGTCTGTGAGATGGCTGTGGGTCGCATAGCGACCCTTTATAGGTAGTCCGTCCCGCTTTCATCGATACTTTGGGACTGGCAGCTTCGCTGCCAGTGAAGGCGGGACATGCACCTGCGGGCTACGAATATCCCGACCCAAACGCCAGACGATTGCGGAGTTAGCTTCGAGCCCGCGGGTGCGCTTGCGCTCAAACGAGCCTGTCAGATTTCTTGTGTGTTGAGGTCATGAGACGATATCGAAAGAAACGCCCTTATGACCGAAACAACAAG
>NZ_JBYSYC010000033.1:0-100412 GCF_058782875.1 Cupriavidus sp. FW305-F7 | reverse complement strand
TTGCTGAGCTCCGCACCGATCGTGCAAGTGACTTGCTCGACCTGGATCGAATTGCCCAGAGAGGTTGCGCGGACCACTGCGGGTGCCGCTTTGAGGCGCTGAATCATGAACCCTGTCTCCTATTGTCGATTAGGCCGATCGATCATTGAGAGTTTGGGCGTCGCGAGTTTCTCCCGCTTGTCAATACGTGACAGGCATTTATCATTCTATGTCAGTTGCCCGATGTGACTGGCACCCTCGCGGATCGCGACGCGGTGCAGACCTCCCTGCCGGCTCTGCCGTTCCGAACTGACACGCCGAGCAGAATGCTCGGGGGGGGCGGCTGCTCAGACAGAGGGCGCGCTGCCGCCGGTCCAGTCCTGGACCTTGTACCCAAACTCGTGCCTGAACCAGCGCGAGAATGAACTGGGGCCGCTGAAACCAAGGAGCAACGCAATTTCCGCATGCTTGCGCGACACCTCACTCAGGTATCGCACCACCAGATCCTTGCGTACCTCGTTCAGAAGCTCGTTGTACGACGTGCCCCGAGCCGGCGCCGGATGGTCCGTACATCCACGCCGAGCAGGCCAGCAATACGGGCGAGGGAACATTCCCCCGAGGGCATCAACGCGACAATCATTTGACGCACTTTCTCGTCCGCCGTCTGCCCGCTGCGCGCGCTGACCGACTCGACATACTGCCGTGCATACTGATCCAGGCTGGAATAGGTGGAGAGGGGCGTTTGCAGGGGACTCTGGAAAAATGCGATGCCATTGAATGCCGCGCCAAGTTCCACCCGGTGCGAAAAGAGGCTCTGTCGCAGTAAGTGGGTCGAGAAGTGAAGAACCCCTGAGGTGCGGGTCCAGAACGTCCCCATGGGGGTACCCGTCACCTCGGCGGCCCGCAACCCGCCCGGGTAGAGCACCGTCAGCACCCAGCGGCAGCGCGCCGGGTGCAGGCGTTCACGCTCGGTCGCGACCGGCATCGCCGCGACGGTCTCTTTGACCGCGTCCCACAAGTCGTGACTGAGGTAGCGCGTGATGCGCGGCCGGTTCGGCGCGCGCCGGCGGCGCGCCAGCGCGAGCGGATTGCCGGCCAGATAGCCGGCTTCGGTCAGCCAGGCGAAGAGGGCATTCAGAATGACCAGCGCGTGCCGCACGCTGGCCGGCGACAGGGGCCCGGCAAAGGGGCGCCAGTCGCGGTGGCCGCGGCCGAGCTTCTTGCTGCCGGCGGCGCCGGAGAGCGCCGGCGGCAGCTGCAGGCGTTCGAGCGGGCTGGGCAGCGGGGCCGCCAAGCTTTCCAGGGGGGTGATCGGGAGCTCTGACCGGCGCCGCGCTGCAGGCCGACCTGGCTGAACTGCGCGGGCGCTTCTCCGAGACCCGCGCGCTGTATCGCGAGGTCTGCGGCCTGCTGTTCTTCCGCTATGGCGTCACGCCCACCGCCAACAAGCTCTACAGCCTGGTGCGCAAGGGCAGCAAGCGGCAGGCGCACGCCGCCACCCAGGCCCGGCTGGAAGCGGGGCGGGCAGAAAAGGCGGCGGGCCGCCAGCTGACGGAGCTGCGTACCCAATTCTCGACCGAGCTGGAACGCGCCCGCGAGCAGGTGACCATTGCCCAGGAACGGGCCGAGGCCAGCGAGCGGCGGGCACTACGCGGACTGGATGCGGAGCGCACCGCGCGCCAGAAGAGCGAGCGCGCCACCGAAGAGTTGCGCGGCGAACTGGCAGCGGCACGGCAGGAGGCCCGCGACTCCGCAGTCGCGCAGGCCGAGGTCCGGGCCCGACTCGAAGCCTAGGCGGCGGCGCTCGCGGAGCGGCTCAACGAGCGGCTCGCGGCCGCCGAGGCGGCGCAGCGCCAGGCCGCCGGCGAGCGGGACGCGGCGCAGACGGAACTGGCGGCAGCACAGCGCCGGGCCGAGCGCGCCGAGGCGGAAGCCGTGCTGGCGCGCCAGCTGCTGGCAGAACTGCGCCTGCCGCGCGAGGGGGAACGGCGGCACAAATCCGGCGGCCCGGCATCGACCGATAGCGAAGCACCAGACGAAAAGCCGGCCGACGAGCACGGGGCGCCGACCGGCTCGAACCCGGAAGATGGCAGCGACAGCAGCGACCGCAACGACAACCAAAACGATGACAGTAAAAATTGAGCGGGCGGCGGCGATCCGCTGGATCCAGGGCCAGATGGCTGACTACGACCTGACCATGGAGGAACTGCGGGAGGCAGGGTGCTTTGATCCGCCGCCCCCACCCCCGCCAGCGCCGCCGCCGGTGGTCTGTTACCGCAACGCCGCGGGCCGAGCTGGGACGGGGCCGGCGAGATGCCGGACTGGCTGCGGCGGGCGGCCAATGCGGGGCGGAGCGCGGAGTTTTACCGGGTATAAGAGAGCGCGCGCTGGCCACGCGGGGGCGTCGAAGGCGAGCGTGCGGTACAGCAGCGGACTCCAGTTGCTCGCTGCCAGAGATTTTGCCCGAAGTACCGTGAAGCCCGATAGGAAGGAGGCTGCGCCACCGCAACACCGCCAAAGATGTGCATCAAACCTATCTTGGTGATGTATTGTAGCGGCGAGGAAGATTCATCAGATAACAGCTCTATAATTGTCTATAATTTCCTATAGTTGATAATAGAGCAGAGAAAGCAACATGGAATTCTTCCGGCGCGAGGAGCTTGCAACCAACCTCGCCAAGAAGGTTTTGGAAGTGTCGCCGACATCCGCTTCAAGTTCGGGGCTGTTTTTGGCGGCTCCGCGGCGCACGGGCAAGTCAACGTTCCTGCGAGAGGATCTGCGGCCGGCGCTCGAAAAGGAAGGCGCGCTGGTTCTTTACGTTGATCTGTGGGAAGACCGGAGCGCAGATCCTGGCGAAACCATCGTGCACATGGTGCGCGCAGAACTGGCGAAGCACGAGGGCGTCATTACCCGACTCGCGCGATCTGTTGGCATGGAGAAGGTCGCCGTGGGGGGACTTTCGTTTTCGCAGGATCGCATCGGTCTTGGCGATGGCATTTCATTGTCGACCGCGCTGGCCGAATTGTCTGACGAGGTGAAGCGCCCGATCGCATTGGTCATCGATGAAGCACAGCAAGCTATCGCGAGCGAAAAGGGCAACGATGCGTTGTTTGCGCTTAAAGCTGCGAGGGACGAGCTCAATAGCAGCCGCCATTTCGGCCTTCGTGTCGTGGCCACAGGCTCTAACCGCGACAAGTTGGCGATGCTGCGTGCCGGTCGCGATCAGGCTTTCATGGGCGCGCCGCTCATTAATTTTCCCACCCTCGGCATGGATTACGTGCAGTGGTTCTGCCATCGGCTGAACCTCGGCGCCCCCCTTGACCCTGCCCGAGTCTACGAACTCTTTAAGCGCGCTTCCTTCCGTCCTGAGCTACTCGGGGCCGCAGCGGATGCGGTACGCTTTGAGTTTGGGTTGCCGCCGGATCAGGTAAGCACGCGCTTCGCCGAGGCCATCGACGAGCAGATCGCAGAGAGCGAGCGCGAGCAATTGCGAGTGGTGCATAATTTGACGCTACCGCAATCGACGGTTCTTCGCGTCATGGCGGTCCGCGGTGAGAAATTTGCGCCATTCGAAGCCGCGACCATTGAGTCGTACAACGCTGTGTTGCAAGCGACATCACCCAATGTCGACGCTAAGATCGACGTATCTGGCGCTCAGCAAGCGCTTGCGGCGCTGCAGGAGAAGGCGCTTGTATGGCGCGCAGCCCGTGGGGTCTATGCGCTCGAGGAGACCGGCCTGGCAACGCTCATGGCCAGCGCCGGGATGCTCGACGATGTTCCTAGATAGCCCTATCGCTTGAGCCCGCGCCCAATCATTCAACGTACGACCGCAGGCGTCGAGTCCATACATGCAGCAAAAGGGCGATTACCCCGAGGACGACAGCTTGCTTCAGATGGGGGTGAGCGTGCTTTGAGCGCAGCATGATGATTTGCTGAGATCCGGACTTTCCAATGCCATCAACCAGAGCCACCCGCGCAGGGGAAGGGATGCCCATTGACCAGGCGGCGAGGCATTGCGGTGTCTCCATTGGCATGCTGTCCAAGCTGGAGAACGGCAAGGGCGTCAATCTCGAGCACGCCCTGCGTGTGATGGACGGACTAGGTTTGACGATGCTGGTCGTTCCCAAGACTCATGCGCCTTGGCTCGAACAGGCAGCGGCTCATGCGCTCGAGACCGGCGAGTTGGCTGCATGGGAACAGCCATGACAACAAGATGCGCCGCCCGCGAGCCATCTTGGCTAACCGTTTTTGGCCTCTCACACACGGCACTCGCAAATCCGGTAAATCAACAATTCATGGGCTACGATATGTCGGACTATTTTGGTGCGGTCGGCTACTTGGGTGCGTCGCGATGAATGCACCCTTGCAACTTGTCGGAGACCATCCGTCGATCGCCGCTCTGCGCGACCTGATCGCACGCGTGGCAGCGAGCCAAGCGCGCATAGTGTTGTTGTATGGAGAAACCGGTACTGGCAAGAGCTTGGTGGCTCGCATGCTGCACCAGCAATCGAGCCGCGCCAGGGCAGAATTCATCGATATCAATTGCGCGGCGATTCCGGCGCAATTGCTTGAATCGGAACTGTTTGGCCACGAACGCGGCGCCTTCACCGGCGCGGTCGGGAAGAAAGAGGGGTTAATCGAGGCCGGAAATGGCGGCACCGTCTTTCTCGACGAGGTGCGCGAGCTGGATCTGGTGATGCAGTCCAAGCTGCTGACACTGCTAGATACCCGGCGCTTCCGTCGCGTTGGCGCGGTCAAGCCCATCAGCGTGGATGTTCGCTTCATCGCCGCCACCAACAAGATCCTGCTTAGCGAGGTCAATGCCGGCAAGTTCCGCGAAGACCTGTACTACCGGCTACAGGTAATCGCGATCAATATTCCGCCCCTGCGAGAGCGCGGCGACGACATCCTGCTGCTCGCGCATAGCGCGCTGCATCGCTACAACCTCCAGTACGGCAGTCGGATGGAGCAGTTGGACCCGGAGGTCGAGCGGATATTCCGCGCGTACCCTTGGCCGGGCAATGTGCGCGAGCTTGAGAATCTGCTCGAGCGGATCTGCCTGCTGGAGCAGGGCGATTGCGTGCTTCCTGTGCATCTGCCCGCACGCATCCTCCGGGCAGTGGGAGTAATGGCGGCGGCGGCAGACCCGGCTGACGCAGCGGCAACCGTTGTCGAAGTCAACGCGTCGCTAGCAACTGCAGCGACGGATGACGGCTTGGATTACTACTCTGCCACGGCCCGCTTTCAGGCAGAACTCATCGAGCAGACCCTGGCCGCCTGCAACGGCAATGTCGCGCGGGCTGCGCAGCGCCTCGGCCTAAGCCGCCACGCTCTGCGGCACCAGATGATCAAGTTGGGACTAGCCTCGAACTGATTCGCGTGAAAATCACGCGCCGTAGTGTGCATCTCACGCGGGCCGCCGCATATACGCGTGCTAGTCACGCGATTCCCAGAGGTGTCGATTGTTGGTCATTGATTTAAAAGGGAAAAAATCAACCCGTTCTCCTGGCACAGCTTCTGCTCAGTATGTGTCGTGTGACCCGCTTTAAGGAAGCGTCACCTAACTGGAGAACGTTGAATGCAGTCGCTGAAGATCATTTGCCCCAATGGCCATCTCGGCTTTGCTCCCTTGCGCACGGGCAGCTTTGAGATCGGTGTGGCCGCCGGGCCGGACTATATCGCGGCCGATTCGGGCAGCGATGACGTGGGCCCGGTGCCGCTGGGCTCGGATACGTCGACCAGCCCCGAGGCGTGGCAGCGCCACGACCTTGAGCACATGCTGCTGGCATCTCGGCGGCTGGGCGTGCCGATGATCATCGGCTCGGCCGGCGATACCGGTACCAACAGCCGGGTCGACCTCTACGTGAACATCATCCGTGAGCTTGCGCAGAAGCACGGGCTGAAGCGCTTTCGCATCGGCTACTTCTACTCCGAGGTGCCCAAGTCGCTGTTGCGTGAAAAGCTCGGCGCGGGCGAGACAATCCGCGGGCTGGACGGCTTTGCCGACCTGACGCTGTCGGAGTTGGACGGCACCGACCGCATCGTGGCAATGGCTGGCGTGCATCCCTATCTCGAATTGCTGGCCCAAGGTGCGGACGTGATCATCGGCGGGCGCAGCTCCGACGCAGCGGTGTTCGCAGCGCCGGCTCTGCACCACGGGTTCGCCGCCGATCATGCCTACTATCTGGGCAAGGTGCTCGAATGCGCCTCGTTCTGCGCCGAGCCCTACGGTGGCAAGGAGACGGTGCTGGGCGAGATCTCACGCGACGCCGTGCGCGTCACCGCGATGCATCCGGAGCAGCGCTGCACCGTCGCGTCGGTGGCCGGGCACGCGATGTATGAACGCTCGAACCCGGTCGAGGAATTCGTCGCGGGCGGCAGGCTCGACATGAGCCAATGCCACTACGAACAGGTGGATCCGCGCACCACCCGCATCACCGGCTCCCGCTTTGAGCCCGACGAGGTCATCCGCGTCAAGCTGGAGGGGTCGGGCAAAGTCGGCGAGCGTTATGTGGGGCTGTGCGGCATCCGTGATCCGTACACGATCGCCAACGTGGACCGCGTGATCGCCTGGGCCAAAGATCAGGTGCGCGCGCGCTTCGGCGAGACCGGCTATGAGCTCCACTACAACGTCTATGGGCGCGATGGCGTGATGGGCGAACTGGAGCCGCTGCGCGACCGCCCCGGCCATGAGCTGTGCGTCATGGTGCAGGGGGTGGCGCCCACCCGCGAGATGGCAGAAGAGGTGGCGATGATTGGCCTTCGCCAGATGTTCTATGCGCGCTTGCCGGACGTCAAAGGCACCGCCGGCTCGGTGTCGTTTCCGCTCGACGAGGTACTGCACGCCAGCTCGACCTATCGTTGGACGCTAAATCACACTGTGGAGGTGCACGATCCGCTAGCGCTGTTTCCCACGCATCTCGTAGAGGCCGGCGTCTGACGCGCCACCGTTCCTTAGGAAGCCCATCATGACCACTGCCAATCCATCCGCACCCAGCCTGGCGCCGACCCAGAAGCTGCACGAGCTGGCCAAGACCATCCGCAGCAAGAACGCCGGGGTCAACAAGATCACCTTCGACGTTATTTTCCGCGAGGCAGCGCAATATGAACGCGTCAAGCGGTCCCGCGTGCTGAGCCGAGAAAGCATGGCCGCGCTGTTCCATGTTCCGGTGGAGCGCATCTCCGACTTCGTCGAATACGATCCGGCCTTCGCGATCAAGTTCACGATGTACCGCAAGCGTCCGAGCGGCAGCGCGGGCGATGGCGACATCTTCGGCGCGCAGCAGTACGCGCCGTTGCTGGAACTCGAGATCCCAGCCTGATACGAGTGCACCTTACCGCGGCCCGCCCCCAAGGGCCGGCCGCGGCCAGATGCCCGGAAGTGCGCACCGTTTCGCATTGCGGCTTCCGCAGTTGCGTCCCGCAGTTTTCCTGCATTACGATGAATTCGGATCCACATATGGACAAGACCTTTCTCAAGCGCATTTGGACCCTGCTGGCACGTAGCCTGCCTGGGACGGTCATCTTGGCGACGCTTGCCGTTGCGCCCTGGCCGGCGGGCGCGGCGCGTGCGCAGAGCGCAACCGCCGTGCCGCCGCTGATGCGGATTGTGGTGCCGTTCTCCGCAGGGGCCAGCAATGATGTGATCGCCCGCGCGATCGCGCCGGCGCTGGCCAAGCGCCTTGGCAACACGGTGATCGTGGAAAACCGTCCCGGCGTGGCCGGCGTGCTCGGTGCGGACTACGTCGCCAAAGCGCCGCGAGACGGCTCAGTGCTGCTGCTGACGTCGTCAACCTTCCTGACCGCGGCTGCGACGCAGGCGCGCTCGCCATATGATCCGCTGTCCGCGTTTGCTCCGGTGGCGCTAGTGGCTGACGGGCCGCTATTGCTGGCGGTGTCGTCTACGATTGCATCGTCGAAATCGATCCACACGCCGGTAGATCTGATTGCAGCCGCACGCGCGAAGCCAGGGACCATCACCTATGGCTCGGCGGGCGTGGGCTCGCTTGGACAGCTCGCGACCGAGTTGATGTGCGACACAGCGAAGGTGCAGATGATGCATGTGCCGTACAAAGGCGCGGCCAATGCGCTGATCGACCTTGCCGCTGGGCAGATTGACGTGATGATGTCGAACTACAGTTCAATCGCCACGCAGATCAAGGCCGGCAAAGTCAAGCCGCTGGCCGTTACCTCTGTCACGCCGAACCCCGCGTTCCCTGGCCTGCCGCCACTGGCGGCTTCGGTGCCGGGCTATGGCATCGAGATTTGGGTAGGTGTGCTGGCCCCGGCCGGCACGCCGGCTGCGCTGGTACAGCGGCTCAATCGCGAGATCGCCGAGATCGCCGCATCGCATGACGTGCGCGTGGTGCTGGAGCCGGATGGCTCGCATCCGCTGGCAGCGTCGCCTGCCGAATTCGGCGTCCGGATCAGGCAGGATCTTGCGCAGTGGAAACGGATCGCGGCGGACCGCAAGATCGTCGCGGAGTGAGCGGGGGCTACGCGTCCACGCGATAGTTGGTGAAAGGCGTCTAAACGCTTACCGCACCGAACCGCTATTCGACGCTGACTACGAGCGCTTGATGGCATTTTCCGAGTTAACTTGGAAAGGCAAGCGATGAACTGCTGGGGGCGTTGTAACCTGTATCGGTTCGAAAATGCGGGTTGCTTGCAACGCGGACACGCCTTACGTCTTGCTGGGGGAGTGGCAAAAAAGCGGGGGGCAAATCCGTCAGGAACGGCAGCAGCTGCCGGCGGCCAAGCAAGTCTCCGGCCGGTCGAGGTGCGAGTGTCGCTACGCTGTGGTCGCTAGCACGGCGGCCGCGTATCACGATTAGAACTTGTGGCGCAGCCCAAGCATTACGCCAGTTTGATTGCTTCCCGGCGTAATGTTTGTATCAAATCCATTCAACCCGCGCCTCGAACCTTCCTTGTTGCGGGCATACCCAACATTCAGGAACGCGTCCGTGCGCTCCGACAGAACATGGTTGGCAGAGCCCACGAGACTCCACGGATCATGACCAGTACGCTCGTCGTTAAAGTAGTGGTCCGCTGCAGTGAGAATCAGCGCAGGAAGATCGGGGCACAACATACGTTCGGGCCTAATACTTTACCGTTACGAGATGGGCGACAGACTCCAGCACTTCGAGATCGTACTGTACGTGTTCAGTGAGATGAGGCGGGTTGGTTCAGCTGCAGCTCTTTGAACGAAACGAGCTTGCCTGCGATGGCGCTGGCAGCCACAGTAGGAGGGCTCGCCAGCCAGACTTGGCCAGGGCCCGAACGTCCAGGGAAGTTTCGGTTGATTGAGCTCACGGTTACCTGCTCAGGGCTCGTGGATGATCCCGGGCCGCAGTTTGCACATGCGCCGCATGAGGGCTGCAGAATGCGTGCACCTACCGCTTCAAAGGCCTTAAGGTAGCCTTTGTTCTGGCAATAGTCCCGCACGTCGGTCGTGCCGAACTGGAGATAGAGGGTCACGTGTTCGGGGATTCTCAGGCCACGTTCGGCGGCCCATTGGAATACCGCGTGATACTGGTCGAAGTCCTCGCGCTTACCTGCAGTGCAAGAGCCTCCATAGGCGATGTCGACTTTCACAGTCTCATCGAGTGTAGCGAGCGGCAAGCCGTTGCCAGGGTCGCCAGGACGTGCAACCATCGGAGACAGAACGCTGCAATCGACCTCAAGATTTGCGGCGTACTTCGCTCCTTCGTCACTGTGCATCCAGGGCTCGAGTTGGAACTCGACGCCACGCCGTTCCAGGAGGAAGCGAACAGTCTCGGCATCTGGCGCGACGATGCCAGTGAACCCACCCAATTCGGCGCACATGTTGGTAAGCGTTGCCCGTTCGTCCACGCTCATGGCGGAAACTACCGGGCCGGCGAATTCGAAGACCTTCCCAACGCCGGCACCCGCCTTGATTGCGGGCTGGGCCAGCAGTTGGAGAACAACGTCTTTGGCGGTGACGCCTGCCTGCAGCTTGCCACCGAGATGCACGCGGATCGACTCTGGCAGCGTCATGCGCACAGCACCGGTAACGAAGGCGTTGGCCATGTCGGTGGTGCCAACGCCGAAGGCTACGCAACCCAGGGCGCCGCTGTGAGGCGTATGAGAATCCGTGCCAACAACCACTTGACCGGGCAGGGCATACTGCTCGGCCATCATGGCGTGGGAAATGCCGGCGACGTTGTTTCCATCGTCCTTCGATAGCTCTTCATCCGTAAGGGTACGGTGAAACGTGAGCCCATAGGTCTTCACGAAGTCGCGCTGCGCGAATCGCATCTGCACGACGTTCTCGACGAGGCCATTGCGAACGTGAGCGGGGCTTTCTGTCACGTACGAAGTGTGGTCTTCGAAGACGACAATATGGTCAGCATGTTTCAACTTCACTGGCTTGCCGAATGTCGCGTGCAGCATATGAGCGCACATGCCGGTGTAATACTCGTGAATGAATCGCCAGTGGGCCTGAACAAAGATACCGTCGCCAGGCTTGGGGTCGGAAGACGTAACTGGCGTCGCCAGCAAGTTGCGTCGAACAATCTTTTCGAAAAGTGTTTGGGGACGCTGTGCGTCGACCTTCGCGGCCGGCGTGACGTTGGTAAGGTACTGCTGGCCAAACTTGAGCAGGCCGCCATGCTTCAAAATGGAAGCTGCCAGCGCGTCTCGACCTCCCACGAGTTCGTCAAGTGGAATTGCTTCCCCAGCTTCAAGGCGCGGAACCAGGCTGAAGTCCGTGGACGTGTAAAGGCCAATGTTGTCCGCGTTCTGGCGATAGATCCGTTCGAAGCTTTTCGCGATGACTAGCCGGATGCCGGCGAGTTTTTCGGCCGCCGGGCTGTGTTCACGGGAGGAGCCTTTGCCGTAGCGATTGCCGGCGACGGTGATGTAGAACTTACCTTGCCGAACGGAATCGGGCTTAAACGGCAGCGTCGCACCGACCTTATATCCAGTGTACGGATACCGTCCTAGTGCGTCGTCGTAGTGGGTGAGAATGGGCACCGGCGTAATTTCGTCGGTGGAAACATCATTTCGAAGCGGCTCACGGTCGGCGGGAGTCAGTCTCTCCCCTTGCAGTTGCTTTTCCATTGCCGCCGTCGAGTGGACCAGATACAAGACGCGGCCATTCGGCTCGAGGACGTTCATGGGGATCTCCTGTGGGATTTCATTGGACTTTAAGTCGGTCTGTTCCCTAAGACCAAGCGCTGATGTAGCATTCCCGGTATCGCCGCAGAATATATCGGGAAAACCCTAGCCGTGCACGGCTGTCCGACACTGCACTTGCGCTCACAAACAATGCACCGCATAGACCCTGTCAGTATTCAACTTTTCCTTTCCGTCGCGCGAGAAGGTTCCATCAAGCGTGCGGCGGAGCTCGAGCACATCGCCCAGTCGGCCCTGAGCCGGCGAATTGCGGAACTGGAGCGCAACTTGGGGGTCGGGCTGTTTATCCGTTCCACCACCGGCGTGGCGCTTACAGACGCAGGGGAGCGTGCGCTGGAGTTGGGTAGGAAGCTCAATGCGGACATCGTTGCCTTCACTCGTGAGGTGCAGGATCTTGGGGACAAGGTCGCAGGCGTCGTAAGACTGTCTGCAAGTCCTTCGGCTATTATCGGTTTTCTTCCTGAGCGCTTGCATGGGTTCAAGCAGGCGCATCCGCTCGTCGAAATTGCGCTGTTTGAGCGATCGACGTCCGAGTCGATTCGCGCCTGTTTGGACGATGTCGTAGATGTGGGCATTGGCGTCGCAGCTAACGCTCCGCCTGGTTTAGAGTCGTGGCCTTTCGCCATTGATCCGCTCAACGTTGTAGTGCCGGTGAATCACTCGCTGGCAAAACGCAAGCGACTTCGGTATGCGGAGATTCTCGACCATCCTTTGGTAGTCGTGCAGCCTGGAGGTGCATTGGCGCAGGAACTCCGTGAACAGGCAACAAATCTTCGGGTGCCGTTTAACCAAAGCGTTGCTGTTTCCAGCTTTGAAGCCGGCTGTCGAATGGTGGAGGCCGGATTGGGCATAGCCGTGCTGCCAAATAGCGCCAGTGCGGCATATGCCGGCTCGGACAGATTCGTCAGAATACCGCTGCAAGAAACGTGGAGTAACCGCCGCTTACTTATCTACGCCCCCTATAAGAATCCGCGGCTCCGCGCGGTGTCAGCGTTGGTTGAGGCACTGAAACAGCAGGGTTAACAGTGGATATGCTCGGGTGCGATAGCGGGTCTACCGCATTAGCACTCTGCTACGGCAGACTACCGCACTAAACTCCGTCCAATAGGTCATCGCGGACACGCGGTGCCACACAGTAGACGGAGACATAAATGCCCATCTCGCTTCTGAAGCAAGTGCGCAATGCATTTGTTGTGGTGACATCGTGTGCGCTCGTTACAGGGATCTTTTCTCCTGTAATTGCGCAAACACCCATTCGCTTGATTGTTCCTACACAGGCTGGTTCACAAGCAGATGCTGTTGCCCGCGCTATGAGCCAGTCACTGTCCAAAAATTTGGGTCACTCCGTTGTGATCGAGAATTTGCCTGGAGCTGGAGGCGTGCCGGGGACGCAGCAACTTGTTCGTGCGCCGAAAGACGGCTCGACGCTAGGATTGATCTCCTCGAACCACGTCATCAATCCGTTCATATACAAGAACGTGCCGTATGACGCGTTGAAGGACATAACTCCTATCACCGTCATCGGCACGTTGCCGCTGGTCCTTGTTGTGAATCCGTCGGTACGCGCGAACAACACAAAGGAACTCATTGCAGTGCTGAAGTCCAACCCGGGCGAATACAACTATGGCTCGTCGGGTAACGGGACGGTTCTGCACCTTGCTGGGCAACTGTTCGCGAGCGAGGCAAAGGTCAATGTCAGCCACGTCCCGTACAAGGGGGCGGGCAACTATACGACTGATTTGGTCGGTGGTCAGGTTCAGTTCGGCTTCTTGACTCTTCAGACCGTCCTGCCTCTAGTTAAGAGCGGCAAGCTGAAGGCCATTGCAGTGTCGACGGCGCGGCGCGTGCCTGGCTTGCCCGACGTGCCGACGCTCGCAGAATCTGGACTGCCTCAGTACAACTTTGACGCCTGGCTTGCGATTGTGGGCCCGGCCGGCATGCAACCCCAAAACGTTACACAGTTGCAGTCGAAGATTAGGACGACTCTGCAAGAAAAGGACGTCCAGGAACAACTTGCGCAGCAGGGCGTGATCATCTCGACGTCGAGCGCTGAGGGTGCTCCCTCGTTCTTCAAGGCGGAATTGGAAAAGCACGCCAAAATCGTGAAGCAGGCAGGTGCGACCCTTAACTGATTGACTATTCATTGGCGGGCGACGTCCGGATGTTGCTGAGTTCACACATGATTCCCTCCACCAGCGACTTGGCGAATAACAACCTGAGTCTTGTGCAGGGATTTTGCTCGCCGTTCATGAGCTATGGCGGACGTCGAGCCTGAGGCCGAATTGCGCGAGGCGATCAAGACCTAGTGCCGCGAGGACAGCCTGGGGCAACTGCTTGCTCCAGGCTGGCTCAGATTGCTGTCGCCCACCAATTTGTATTACGTGGCGACGCACGGCCGAATGGCCTGCCCAAATGGCCGGGACGTAAGTAGGACCTGCGGATTCGCGAGGCGGCGGCTCGAGCGGGAAGCGGCACGGTGCTGCTCTAGGTCTGCCTTTCTGAAAGACCTTTCATCAAGTCCATAACGGGTATGGAGGTACAATCCTCGGCAAATTGGCTCACAAATACGAGGGGACGACACCATGGAAGGTGTGGATTCAGGCCGCTTTGCACCGAGGTGCCCTTGAATACACGTTTCATCGAGGCCTTCATGTGGGTAGCGCGGCTTGGCAGCTTCCGCGCTGCGGCCGACCATCTGCACATCACGCAGGCGGCAATGTCAAACCGCATCGCCTCGCTCGAGCAGGAGATCGGGGCCCGCGTCTTTGAACGCGAAGCGCGCGATCTGCGCCTGACGCCGGTTGGCCTGCGGCTGCTTAGCTACGGTGAGCGGATGCTCGAACTCCAGCGCGAAATCATGGTGTTGGGCCGCTCCGACCAGCAACTGCTCGGGCTGGTGCGCATCGGCGCGATCGAGACCGTGGTGCATACCTGGCTGGTCGACTTCCTGCGCCACCTGAGTTCGACATATCCCGGCATCGAGGTGCAGATCACCTCCGAGACGACCGAAGGGCTGCACAAGAGCCTGCGCGCCGGCGCAATCGATATCGCACTGCAGACCGACACTGCCGTCGGCGAAGGCATTGCCAGCATGCCCTGCCTGCCGATGGCAATGGGTTGGATTGGCCCACCCGGCGCGCCGCAGCCGGGTGAAGGCGTGCTGGTCGGGCTGCTGCAGCGTCCGACCATCACCATGAGCCGGGGCTCGCAGCCCCACGTTGCGCTCAAGGAGTTGTACCGCAAGGCCGGACTACCGGTTGGCAAGGTGCATTGCGTCAGTTCGATCGCGGCCATTGTCAGGCTGGTCAAGGGCGGGTTCGGCAATGCCCTGATGCCGCTGGCACCGGTGCGCGAGCAGGTCGAGCGCGGCGAATTGCGCCTGCTTGCCTGCGATGTTCCGCTGCCACCGCAGCGCGTCGTGGTCAGTTATCACGACCATGGCGTTTCCGAGGCCATCCGCTTCGTTGCCGAACTGGCCTGCCGCGAATCGGATCGGTTCGTCCAGTCGCTGCCTGCACCATATTCGGGTGCCTAGAGAGGCCGTTGCGCCACCTTGGTGCGGTTTCCCGGCCGCGTCCACAAGAAAAACTGATCGGATCGACCAACAATTTCCCGTTTGTCCTGACTCGCTGCTGCAAGGATCATCGACTCATCTGCCACACCCGGCGATTTCATCGGAGGAGATAGAGTTTGATGAGCAATCTTGTGGTCATTCCCCCACATGGCTTATTGTTCGTCGCATCCAATGTGGATGCGGCCGATGAAGCCGATTTCAACCTCTGGTACGACCGCGAACACGTAGAGGAGCGCGCACGCATTCCAGGCTTTATTTCGGCCGCGCGCTACCAGGCGGTGCACGGTGGCCCGAAGTACCTTGGCCTCTATCGCACCGAATCGCTGGCCGCGTTCACCTCGGCAGCCTACAAGCAGGCCTTCCGGCATCAGACCCCGTGGTCAGTCACCAATCTCGGACGCATGCGCAAGCCGATGCGCCGCGTGTGCGCGGTCAATGCCTCGGTGGGACAAGGTAGCGGCAGCTGGCTCGGGATCCTCCCACTGCCGCGCGCCTACGATGCCGTTGCCCTTATCGATCGGGCCGGCGAGGTCGGAGATGAACTGTCGCTGTGCGCAGGGTTCGTCCGCTCCTATCTCCTCGTCCCCGATGACGAACTCAGTCAGCCTTTGCCCAATGAGAGCCTCGAAGGACGCCAGTTGCTTCCCCTCTTCGTCGTGGAGAGCAGTGACGGACAGGCGAGCGAGCATGCGCTGAGCATGGCGGCGCAGGGCCTGCACGCCGATCCCGCCGGCGCGACGCGCTACATCCTCAAGTGGAAACTCTATGCAAAGGAACTGACGTCATGAGTGAAATGATTTCGTCCGCAGCCGACATCAGCGCCGCAGCCGGCGCGCGCGAGGGCGGTGCCAACGCCAAGATGCGCCGCCTGGCCGCGGCCAGCTCGATCGGGACTACGCTGGAGTGGTACGACTTTACCGTGTACAACCTGATGGCGGCGCTGGTCTTCAACGTCATCTTCTTTCCGTCGTTCGATCCGCTCACCGGCACGATCCTGGCGTTCTCCACGTACGCCGTCGGCTATGTATCCCGGCCGCTCGGGGGCATGGTGTTCGGCCATCTTGGCGACAAGCTCGGCCGTCGCTTCGTCCTGGTGACCACGCTGATCCTGATGGGCGTGGCCACCGGCATGATGGGCTTGTTGCCAACCTATGCGTCGTGGGGCATCTGGAGCCCGCTGCTGCTGGTGGTGCTGCGCTTTGTACAGGGCGCCGCCATCGGCGGCGAGTGGGCCGGCGCGGTGCTGCTGGCGATGGAGCACGGCAGGCAGGACCAGCGCGGGCGCAACGCGTCTTTTACGCAAGTGGGTCCGTCGGCCGGCACGCTGTTGGGCACTGGCTTCATTGCCCTTGTCTCGCTGTTCCTGAGCCCGGAGGACTTCCTGGCGTGGGGCTGGCGCATCCCGTTCGTATCGAGCGTGGCGCTGGTGGTCTTCGGCTTGTGGCTGCGGCGCGGCGTGGATGAGACGCCGGCGTTCAAGGAAATGGCTGCGCACAATGCCCAGGCCGAGACCCCGCTCAAGGAAGTGTTCGTATCGCACTGGCGCCGTCTGCTGGTGGCCGGCGGCGCGCGGATCGGCTCGGACGTGCTCTATGCCCTGGTCGTGGTATTCACGCTGACCTATGTCACCAGCGTGCTGCACCTGTCGCGTCCGCTGGCGCTGACCGCGACGATGTTGGGCGCGGCCGGCAATGCGCTGACGGTGCCGCTGTTCGGTGCGCTGTCTGACAAGCTCGGCCGCCGGCCGGTCTACCTGGCCGGAGCGCTGCTGGGAATCGTCTGGGCCTACGTGTTCTTCGTGCTGATGGACAGCAGCCAGCCGTGGCAGATTTGTCTGGCGGTTGTGCTGGGGCTGCAGATCCACGCGACCATGTACGGCCCGCAGGCAGCTTTCGTGACCGAGCAGTTTCCGACGCGCGTGCGCTATGCAGGCTCGTCACTGGCCTACACCCTGGCCGGCATTCTCGGCGGCGGCTTCGCTCCGCTCATCATCACGAGCCTGTACCGGTTCTATGGCACGACCGGCGCGGTGTCGCTCTACGTCTGCGTGGCATTGGGCGTGACGCTGCTTGCGCTGCTGGCTGCCCGTGAGACGGCCCACAAGCCGCTTGAGCATTAGATCGGGCGTGGCCCGTCGGTGTCAGACGGGCCGGGCCTGCCGGCTGCATTCCGCTCGCAGCCCATTCTTCCCAACTACTTGTACCGCATGCCTACTCTGCAATTCCAGCTCGCCGGCGAGGGACCGCTGGCCCTGCATATCGACCGGCTCGTCATTGCCGGCTGGACCGGACGCGATGCCGACGCCGTCAACCACCACATTCGGGAACTCGAACAGATCGGCGTGAAGCCGCCTTCGACCGTACCGTGCTTTTACCCGCTTGCCCCCTCGCTGCTGAGCATCGCGCCGCTGCTGGAAGTGCCGCGTGAGGATTCATCGGGTGAGATCGAGTTTGTGCTGCTGGCAGGCGCTGACGCTCTCTATGTCGGCGTGGGTTCGGACCATACCGACCGCAAGGTCGAGGCCTATGACGTCACCGTTTCCAAACAGATGTGCGCCAAGCCGGTCGGCAGCGAGGTCTGGCGCTTTGACGACGTCGCGGCGCACTGGGATCGGCTCGAAATGCGCTCCTGGCGCATTCGGCATGGCGTGCGCGAGCTTTACCAGGAAGGACTGGTGACACGCCTGCTCGATCCGCGCGATCTGATCCGCCGTCTGCACGGCGAAGGCGCGCTGCCGCCCGGCACCGCGATGTTTTGCGGGACCCAGGCTGTGATCGGAGAACTGGGAGGCGGTGAGGCATTCGAAGTCGAACTGCACGATCCGGTATTGCGGCGTTCGATACGCCATGCTTACCGCGTGGCAAGCCTGGAGGTGGCCCCTTGATGCCTACGGACCTTCCTGCCATCGCCGAACTGGCCGCCAGCCTAAATGCCGGGCGTACTACGAGCATCGCGCTGACTGAACAGGCGCTGGAGCGCATCGACCGTCATCGCACCTCGGGCGGCACGGCATTTCTTGAGGTCGATACTAAAGGCGCCCTGGCGGCGGCCGCTGCGGCAGACCAGGCACGTGCTGCCGGCTACGTGGCATCGCCACTGGCCGGCCTGCCGGTTTCAGTCAAGGACTTGTTCGATGTGCGCGGCCAGGTCACGCGCGCGGGGTCCAGGGCGCTGGATGGCGCTCCCGCGGCGGCCGATGCGCCGGCAGTGGCGCGCCTGCGCGCGGCGGGCGCGGTGCTGATCGGGCGCACCAACATGAGTGAGTTCGCGTTTTCCGGGCTCGGCCTGAATCCGCACTACGGTACGCCGCGCACGCCGTTCGACGAAGCCTGCATCGCCGGCGGCTCGACCTCGGGCGGCGCAGTCAGCGTGGCGCTCGATATGGCCGTGGCCGCGCTCGGTACCGATACGGGAGGCTCGATCCGCATCCCGAGCGCATTCTGCGGGCTGACCGGCTTTAAGCCCAGTGCACGGCGCGTGCCGTTGGGCGGCGCCGTGCCGTTGTCGACTTCGCTCGACTCGGCCGGCCCACTGGCGCGTTCAGTGGCTTGCTGCGCGGCATTCGATGCGGTCCTCAGTGGTGAGACGCTCGAGAGCCGACCCGCTGCTCTGGCGGGCCTACGGCTGTACGTGACGCGCGACTTCGTCACGGAGGCACTGGACAGAGAAGTCGCGCGTGGCTTCGATGCAGCCTTGGCCAGCCTGTCCAGGCTCGGTGCGCAGGTCATCCCGTTCGATTTCCCCGAACTGCACCGCTTGCCACAGATCAATGCCGGCGGGGGCCTGACCGCGGCCGAAGCATGGCACTGGCATCGTGCGCTGCTGGACGAGCGCGGTGCGGCCTACGACCCGCGCGTGGCGACACGGATACGCCGCGGCCAGCAACAGGGCGCCGACGACTATCTGACCCTGCTCACGGAACGAGAAGTCATGCGCCAACGAGCGGCCGAGCTTTTGCGCGACGCCGACGCCTGGCTGATGCCGACCGTGGCCGTCCGGCCGCCGCGGCTCGACGCGCTCGACAGCGATGAAGCCTTCTTCTCGACCAACGGCCTCGTGCTTCGCAATCCCAGCGTCATCAATTTTCTTGATGGCTGTGCGGTATCTCTTCCGCTTGCCGCTGCCGTGCCGGGCATTGCGCTCAGCGTCTGTGGATTGAACGGTGCCGACGAGCGCATCCTGCAAGTTGCCGGTGCGATTGAAACAGGCCTGCGCTGAAGTGGGGGGGGGCCGCATCGGCGGCCCCGCGCCTCTGCGGGGTCTCCATCGGCATGCTGTCCAACCTAGTGAGGGGCAGGGCGGGCCGAGAAGCGGTCGGCAAGGCCCTGTCGCCTGAACGCCTCGGTCACAAAGTCGACAAAGGCCCGGGTCTTGGCGGGCAATAAGGTCCGCGAGGAGAAATAGAGAGAGATTTCGCCCGCTTCCGCGTACCAGCGCGGAAGCACCCGGACCAGCGCACCAGTCTTCAGGTCTGCCAGCACATCAGGCCAACAGCGCTACGCCGAGTCCAAGGCGGGCAGCTTCGCGCATCGCTGACGGATCGTTCACGACGATGTTTTCGGACATTACGGCTGCCATCTCCTTTCGGCGTCCCTCACGCATGGTCCGTTGCCGAATGCGACCGGTATCGAGCGATCGCGAGCGACGCGCGAGGGGATACCATCACTGTCGAAGCCTGCAGTACGGTTCGTGCGGCCCCTTGTCCTGCCTGCCGTCATTGGAGTAACCGACTCCACGGCCGCTATGTGCGCCGGCTGGAAGAACGTCCGATGCTCGAGCAGCGGGTCGTTATCGCCGTTGAGGTGCGGCGCTTCAAGTGTACGAACGCCAATTGCTCCCTTCGTACGTTTGCCGAGAACCTCCACGCACTGGCCGGTCGGCATCAACGTCGTACGCGATCGCAGGCTGGGCGTTGCACGCGCTGGGCCACGCCCTCGGTGGTGAGGCGGCAGCCCGGCTTGCCAACGCCTTGGTCTTGCGCACCAGTGCCGATACCGTGCTGCGGGAGTTGCCCAGAGCGAATTTGTCACTGGCGGGGCGGTGTGTGGGCGACAAGGAGCCGCGCGCAATGGGCCGCCTGCACGAACCCGTCCACCGCAGGGCCGCCATGCCTTCTGGACGGCAAACTGACGATGGCTCGTACGGGGTAAGCCGAATATTGGCATTTTAGGTGTCCCGTCCCGCGTTGCCTTCTGGGCGCAAGCGCAAACCGCGACCGCGGGTCGTCGGCATCGATGACTGGGCGATTGCCCGCGGTCACCAATACGGAACGATCATCGTCGATTTGGAGCGACGTGAGCCGATCGAAGTGTTTGCTGGCAGGGAAGCAACAGCAGACCGCGTGGATGCGTGCACACCGATCGGTTTGCCGAGATCAATGCCGATCAATGTGACTTCGCTCATGGCAGTCTCCTCCGGAAAGTGACGCCTCCGGCCTAGGCGATGCATCGGGGGATCGGGCTGACCATTTCATTACGACCGGCCTGCCTTGTCCTGCTGGACACACTAGTCCGATCGCCATCGCAGGCGGGTGAGATCGCCGCAGTCGTGGGGTTATCTTATCGGGGAGAGTCTAGATAAAAAGTCCATCTCCAGCTCGCCTTCATACGTTTCGGCGCCGACCTTCAATGCGTCGGCCACTCGCGCTTGCGTTACCTCACTTGCGACACTCAAGTCCGACTCGTGAGCTTCTACCAGAAAGCCCTCTGCCAGGGAGTGAAACGCCCCAATATCCACGGCCGCCTTGGTATGAGCGATGGTATGCGGGGGAAATGAGGCGATGCGGTGAGCCAGTTGCTCGACAAAAGGCGTTAGCTCGTCCGCTGGCAACGCGCGATTGATATAACCATAACGTTCTGCCTGCTCCGCCGAGAGATCATTGCAACCCATGAGCACTTCCAAGGCGCGTCCTCGCCCGATCAGGCGTGGCAATCTTTGCGTAGCGCCGCCGCCAGGAACAAGCCCGACCGCCACCTCCGGATGGCCGAAGACCGCCTTGCCAACGGCTGCAAAACACATATCCAGAGCCAGTGCGATTTCACTGCCACCGCCTCGGGCCCGTCCCTCAATCTTGGCGATAGTTGCCTTGGGCATACTCCTGAACCGTTCGCCGATCATCTGCGTCAGACGAAAGCTGCGCGTATGGGACACTACTTTAGGTGCGGCTCCAACCCGGCCCAAGCCAGAGTGGGCGATGAAGAAATCCGGAAGCGCACTCTGCAGAACCACAACCCGGACGCTGTCGTCGACTTCGAGTTCCCTGCCGAGTTTGTCGAACTCCTGCGATAGCACTTCATCCAGAAGATTGATCGGCGGGTGGTTGATGCTGACGAATGCGACGCCAGAATCAAATTCGAACTGGAAACATTTGTAATCAGAATATGGCATGGCGGTTGGTTTGTTTCTGTGATCATATGTTGAGAACCGGATGCGCCAACTATTCATCCGTGATTGGATTCGTCAGGCTACCGAGTCCATCCGCGGTTACAACACAAATGTCACCCGGCTTCATCCATAGTGGCGGCGTGCGCGCCATACCGATGCCGGCAGGAGTACCCGAAACAATCAGGTCGCCAGGGGACAGCGTCATCACTTCACTGACAGTTTCGATGAGCGTTGCGACATCAAAAATCATTTCGTCGGTGCTACTTTCCTGAACGATCTCTCCATTTAGAAGTGTCTGAAGTTTCAATCCCTTTGCGCCCACGGGCAGCTCGTCTGCCGTGACAATGTAAGGTCCGAACGAGCCAGTACCGTCGAAGTTCTTGCCAATGGTCCATTGAGTCGTACGCATCTGATAGTCGCGCAGGGTCGCGTCGTTGAACAGCGAGTATCCGAAGACGTGATCTAACGCGGAGGCCTTCGGAACTGCCCGTCCACCCTTTCCGATGACGACGACTATTTCGCCTTCATAGTCGAGGTTCCCGGACACCTTGGGCCGCACGATAGGCTTCCGGTGCCCGATGAGGCTTGAGGCGAAGCGCGAGAAAATGACCGGGTAATCGGGTTGTACCGACCCGGTCTCGTTCGTGTGATCACGATAGTTCAGCCCGATGCAGACGATCTTCCCTGGTGAAGTGAGTGGGGGCAGATGGTCGAGGCCTTCGAAGTCCACAGGTTCTCCCTGTGAAAGGCACTCGGCAAGCGAAGCAAGTGCCACGCCGCCTGCAGCTATGGCGTCGCTCAGGTCACCAAATTCCGGAATGTCGGTGAGAAAGCGGCC
This sequence comes from Cupriavidus sp. FW305-F7, assembly GCF_058782875.1. Lineage (NCBI taxonomy): Bacteria > Pseudomonadati > Pseudomonadota > Betaproteobacteria > Burkholderiales > Burkholderiaceae > Cupriavidus > Cupriavidus sp. FW305-F7. The sequence goes on along the minus strand of NZ_JBYSYC010000033.1, from coordinate 78,480 downwards.
ATGGAATTTCTCTCCTTTTGCGGCTGCAGCCAACCCAATACGGCCGTCTTTGGCAAAGCGTGCAAATTTCATTGTCTGGATCCTGGTTGAATCGAGATTGGACGAGATGAGGTCACAACGATCCCGGGTACACGTCTGGTGGAGCGAAGCCAGTGGTTTGGCTCACAGTCTCGTGCGATGTGCGGGTTCGGAGTCAGCGCTGGACCTTAGCTTCAGGATAGGTAGCAGGCTCGCTTACCGCTATTACACAAATGTGGAGGTTCCCGAGTTTCGCGATGACGGGGAACAGGCGCCACTCAGGTTTCCCGGGTGCATTGCTCCAGACTGAAGACAAAAGACTCGTAAGGTCGTCCCGTAACATGCCGCAAGCCCATTTCGCAGGTACGGTTTGCCGACACATATGCGTCGGCAGTTGTCGCATCGACATATGCATGCTCGTCCTGCGTGGCCGAGGCAACGAGTTCCGGATGCAGCAGACCCCGGTCGCCGGCGGTGCCGCAGCAGGTAGCGCCAATCGGAATGACGACCTCTTGTGCCATGTGCTGTGCCAGCTCCTTGAGTTGCCCAGACAGATTAAGATGCAACATCGCGCAAGTCGGATGCAAGACCATGCGCCGCATTGGCGTGCTCACCTTGAGGTTGGGCAGGAGGCTTGCACACCAAGTCACTGAATCGATAATGCTGAGACGCGAGTAGCGCTCGCGGAGTTCAGGGTCAAGATGCTGAGCTATCCCGCTCACCAGGCCGTGAGTACAAGATGCCGCGTCGACCACGACTGGTAAACGTCCTTCATCGGTCCACCGCAACAGGGCACGCGCAGTCGAAGTCGCCATGAAATCATGCGCCGCGGCGTAACCCTTTGAACTGAACGGCATTGAACAACAGAATCCCTTGACGTCCGGCGGAATCCACAACGTCTTCCCTGCGCGATGTGAGACGCGGACGAGCGCCTTCTGAATCGATATCGCGTCGCGAGGAGAGTCGGGATCACGACCGAACATCCGATTGACGCAAGCAGTAAAGTAGACCGCATTGGCGCCCTCGCGGGTGGTCTCCGGCATACGGCTTGCGGCCGGTTTCGGCATCGGTCCTGGTACGGTGGGAAAGATATCGGTGCTGACCACTTTGCGCGCCGTGTCTGCGATGGCTTTCACAGACCGCCAACCCAACGTATCGCCGAGATACTTCGCTCCACTCAGCGCCACAGTGCTCGCGCGCTCGACAATGCCAAAATTCCTGGCAACGGACAGGGCAACGCTCTCTGAGGTCTCGCTCTGTGAACGCCGGCGAAACTCGCGCATCAGTTCGCCTGTATTGATGCCAATGGGACAAGGCAGAGAGCAGGTCCCATCACCGGCACAGGTCTGGATGGCGTCGTACTGATATTGCTCCTGGAGCCGTCGCAAGTTGGGAGATTCCTCCGGTTGCCGCGCCATTTCCCGGCGCACAACGATACGCTGTCGCGGCGTCATGGAGACATTCCGACTCGGGCATACCGGCTCGCAAAACCCGCATTCGATACACTGGCTGGCGTCGGAAACGCCGTCTATCGGAGGCAGCGACTTGAAAGATTTGAGATGAATCTCCTTGTCCCTGGTGAGGATGACGTTCGGTGCAAGAACGCCATGCGGGTCGGCGAGTGCCTTGACTCGCCACATGATGCTGGTCGCCTGCTCGCCCCATTCGTGCTCGATGTACGGCGCCATGTTCAATCCGGTTCCATGCTCTGCTTTCAGGGATCCGTCGTATTTGCGCACCACGAGGTCGACGAGTTCCTCCATGAATTTTGCATAGGTCGCCCTGCCATTTTCCTCATCGAATCGCGCGATGAGCGTGAAGTGCAGATTACCGTGGGCGGCATGCCCCGCAACCCCTGGCATGAACCCGTGCTTCTCCAGGAGGGCCTGCAGGTCGTGCGCTGCGCTTGCCAGAAGGCGGGGTGGAAAACATACGTCCTCCGTGACAAGCATAGAGCCCTGCGGTCGCTGCTTTCCAACCAGGCCTAGAAGTCCCTCCCGTACATGCCAGGCAAGCTCCACGGCCTCCACGCGACTCGTAAAGGTCAAATCTCCAAGCAGTGCTACCTGGTCGGTCAAATGCATGACGAGAGCCTGCTTTTCCGTCAGGCTCTCCTCGTCACTGGCCCCTAGCTCCACCAGCAGTGCGGCAGCCTGCAAGTCCAGCGTTTTCCAGTACTCAGGCGTGCCGGGGAACGCCGCGGCCGCGGCTCGCAAGGCCGGTGCGATCATCAATTCGACGGCAGCGGCACCGAGTGCAACCAGTTCCGGTACAAGCGCGATGGCATCGTCAATGGAAGGAACGGCAATCCATGCGACGCTCGTGGCGGCCGGGATCGCGACGGTATCAAATGTCACATCCGAGATAAACCCAAGCGTCCCTTCCGAGCCCACCAGGAGACGACGAAATATCTCAAGGGGAGAGCGACCGTCCAGGAATGCGTCAAGCCGGTAGCCATGCGTGTTCCGGATGGAGTATTTCCGACGGATTCGCTCGGCAAGTGCGTCGTCCGCGAGAATCTCCGCCTGTAGCGCCATGAGTCCTTCCGCGAGCTCGGGTTCGCTTGCCTGGAAGTGTCGTTCAGCGTCCGGGTCCGATGTGTCGATCTTCGTCCCGGATACGAGGACGAACGTTAGCGCCTTGACGGTCTGGTAGGCATTTTGAGACAAGGTGCACCGCATGCCCCCTGAATTGTTTGCAACGACGCCACCGAGCGTACACGCCGCGGAGCTTGCCGGGTCCGGCCCAATCTTGCGGCCGAACACTGCCAGATGAGCGTTGGCGTGGGAAAGAATGGTTCCGGCGCCGGCTTTCAGGCTGACACCATCCTTCCCGATGCGCTTGATACCGCTGAAAGACTTGCGAACGTCTATGAGAATTTCATCCGATTGTGCTTGCCCGTTCAGACTTGTCCCAGCAGCGCGAAACGTGGCGTGTCGACCTGTTTCAGCACAGAATCGAAGGACCTTTGCCACGTCGTCCGCATCATGCGCGACAACCACTACCTGCGGCACCAGCCGATATGGACTGGCATCTGAGGCATAGCGGACAATGTCAACCAGCCGATGCAACACGCGATCTGGTCCAAGTAGCTGCGCTAGCGCCTGTCGCAACGGCGCAGGTGTTCCATCACAGAGTTCCTCGGGTATCGCGTCCGGAGATGCCTCGCCCGGAGGCCGCCCAATTTTTGCTGGGTCCACGGAAAGGAGTTTTTTCATCTTGAGTTGGGGAAAAAGGGAGTGGAATCAAATGAAATGCTGCCGAGGCCTGATGGCTTTCCCTGAAGCTGTTCGACTCGAGCGCGGACTTAACTGCTAGTTGGAGGCCGCCTGGCGCAGGTATGCACTCGCGCAAAAGCACTACCGGAACAGATTGACCTTTGCGAGGTCCATAAGCTGCTGTCCCCGACCGTCCATCACGGCACGGAGCATGAACAGGCCAAACTTGACCGCCTGGTCAGCGGCGGTCGTAGGCGGCATCACGAGCTCCTGGCGCGCGCTCACGACATCAACCAGGGCGGGGCCGGGGTGTGCAAAGGCTTCGCGCAGGGCGCCTTCCAGGTCTGCGGGACGCTCGACGCGCACGCCCTTGATGCCCATTGCATTGGCCATCGTGGCAAAGTTCGGATTCTTCAAGTCACATCCGGTATCCAGGAACCCATTGGCCTTCATCTCCATTTCCACGAAGCCTAGTGTTCCGTTGTTGAGTACGACGACCTTGACCGGCAATCCTGCCTGAACGAGCGTCAGGAACTCACCCATCATCATGGTGAATCCGCCGTCACCGGACATCGAAATCACTTGTCGGTCCCTGAAGGCGGCCTGAGCGCCAATGGAATGCAACAGCGAGTTGGCCATCGATCCGTGATTGAACGATCCAATCAAACGCCGCTTGCCGTTCATCTTCAGGTATCTGGCGGCCCATGCGACGGGCGTGCCGACATCGCAGGAGAAGATGGCGTCGTCATCCGCAAGCTCGCTGACGATCCGCGTCACGTATTGCGGATGGACGGTGTTTCCGCCTGCTTCGAGCTCCGCCAGCGCGTCGAGATGACTCCGAGCCTTGCGATAGTCTTCGAGTGCGCGGTCGAGGAAGCTGCGGTCGGTCTTCTCCGCAATCAGCGGAAGCAGCTCGCCGAGCGTATCCTTGACTGTTCCCAGCAACCCGAGGTCTAGCGGGCACCGGTTGCCGAGCGCCTCCGCCCTGATATCGACTTGCGCGATGGTGACCCCTTCGGGGTAGAACTGGCGATAGGGGAAATCGGTACCCAGCATCAGCAGCATGTCGCAGCTTTTCATCGCGGAATAGCCGGAAGAAAATCCGATAAGTCCCGTCATTCCCACGTCGAACGGGTTGTCGTATTCGATGTACTCCTTGCCTCGCAGCGCGTGCACGATGGGGGCCTGCAGCTTGCGGGCGAGTTCGATGACATCCGCGTGCGAATCCTTGCAACCGGCCCCACAGAGCAATGTCACTCGCGACGACCGGTTCAACAGATTTGCGAGTCTGGCGACTTCGGCGTTCGATGGGCGAATCAGCGGAGCCGCAGGCGCGCTCCAGTTCGGCACAGGTTTTGGGAACGGACTGAGAGCTACATTTCCCGGGACGACAACGACTGCGACGCCTTTACGCGCGATTGCCGCCCGCATGGCACGGCCGAAAATCTGAGGCAATTGGTCCGGACTCGATACGAGTTCGACATAGTGACTACATTCCTTGAACAGCACCTCGGGATGGGTAGCCTGAAAATAGTCGGTGCCGATTTCCGAACTCGGAATATGCGCAGCGATAGCAAGAACAGGAACACCGTTCCGATGGCAGTCAAACAGACCATTGATGAGGTGTAGATTCCCAGGACCGCAGCTTCCGCAGCATACGGCGAGCTGCCCCGTGAGATGCGCTTCGGCGCCAGCGGCGAACGCCGCGCTTTCCTCATGCCGCATGTGAACCCATTCAATCGAACCATCGCGACGCAGGGAATCCGTGAATCCGTTCAGTGAATCCCCCACCACGCCATACACACGCTTTACTCTCGCGTTTACAAGTGCACCAACCATGTAGTCGGCAGCTATCGTTGCCATTTCGCATCTCCATTCAAGGTGAGTTATTGCTGCAGATCCGCCGCTTGCTCAAAGAGATAGAGCAGACACAACCTGCGTGAGCGCATCACCCTCTGTCATGGGACGGTGCAGACCTGTCCCGGCGATCACCAATCGCGGAGCGCTGGTGTTCGTGGTCTTCGAGGGAAAGTTAAGAAGAGTGCTGCTTATTGAGCTGAAGAGGCCCCGCAAAAGGACTACCGTGTGCAACCACAAACGGCCCCCATCGAAAAGCTCCTTATCACGCAGCTCGTGCTAGCCTTCAGCATCAATTGTTGGTTTGATGATAGAAGCAGGAGTGGATTGCGCCCATTACATGAATCTGGGATCTTGGGATTCCGGGAGTAGAACGGTGAACGAGAACGGCCGCTATCGCGTTTTATCACGGCCTGGAGCCGACATTGAACGAAGCGGAGATCGATCGCCAAAGGCGTACAGGAGCCTGTGTCCAGGATAGCGAGAGCGCCGATGGCTGCCGAAGGAAATGGGCCGTGGCTCCCAAATGAGTCGCTGGCGACGGCTGCGGGACGGGCCTGTGCTCGACATAGGCATTGCTGCCCTTGGCGCGAGCACCTGATGCCACCTACACCAGCGATGCTGGACCACATTAGGTTAAAGATAGTCCGCTGATGGGATTGCTTTCATTACCGAGGCCAGAATCATCGCCGCGGCGTTTCGAGGAGCAGGCAGCGCAAGGCGGGGACGATACACGGCATCCCCTTCGGCGATGACCAACCCGCTCGCCGCACAGATTCCACTTCTCCGTGTGATAACGCGTTGCCAGGGTTGTTCGCCATAGTGGCCAGTGGTCGAGTCGCTCCATGCGACGGTGGCGGTAGTCAGACTGCGTCGCTCCAATACCTTGATTGCACACGGCTGGAACGAGTCGTGCTGATACTCTGGGCAAGCAGGGTGAGGTTGAGGTGGATGGGTGATCCCGTCACCCTCAGGGTTGAGCAGGGCCATGGTGTGGAACCAGGCGCGATCGACTTTGGAGGCATCTTGTATGGTGGTGCTCCTTCGAACAATCGAAAAGAATCAGCGTCAAAGCGTGGTGACGTGCCTTCCAAAAACGGGCCCACTACCAACTGGGAAATCGACTGAGCGCCCAACGAGCGTAATCCGGTTTCACCGTGCATGAACGGGGCTACGTGCCAGAAACGGCATGTGGATAGGCCAGCGCGTTGAACGTTAATCGATCCGCGCTTCGCTTTAGCGTCCTACCTGGAATGATAGTTAAGACGGGAAGAACGGCCATTACATGTATCTGGGATCGTGTCCTTCACCTTGCCAACGTTAAGGCCTCCAGTTCAATGCAATAGCCGTCCGGGAGTGCCTTCCGCGCACAGGCAGGCCACGTACCGGGGCCAGTCATTCTCGATGCTAGAAGTTGTGGCGGATGGCCAATGCAAAGGTCTGAGGATCGGCGCCGGCCTTGACACCGAGGTTATTGATGGCGAAGTCGTAGGTGGCGTTTCGTTTGTTATTGATTCGACTGTAGTAGGTATAGATCGATGTACGCTTGGACAAGGGATAGTCATAGCCGAGGGTGATCTGCGTTGCGCCGGTCTCCGCACCGCTTCGGAAGGAGCCAATCGTCTCGGTTGCGCTTCCCGCTCCGTTGCTGGCGAAGGTGAAGCCAAGCTTTACGCTGCCCGGGCCCAGCTTCTGTACCAGCGAGGTGTAGTAGCTGTTGCGTGTCAGGTCCCCTGTGGCCGTGCGGTAGTGCAGTCGCTCATACACCAGTGCAAGCGTTGTAGTCGGGAACTGGTACGAGACCCCCACCTTCATGCCGTCGTCATTACGGCCAGCGGTGTGATAGTGCTGGTGGACTTCATAGGCCAGCGTGACATTGAGCGGGCCATTATCATAGGCACCGGAAAAAGAGTACAGCACGGGATTGCGAGGCACACTAAGCTTTTCCTCAGGCAGACCCCAGGCGACGGCGCCACTCAGTCCGTGCCACTGTGACGACTGGTAGTGGAGCGAGTTCTGTTGACGCCGGTCGAAGGAATTGGGGTCCTGCACGTTGTCTGAGCTAGCGGCCGACCCATTGCCCATAAGCGCCATATAGCCGGCGGTGGTCGGATAGTATGGATCATAGCCTTTGGTCGCCCTGGTATATGGGGTGTCCCAATTGCCCATGAACACGCTGCCATAGGGGCTGTCCAGGCCGATTCGCGTATCGCGGGCGGCAATCTGCCCGGAACCAGTGTCGATCGATACCGCACTCTCAATTTGCCAGATTGCCTTGAGCCCGTAGGCGAGCGACTCTTCTCCGTGAATGCCAACGACGGACCGGTTGTTGGTAAGGCGGGCAGTGCCACCGGGATGCGTGCCATCCGTTGCGGTCGTGGCGTTGGAATACTCGAGTGCGGTATTCAGTCTCCCATAGAGAACAACCGACGACTGGGCATGGACCACACCAATCATGCACGCCGTCGAAGCCGCCAGTGGGAAGATCCCACGCCACACGCCAATCTTTGTCATCATTGAGCTCTTCTCCCTGGGGCTGGCCTGTACCCGAAATGCTGGTCATGCTTGTGCCTCTTTTGAAAGGAAGCAAACGCTTTAGGCGCTCAGACCACCTGAGCATTTCCGTCGTGGATTTGTCCTGTCAAGTCGGCAATCCACAAAAAGAATGGTGGCCGGCCGAGAGCGGGCCGGGCGCACCAAAGGGCGGGAGGTCGAGGCTGGGATGACGCCGACATACCCGAAGGCGGTGGCCGAGCACGGGAACGACTGCGGCGCACCGAGGACCCTGTGTTTGCCGCTGTCGCAAACTCAAGGTGTTCCGATAGTAAATTCGACGAAACAGGATCGCTATTACATGAAGCTGGAGTGTCGGCGACCTCTTTCAAACTGGGGCCGTCCCGCCGGCTGAGCGTTATGAGGTGATCGAAGGGGCTCGTTACCCGGTCGCTACGTCGTCTTGTGATTTCGCGAAATTACATATTCATGTAGTGCAACTTGCCGGCTACCGGACGTTGGTCGGATACTCGCTTTGCTATAATTCAGGCGACATTTCTATTCACAGTGATGGCGCGCCTCATCCCCTCCTGCCACAGTGAGGGGCGGCGCACGCTGACGCAAGATGGAGAGCGTTTCGTGGAGTCGGTCAACGAATTTGTGTGCATAGTAGACGACGATTCACGCGTCAGGGAAGCGCTTACAAGCCTGCTGCGCGCTCATGGCAAAAGTGTGCGTTCGTTCAACTCAGGGCATGAGTTTCTGGAAGAAACTCAGTGGGACACAGTGGCGTGCCTGATTCTCGATATGCGCATGCCCGGCATGAGTGGCCTGGAAGTCCAGGAGCAGGTTATCAATAATTCTCATGCTTCCATCGTCTTCATCACGGGCAGGAATGATGTGCCTTCCACTGTATTGGCGATGAAAGGCGGGGCCGTCGATTTTCTGACGAAGCCCGTCAGTGAGGATGCCCTGCTCCGAGCCGTTGACACCGCAATTGCCAAGACGCGAGCACAGCGCAGGGAGGCCGGCGAGGCTGCTGCGCTTCGTGCGCTCTACGAAACCCTGACACCAAGAGAGCAAGAGCTTCTCCCCTTGCTTGTCGGGGGTATGCTGAACAAGCAGGCAGCTGACGTGCTTGGGATCACTGAGTACACCGTGCAGGTGCATCGCGGTCACATTATGAAGAAGATGCAAGCGGGCTCATTTGCCGCACTCGTCAGGCAAGCAAGCCGGCTGGGGCTAGAGACACACCAGCCTGCGGGGGGCGGCTAGCGCCGCCAGAGGATTCCGAGGCGTCACCTGGTGTATTTTGGCAAGCCAATCAGCTCACAAGTACCGCCGCGGCGGCGAAGACGTAGCCAAAGCCACGCTCCGTGCGAATGATGTCTCCCGCGACCGGGCCCATGCCCAGCTTTTTGCGCAGGCGCGCAACTTGTGCATCGATCGCGCGCTCATAGACTTCGTCGTTGTGCAGCCGAGAACGTTCAAGTAGTTGGTCGCGACTCAGCACGCACTGCGGTGCGTTCAGAAATGCGGCCAGCAAGTTGAACTCGGCATTGGTTAGAGCGACGACAGCGCCATCCGGTCGGATCAGACGACGCAATCGAACGTTCAGCTCCCATCCCTGGAAACGATAGGCGCGAATACGCGTCAACCGGTCCGCTACCGAGTACCGTGAACGGCATCGGCGCAGCAGGGCACGTATCCTGGCCAGTAGCTCGCGGTTAGAGAAAGGATTGACGAGATAGTCATCAGCCCCCAGCTCCAGCCCCATGACACGATCCGCCACGTCAGACCGACCGGCTAGCAGGATTATCGGCAAGTCGGAGTTATCCCGTAGTCGTTGGATTAGTCGCAATCCATCATCGCCGGGAGGCTTTACGGCAACGATCAACAGGTCGATGGTCTCGCGAGCCAGTGCATCCTCCACTCCGCGGGCATCCGGCAGCGACGTGACGCATATGTCGTTGGTGCCAAGATAGTCGACGATCAGCTGGCGCATCTCAGGATCATCGACGGCGACGAGGATATGCACGGTATCGGTAGGGGAGGTTGCTGATCTCATGTCTGTCGCAAGATATTAGCGGTCGCAATACAAATTATCGATGCCTGACTCGACCCGGGATGTTGCCGCCATGCTTGGGGCGGCGTCGCCACCGTTGGATTTGAAGGAGTCTCCGTTAGATTCCCTGCGCTTCGCAATTACATAAAGTTGGAATCCGATTCGCGGGATGCAGTGTAGGGCGGGCCGGCGCTTGTTCGTCGATATGACGTCGTTCAGTTGCCCAGGGGCGCGAGGTAAATATGAATGCTCTACAACATTCATGTTATTGGAATCGGGAGGCTTGCCTTATAGAATCCCTCGTTGCGGAATTCCATCGCTGCGGAGACCAGCTACTCGTAAAGGGCAGTTTGCCAGAGCGTCAGGGTGGGGCGGTCGCGTAGACAGTTCAGCGATATGGCGCCGTGACTGATGGTACGGCTCCATCTTGCATCGTGGATCGTCCCTGCGCTACTACATATTCATGTACGTCTACCCTTCAGCAGTGGGGCATCGCTGCCCGCCTTTCGCTTCGAGTGAGGAACCATCACTGTGCCGCCCAGAGATCGTAGCTGCCGCAGACTCGGTCATATCCGTCGAGGCGAGCGCTCGCTCTGCGCTGATCATGCAATGTGGTCGAAGTGGCCGCTAAGTGTCCGGAAGCGGCTATATTTCTCCTATACCGTGCGGCCGAAGGGAGGCTTTGCCTAGATGCTGTCCCGAAATGCGAAAGCCATCGCAGTTGTCGACGATGACCGCAGGGTACTGAATTCGCTTGCGAACCTTCTTGCATCCTGCGGCTATGAAACTCAGCTCTTCATTTCAGCCGAGCTGTTTCTGGCTGCGGACATTTCCGAGTTCCTATGTGTCATTACGGATCTCGGCATGAGGCCGATCGATGGTCTGGAGGTGCTCCATCGTGTCCGAAGTCGGGCAGTTGCGCTACCTGTAATCATCATCACCGGGAAGCCCGGCGATCACGCTGAGTCGTTCTTTCTGGACCACGGTGCAGCAGGCTTCGTTCGCAAGCCAGTCGGTGGAGATGCGCTTATCGCGCTCATTGAGCAATGTCAGTGACCCCATCGGCGGACGGAATGTCGGTGGGAGCGTCCGCTGGTCCTTGCGCTCATTGTCCGCGGGTCCTCGCCCCGCTGTTCAGCAGGTCACGGTACACAGGTCATATTTCAATTGTCATCGAATCTCGCTGATTGGTCACAAGCCTGAAATCGGTGTTGGACAGAGTCAAGCTCGCCTACCAATGGCATCGTCCATACACCGACTACAGGAGTTCCGTCATGAACGAGAAGTTAGAACTGCTCACTCCGGGCAACTGCCAGCTGATCTTTATCGATCATCAGCCACAGATGGCATTCGGCGTGCAATCCATCGACCGGCAGACGTTGAAGAACAACACCGTTGGCCTGGCCAAAGCCGCAAAGATCTTCAACATTCCGACGACCATCACGACGGTGGAAACCGAATCATTCTCCGGATACAGCTATCCGGAGCTGCTCGACGTGTTCCCGGACCACAAGCTGCTGGAACGGACGTCGATGAACTCGTGGGATGATCAGAAGGTGCGCGACGCCCTGGCGGCAAACAAGCGCAAGAAGGTGGTCGTCGCTGGCCTCTGGACTGAAGTTTGCAACACTAGCTTTGCACTCTCTGCAATCGCTGGGGGGAACTACGAGATCTACATGGTCTCCGACGCTTCCGGCGGAACCAGCAAGGAGGCTCACGACTACGCCATGCAACGGATGGTCCAGGTTGGGGTCGTTCCGATGACCTGGCAGCAGGTACTGCTCGAATGGCAGCGTGACTGGGCCCACCGGGACACCTACGACGAGGTCATGAAAGTCGTCAAGGAACATTCCGGTGGCTATGGTATGGGTGTCGACTACGCGTACACGATGGTCCACAAGGCCGCGCAACGTACGGCAGTACCCCACGAGATGCTGGCCGCTGTACCGGCACGCTGACCAATACGAATTCCGAAGGCGCCCCTGCATTCGGAATCCACCGTCGGACACGCTTTAGGCATTGCCCGCGGGTAACACATCGACCTGACTGCCGTGCCGGCCACGGCAGCTCCTCGGAGCTTTTCGCCATGTCACCGATCCCGACTCCCGATCTCGTTCTCGTCAACGGCAAGTTCACCACGCTCGACCGCGTCAACCCGCAAGCCGACGCGGTCGCGATCCAGAACGGCCGCTTCGTCGGCGTGGGCACGCGCCAGGACGTCATGAAGCTGGCGGGTGCGCAGACGAAGGTCGTCGACCTGAATGGTCGGCGAGCCATTCCCGGGCTGATCGACAGCCACATGCACATCATCCGCGGCGGCCTGAACTACAACATGGAGCTGCGCTGGGACGGGGTGCGCTCGCTGGCCGATGCGATGCGCATGCTGAAGGAACAGGTCGCGCGCACGCCAGCGCCGCAATGGGTGCGGGTGGTGGGCGGCTTCACCGAGCACCAGTTCGCCGAGAAGCGGCTGCCCACCATCGACGAACTGAATGTCGTGGCGCCCGACACCCCGGTCTTCATCCTGCACCTGTACGACCGCGCCATCCTGAATGGCGCCGCACTGCGCGCCGTTGGCTACACCAAGGACACGCCGAACCCTCCGGGCGGCGAGATCGTGCGCGATGCACGCGGCAATCCCACCGGCCTGCTACTGGCCAAGCCCAACGCGACCATCCTCTACGCCACGCTGGCCAAGGGTCCGACGCTGCCGCCCGAGTACCAGAAGAACTCGACACGCCATTTCATGCGCGAGGTGAACCGCCTGGGGGTGACCGGCGTGATCGACGCCGGCGGCGGCTACCAGAACTATCCCGAGGACTACAGCATCATCGAGGAACTGCACAAGGAAGGTCAGCTCACGGTGCGCCTGGCCTACAACCTGTTCACGCAGAAGCCCAAGGAAGAGCTCAGCGACTTTAAGACCTGGACCGCGAAGGTAAAGCCCGGCCAGGGCGATGACCTCTACCGTCACAACGGTGCCGGCGAGATGCTGGTCTACACCGCGGCGGACTTCGAGGACTTCCGCGTCGGGCGCCCCGACATGCCGCCATCGATGGAGGCCGACCTAGAACCCGTGATCCGCCTGCTCGCCGAAAAGCGCTGGCCGTGGCGCCTGCATGCAACTTATGACGAGAGCATCACGCGCGCGCTCGACGTCTACGAGAAGATCGCCAAGGACATTCCGTTCGACGGGCTGAACTGGTTCTTCGACCACGCCGAGACCATCTCCGACCGCAGTATCGACCGCATCGCCGCGCTCGGCGGTGGCATCGCGGTGCAGCACCGGATGGCCTACCAGGGCGAGTATTTCGTCGAACGCTATGGCGCGCGCGCCGCCGAAGCCACCCCGCCGGTAAAGAAGATGCTGGAGAAGGGCGTCAAGGTCGGCGCCGGCACCGATGCCACCCGCGTGGCTTCGTACAACCCGTGGGTATCGCTGTACTGGCTGACCACTGGCAAGACCGTGGGCGGCATGTCGATGTACCCGCAGGCCAACCTGCTCGATCGCGAGACCGCGCTGCGGCTGTGGACCGAGGCCAATACCTGGTTCTCGTCAGAAACCGGCAAGAAGGGCCAGATCAAGGCGGGCCAGCTGGCCGACCTGGCGGTGCTGTCCGCGGACTATTTCAGTGTGCCGGGCGACGACATTCAGGACATCACCTCGGTGATGACCCTTCTCGGCGGCAAGGTGGTCTATGGCGATGGCGACTTCGGCAAGCTCTCGCCCGAGATCCCGCCGGCGATGCCGGACTGGTCGCCGGTGCGGCACGTCGGCGGCTACCAGCCACGGCCGCAGGCGCGCAAGCAGCTGGCGCTGAACACCGCTTGCGGCTGCACCAGCGCGTGCGGCGTACACGGCCATGCGCATGCCAAAGCCTGGACCTCCAGCGCGCCGACCTCGGACGAGAGTTCGTTCTGGGGCGCGCTCGGCTGCTCGTGCTGGGCGTTCTGAGGCAGGACGCATATGGAGAAACGCTCATGAACCCATCGACATCCTTGCTGGCCAACACTGGCGAAGACACGCACCGGTTGCCGCGCTGGCTTCGCTGGATCGCGCTCTTGTTGCTATGCGCGGCTTATCTGCAGGGCGGGCTGGTCAAGCTGTTCGACTTTGCTGGCGCCATGGCGGAGATGCAGCACTTCGGCCTGTCACCGGCGACTCCGCTGGCTGCGGCGACGATCGCACTGGAGCTTGGTGCCTCGGCAATGATCCTGCTCGGCCGCTGGCGCTGGCTCGGCGCGCTGGCACTGGCTGCCTTCACGCTGGCGGCCACATTCCTGGCCAACCGCTTCTGGTGCGCGCCGCCGCAGGTGCAGTTCATGATGGCCAACGCGTTCTTCGAGCATCTGGGCCTGGTCGGCGGCTTTCTGCTGGTGGCTTGGGAAGACATGCGCGGCACCCCGTAATTCAAAGTCATGATGGAGATGAAGCCATGAAGCCTTATATCGCATCCCTGGCCGCCGGGATTCTCGTCGGCATCGTTTATGCGGTAATACACGTGCGTTCGCCGGCGCCGCCGGCTATTGCACTGGTGGGTCTGCTTGGGATGTTGGTTGGGGAGCAGATGGTCGCCCCTATCCAGCGCATGCGTGCCGGCGCACCGGTTACTGCAGCTTGGTTTCGGCAGGAATGCGCGCCGAAGAAATCCGGGCTTCCATCCAAGTTATCGGATAAGCAAGAAGCAGTGATCCTTACAAGAAAAAACAAAGATCCTTCCGCGCGAGATTGAATCATGTCGTCCGGTGACCTTGGCGCACCCCACGCGGTAGTCGCTTCTGCTTCCTCAAGGCTGCTTCTTTCGTTCGTGGCAGGCTATGTCGATGTGGTGGGTTTCACGGCATTGTTCGGCCTGCTTACCGCACACGTAACCGGGAATTTCGTCATGATTGGCATCGAACTATCGTCGCCGACGGCGCACGTCCTTCTCGCGAAGATCTTGGCCCTCCCGACTTTCGTGCTGGCCGCCGCGGGCACGAGAGTTTCGGAATCCAGATTGGTACGTAAAAATAGGCAGCCCGTTCCCGTATTGCTGTTTGCCGAGTGCTTGCTCCTGGCGACATTCATGGGTTTCGCCTATCTGTCAGTCCCAATCAGGAATGCCGATGCGCCTGTCGCCGTTCTGGCGGGTCTGAGCGCTGTCGCTGCAATGGGGATTCAGAATGCTCTCGCCAGGACCGCGCTCGCCGATTTTGGTACCACGACCGTCATGACAGGAAACACCACTCAACTAGTCATCGATCTGGTCGATCTGCGAGGCGCTTCGCAGGATCAACGGTCTGTGCTGAAGAAGAGGATCGGGAAGACGGCTCCCGCTATCGCCGGATTCGTAATCGGCGCAGGCTTAGGCGCTGCCGCCTACACGCATATTTCTTTCTGGTGTGTCCTGCTACCCATTGGAGCGCTCGCATTCGTCAGCGCCAGCACCGCGCGGCAAAGGAGGGGCAGCGTGAGGCCAAGAATTGAATATCGCTCATGATTTCGCGCCGTCAAAACACGTACCTGGCGTGCGCCCGTCTTCGTGCATGGGTTGCAGCCATTTCGCTTTCCGCCGCGATCTGTGCACCGGCCTGCGCCGATCCGGCGGTCCACCTGGCATTTGGTCGAGATCCGTCGCATGGTATCGACAAGTACGAAGTCGGCATCAACTGGGACTCAGGCTTTGCCTGGGGCAACCCGGTGGGTTGGCAGGCCAGGCTGCAATGGGAGGTGGAGCTTGCGCAATGGGATTCGAGAAGCGGCACCAACCGTCAAAGTCTGACCGAATTCGGGTTCTCGCCAATCTTTCGTCTCGAGAGACGTGGCGGGTCGGTCGTGCCGTTCCTGGAGGCCTCTGTCGGACCCAGGCTATTGAGCCATACGAGCACGTCGGATCAGCACAACTTCAGCTCGGCATTCCAGTTTTCGGACATGATCGGCATGGGCGTCGCGTTCGGTGCCAGGCAAGCAGCTGAAGCCGGCTTCCGCTTCCAGCATATCTCGAACGCAGGGATCAAGGAGCCCAACCCCGGCAGCAATTTCTACACCGCTTACTTGCGCTACCGTTTCTAACGGGAGATATAGGGCGGCATCGGCTGAGCGTGACCCAGTAATGCGAGAAGTTGCGCCCGCGGGAATGCCGGTTGACAGGCTGAGTACGGCGCCCGGCAACATGAATATGTAATACCCACCACCGCTAGCGTCCCTTACGATGAAGGCTAGTATGGTGCGAACGTCCGGTCAGGTGATAGTCGTCGGATTCTCGCCTCCATATCGCAATCCATCGTCTCCGCCGCGTTGATCTCTGCTCAGCCGTTGGGGGACGCTTGTCGCTCAATCTGGAAATAATGGTGACGTGGTCATGGAGTTTAGCGAGAAAGAAGGGCGTCGATGCGGCTGCATGGCTCACCGGCCAAAGTTCGCAAGTGTGGTCTGGACCCTTGGCCTGCTGCATGGCTGCGGCCGGTCCCCGTCGACCAGCGTGCTTGGGGCGTATTACCCCGACTGGCTCTTCTGCATCGTCGGTGCCGTTGTGGCCACTGTTCTGATTCGGTTGCTGTTGCTGCGCGCCGGGCTCAACGACTGGCTCAACCCACCAGCCGTTGCTTACCCAGCCCTGTTGGCGCTGCTGGCGTTCGCGGGTTGGCTGTTGTTTTTCTGAGGTCTATCGAGAGCAGAAGCACATGGAAGACAACGCGCACAGCCGAAGGAAGAAGTTGTTGACCATCCTTCTTCTGCTGACGGCTATCGGATTAG
This sequence comes from Cupriavidus sp. FW305-F7, assembly GCF_058782875.1. Classification (NCBI taxonomy): domain Bacteria; kingdom Pseudomonadati; phylum Pseudomonadota; class Betaproteobacteria; order Burkholderiales; family Burkholderiaceae; genus Cupriavidus; species Cupriavidus sp. FW305-F7. The sequence goes on along the minus strand of NZ_JBYSYC010000033.1, from coordinate 62,093 downwards.
GCGTCATTGTTGTCTGGCGCGTGGATACGGAGCCTCGGACCGATGATGCATTCGTATATGCCGACACGATCAATGTGGTTCCGGAGGTGTCGGGTCGGATCGTGAACCTCGCAGTTCGAGACAACCAGCGTGTGAAGAAAGGCGATCTCCTGTTCGAACTGGACCGCCGTCCCTTCCAGGATATGTTGGACAAGGCCCGCGCTTCCCTGGTCCAGTTGGACCAGCAGATCATGCTGTCGCAGCGTTCGGTCAACGCACAGGCATTGAATGCGTCTGCGGCTCGGGCCAGCGTCGATCGGGCCCGGTCTGCAGCGAAGCAAGCGGCAGACACACTGCGTCGGATGGAGCCGCTTGTCGAGAAGGGATATGTTTCGGCCGATGAACTGGACAAGGCGCGAACCTTGGCGCGAAGCACCGCAGCGGAACTCGAGGCCGCGGAGCTAAAGGCGCGCGAGGCGACGGCTGCGGTCAGCGGCGTGGACGCATTGCAGGCGCAGCGCTCGGTCGTACAGGCGGAGATTGCATCCGCCGAGCTGAATCTTGAATTCGCCACGGTGAGGGCACCGTTCGACGGTGTCGTGGTCTCGCTTCGAACCACACGCGGTCAGTTTGCGTCGGCGTCTTCGCCTGTGTTCACGCTCATCGACACGACACGATGGTATGTCATAGCGAATCTGCGCGAGACAGAGTTGGCGAATATCAGGCCCGGCACTCGGGCCACGGTGTACCTCATGAGCAAGACTGCGGTGCATTTCGAGGGGGAAGTCGACTCTGTCGGATATGGCGTGGCCCCCGACGATGGCGGGAGCCTGGCGCAAGGGCTGCCGAAAGTCCAACGCAGCCTGAACTGGGTGCATGTGTCACAACGGTTTCCGGTGAAGATCAGGATCAAAGACCCGAATCCGGAGCTCTTTCGAGTTGGAACTTCCGCTGTGGCGACATTCCACCCAACCGAGCGGAGTGACCGGCACATTGCGGAGTGAGAATACACAGGCGTGCTGAGACATGAATCGCTTCCTGCAATTTCTGCGTGACGAGCTTACCCCGTTCCCCGGTCGGATGAACGTCACGCTACGCTGCGTGGCCAGCGCCGCAATTGTGATCGTCATTTCCATGACGCTGCAGGTGCCGTTTCTCGCGCTGTCGATTCTCGTGACGTACTTTGCAACTCAGTCGAATGTCGTCCTCACCAGGATAACGGGAATCCTTTTTCTTGCCGGGGCCACGCTTGCATTGGGCAGCTCGATTCTTCTGCTCAAGTTCACCTTCGATTATCCGCTGCTACGAATCGTATTTGCCAGCCTGATATTCTTCTGCTGTGTCTATGGAATGCGGGTCTTCCAGCTTGGCATTGTTTTCTTCATTGGCGCCATCGTAATCATCTACGTCCAGTCGTTTGTCGACGTAACGCCGAATGCGGAAGCGCTGATCCGGGCAATCCTTTGGGTATGGGTTTCGGTGTGCTACCCGATAGCCCTCACGCTCATCATCAACACATTACTCTTGCCGGCTGAACCTCGGCAGCAATTGCGCCAGATGTTGGTTTCGAAGCTCATGGTAGTGCAGGCGAGATTGGGCGCATCGCTTGGCAGCGCATCTGCGCCCGGACCCATTACCGCGCGGGACGTTGAGGGCACAACGACTGCTCTCCAGAAGCTGCTGAGATTTACAGCAATGCGCGGCAGGCGCGATGACATTGCCGAGGCGCGCGATCTTGCGACGGTCACAACGGTTTCGAACCTCTACGTCGCCGCGTCGAACTTGCAGCAGACTTCATTCGTCCCAGGGATGCTCGAGGATAGGGTCAGGTCCCTGCACAAGGCGTGCGGAGCACTGGCCGGTGCGATCGGTAGGGACGAACCCTTTCCCATTGCAGAAGAGCGAAGGGACCCCGCCGTTGGCTCGACATCTGCCGCCGGATCTCCCTGGGCCTTGGTGGCGATGAATCGCGCTTTTCTGGAACTCGACGCCTTCACGGTGGCACAGGGCGACGCCATGCACAAGGCGCCGAGACAGCCTTTGCTCGCACCGGACGCCTTTAATAGCCCGATATACGCAGAGTTTTCACTCAAGACCTTGTTGGCTGTGCTGGTGTGCTATCTCTTCTACAATTCCACCGACTGGCAAGGTGCGCATACCGTGATGCTGACGTGCCTGATTGTGGCCCAGCCCAGTCTCGGTGCATCAAGCCGACGGTCATTGCTGCGTTTTTGGGGAGCCGCTATTGGCAGTCTGCTGGCGCTGTTCGAGATAGTATTCATTCTCCCAAGAATTGACGGCGTCGCAGCGCTGATTGTGAACGTTCTGCCGGCCTTGTTTATCGGAGCATGGGTGGCATCTGGCTCGGAGCGCATCAGCTATGCGGGTGTGCAAGTATGGTTCACATTCTCGCTGGCGTTCCTGGAGCAATTCGCCCCCACGTTTGAGCTGACAGAGATTCGGGACCGCATCGTTGGCATCTTCCTGGGCATAGTAGTTGCCACCTTTGTGCAGATGAGCCTATGGCCGGAAGGTGAGGCAGCGTTGCTCAGGCGCCGGCTCTCGGCCAGTCTCGTTTCAACGGCCAGGCTGCTGCAGAGTCTCGGGCATCCGACAGTCGCCGAAGACAGCCCGGATATTGGAAAGCAGCGAATGGCGGCATGGGCTGCGCTCAATGACTGCGAGGGTATGTTATTGCGGGTCGCGCTTGAGCCAACCTGGCGCGAAGGTGAAGAAGAGCGCGTCACGTTGCGTGCAAATTCCGTGCTTGTTGCCGCGCGAGAGTTGCTGCTTGCCGCGGACGCCCTGCGAAGCGCCTTTGATGTCGCCAGCGGCAGGATGCCTGCGCTTCTCAGCGATGCCGCACGCGACTTCGCATCGAACGCCGGCTCGGCAATTATGGAGTATGCCACGGGGCTGAAAGAATCGACGCCCGGCGCAAGGCCCCTCAGGCTGGCGGCCCCCGAGGCATACATGGTCGGGAGAGAACTGCCTGAGGGCGCCGATGGCAGCGCCGCGGAGCTGAGTGCCGAGGTCAATCGCATACTGCAAGCAGTGTCGGGCTTGCCGGAGTGGGTTGGGGAGGCTGGCTCTCGCTCGCCGGGTCTTTCAGCCAGCGTGCGAGCACAATGATGGATTCCATGTCGCCGGCCCCGCGGGGCAGTCTCTCTCGTCATTTGCGTTGTCTTGCCATGGCAAGCGTTACGGTATTGGCGGGTTGCGCGTTGATTCATCACGACGGCGCTCCCGTTCCGCAGGTGGATGCAGCGCAGGTCGAGATCCCGCGGCAACTGGACTTGACCGCAGGCGATTGGCCGTCCGAGAAATGGTGGTTGCAATATGATGACCAGCAACTGACTGCCTTTATCGACCGCGCACTATCGGTCTCCCCGACGATGGCGTTGGCACATCAGCGTGTGGCACAGGCTCAAGCGCGCGCGGAACTGGCGGCAGCGGCATCCGGACCGCAGGTCAGCGCCATCGGGTCTGTCGACCGTGAACGCGTGTCATCCCACGGTTTCCTGAGTGCATATTCAGGATTTGAGCCGGCAATCGGAGCGAACGGCCCGTGGTATACGACGGGGCTCGTCGGCTTAGGTGGCGCGTGGGACCTGGACATCTGGGGGCGGCATCGAGCAGAGATTGCTGCGGCCATTGGCGTTGAGAATGCGCAGAAAGCAGAGGCAGCACAGGTTGCGCTCGTACTGTCGACGGGTGTCGCGAGACTCTACTATTCCGTGCAGACCGCGTTGTCCGCCATCGACCTGCTGAAACGGGAGCGCGACGCCATCGCCATCGAGGTCGATGGTCATCGTTCGAAGATTGCGCGCGGGCTTGAACCCGAGACTGCCGCCAAACAGGCGGAGGCTAAGCTACTCTCTGTCGAACAGAAGATTTCGCAGGCCTCTGATGAGGTGACCAACGGACAGGAGGCAATGCGTGCCTTGATTGGCGCGGATTCTCGCGAACCGGTGGACATTTCGCCCAAGACGCTCCCGGTCGTGGCAACGGGGATACCGTCAAGTCTCGGCTTTCAGCTCCTTGCACGCCGCCCCGATCTGCAGGCGCTGCATTGGTATGTCGTCTCATCCGTGAAACAGGTAGAGGCGGCGAAAGCGGCGTTTTATCCGAGCTTTGACATCAAAGCCTTTTTCGGATTCAATGCCCTCGACCTTTCCCAACTCTTTCTGCATGCAAGCCAGCAAATCAACATTGCACCCGGCCTTTATCTCCCGGTGTTCGATAGCGGTCGGCTCAACGCCAATCTTAGGGGAGAGAAAGCGGCAAGTAATGCCGTCATTCTGCAATACAACCAGGCCGTATTGAATGCGGTTCGCGATGTGGCGCAAACGGGCAGCGCACTCAAGGACCTGGGTGAGCGCACCGCCATGCAGCAGAGGAAACTTCAGGCGGTGCAGTTCACGCTGGACAGCGCATCAGCGCAATACGCACGGGGGCTGGCCAACAGGCTGCAAGTGGAGCAGGCAAGCGAGATGGAGTTACAGGAGCAGTTGGCGATGCTTCAACTGACATCCCAAAGCCTCCAGCAATCCATCGTGCTGACAAGAACACTGGGCGGCGGCTTCCGGGCGGAAGGCGATATGCGTTGAGGTGGCACGGGTCGAAGGCCGGTCCACATGGTTTCATGTTGCATCCGAAGGATCGGTCGGAAGGCTGAAGCTGAAAGTCACCCCCCGGACCTCATTGCGCACGACCCAAATACGGCCGGCGTGTGCTTCGACGATCGACCGGCAGACTGCCAGCCCCATGCCCATGCCCGTTTCCTTGGTGGTGACAAATGGCTCAAATATCGTCTCCAGATTCTCCAACCCTATGCCTTCATCCTGAACGTCGACCACCACGTTGTCCCCGTCGCGCCGAGAGCGGATCCATAGCGACTTCGGTCGTTCCACCGTTGCGGACACTGCCTCGATCGCGTTGCGCACAAGGTTGACGATCACCTGCTGAATCTGCACCGCATCTGCTCTGATAACCGGCACATCGTCGGCTAGCTGAGTCTCGAGCGAGATCACGTTCCCGTGAGTGTCGTCAGCCATCAGAGTGCAGACCTCAAGTATCAGCCTATTGATGTCAAGATCGGCCTTCGCAGGAGCCGTGCGCTTGAACAGCGCGCGAATGCGGCTTATCACGTCCGCGGTCGCAATGCCGTCACGGACGACGGCCTCGACGCTGAGTCGGGCTTTGTCGATGTCGGGCGGCGTTGCAGCGAGCCAGCGTCGGCACGCTTGCCCGTTGGCCACAACGGCTTGCAGCGGCTGATTGATTTCGTGGGCGATGGACGCAGACAGCTCGGCCACGGTCGCCGTCCGCGACGCCTGCGCGAGCTTTTCCCGGGCCTGTCGCAAAGCATCTTCCGCTCGCGTGCGTTCGATGAATTGCCCGACCTGGTACCCCACGGCGGTCATCATCTGCAAGAGCTCGGGACAGGCGGGGCAGACCTCGCGGCTGAAGAATTCGATCACGCCAACTACGCTGCTCTTGAGCGTGATCGGAAACGCGAAGGCCGCGTGGAGCCCTTCCTTCGCGGCAGATTCCGTCCGCGGGAGCTCCCTGCTGAGAGTCATGTCGGGGATGCATACGGGCGCGCCGCTCGACCATACCCGCTTGGGGAGCCCCATGCCGAAGCCACTTGTCCACGACACTAACCCGGAACCGGACCGCGCGAAGGTGGACGAGGGCCATGATTGCACGTGCACCGGTACGCCCGTTTCTGAATCGACGTGCCAGATTGCGCCACAGTCCCACTCGAGGGCCTCACACATTTCGCGCAGAATGCGCGGTGCCGCTTCTTCGATCGAGCCCGCTTTCGACAGCGTCTGCGTGACGCTGAATTCCGCGAGCAGCCGCTGCTCGCGGCGCCTGCGCTCGGTGATGTCGCTGGCGAGCGCGATGGCGAAGAGGCGACCACCGCGATTGAACGCCCGTGCACGCACCTCGACGGGAAAGAGACTTCCGTCTTTTCGCCGGCGGCGGCCGTTGAACGTCACACTCCCGACCTCCAGCAGCTGCTGCCGGAGGCAGAGGATCTTTTCCGGCGTAATGTTACGGTCGAACTGACTGACGTGCATGCCGATGAGCTCTTCGCGCGTATAGCCCAGCGCCTCGCACGCTCGACCGTTCACGTCGAGCACGATGCCTTCCTCGTCGTACAGGAAAATGGCATCTGTCGCGTGCTCGACCAGCGTTCGGAAGCGTTCTTCGCTTGTGCGCAGCGCGTCCTCGCTTGCGAGCAGGTTGCGGTGCGCCAGGCCGCTCGTCAACGCATCCTCCAGGCGTCTGGCAATCTCCTCGAACAGCCGTCGCTCCACGGTTGTCCAGGAGCGCAAGTGCGAGCACTGGTGCAACCCGAACAAGTACGGCCGGTCGCCCTTGGGGCGAACCGCGATCGCGATCATCGACTGGATGTTGAATCGGTCACGAAGCTCCGGCGGGATGCCTGGATCTACCACCGCTCCTGGGGCGTGCAGCATGTCACGCAGCAAATCGGCTCCCCGGGCGTCCACCGGCAGCTCCTGGTCGAGAGCGAAGGCGCCCGGATAGTCAGGATGCGTGTGCTCCATCACCGCGCGACACGCCGACGCATCGGGATCACAGGGATATACCAGCCAGGCCCGATCGCAACCGAAGAGCGCCAGCGCCTCCTCGAGCACGCCGCGCGTCATGCCCTCGACGTTGTTCGTTCGCTGCATGGCGCGGTTGATGCGGTCCATGCACTCGAGGAACCATAGGTATTCCTCGCGCTCCGCCTCTGCGCGCTTCTGCTCCGTGATGTCTATGACGGTGCCGATGTATTCGACCAGGCCGCCGGGGGCTGCCAGCACAGGATGTGCCAGGGTGCGGACGTAGCGCATCTTGCCGTCTGGCAGGAGCAGGCGGTGCCCGACTTCGAACTCCACACCGTCGCGCACATATCGGTCCACCTTTTGCAGGAATCCGGGCCGGTCCTCGGGATGGATGCGTTCCAGGGTGTAGTCGACTGAAGGGACCCCCTGCGCCGGGTCGTACCCGAAAATGCGATAGCACTCGTCCGAAAAGTACAGAATTGCTTTCGAGGCGGGGCACCATGCCCAGCTTCCGGTGTGGCTGACTTTCTGTGCCTCCGCCAGGTACTGGCGGCTGCGCCGCAGTTCTTCCTCCGCTTGCTTACGCTCGGCCATGTCGACGACAAAGGCCACGCCACGCCTGCGTTCGTCGTCGAAAGCGGCCGCCCCGACGAGCACGGGAACGCGGTGACCATCCTGATGGAGATATTCCCTTTCGTAGGGCTGTGCGCTGCCGGTCAGCTCGAACTGCGGCAAGAGTTGTTCAAGTGCGTGGGCGAGTGATTCGGGAGGTATCAGGTCGGTCCACCGCAACCAACCCGACACGATATCCTCGCGCCTGTACCCGACAATGCGTAGAAATGCGTCATTGGCCTCGAGAATCCGACCTTCCCGGTCCCAGATCAGGATCCCGACAATGTTGGCGTCGACCAGGCGGCGGATCTCCGCCTCGCGCTTCTGAAGCTGGCGGTACAGACTGCTGTTTTCGAGCGAAATCGCCGCCTGGGAAGCCATTACCTTCAGGACAGCAATCCTGCCGGGCGTAAAAACGCCTGGAGCATGCCTGTTTTCCAGGTACAGCAGCGCAACCAGCGCACCCTGCTTCATCAACGGCAGGCAGAGTACCGACCGGACGCCCTGCGCACCGATGTACTGATCGGTGGAATGCGGACTCGGGACTGAAGTATCGTCAAGAATCACGCACTCCCGGGTACGCGCGGCATAACGGACCACCGACTCGGGAAGCGTGTCCGCGGAAGCTGGCGTTTCTCGCAGGCTGATCGTCACGGCGCTGCCGCAAGTCTTCGCTTCCGCCTGGATCAGAAACTCGCTGTCACGCGGGAGAATCAGCAGCCCACGTTCCGCGCCGGCGTGCTCGATGGCCGTACGCAACAGCGTTTCGATGAGCTTTTCCGGGACGATCTCGCCCGACACTGCCTGCGACACCTTGATCACAGTGGCGAGATCCAGATCTTCAACCGGCGCGTCGATCGTGCCCGGGGGGCCCGGGGCACGATCGTCCTGCCCGTCCTGCCCGTCCTGCCCGTCCTGCCCGTCCTGGCTTAACCCCGGATAGAGCTGATCGAGTTGTCGCACCTTCCCATGGGCTCCCCACCGCAGATAGGCACGCCGAGCGTTTCCCAGGTAGAGATGCGCAATCTCCTCAAGGCCGCGCGCGGCGTAGCAGCGGGCAGCCAGTTCGTAGGCCAGTGCCTCGTTCTGAACGAAGCCATTCGAACGCGCAGAGCGAATGGCTCGCTCGTACAGATCCATTGCCTCGGGCAGGCGCCCCTCGATGCGCGCAATCTCCGCGCCGACCAACACCGCACGATCCTCGAAGTTCTGAGGGCAGTTATTCGCCCATGCCCGGAGTTGTCGGTGATGTGCCGACAGCCCGTCTCGATGCTTCGCATACGGATCGGGACCCATGGGCTCGCAGCTGGCGGCCAGGGAGAGGGCGGCATAGAGATGGTATTCCGCCCTCTCCAACAGCATGACCGAAAGCGACGCTGACGTCGAAAAGCATCTTTCCGCCTTTTCCGCGGCATCGATGGCCGATGCGTAGTCGCCAGCGAAGAAGCCCGCCTGCAGCTTTCGGATCCAGTAGAAACATTCAGGCAAGGCCAGAGCGGGGTGACCGGTGAGGCGCGCCTCGAACGAGCGCTCTGTGAACGGGCCAGCCTCGAGCGAGCCGAATTTCGCGGTTTCGCCACGGAGCGTGCGGACGAGCGCGAGCGGGGCGGAGATCATGTCGGCAGCGAATCCAAAGCGCACCGTGCGCGCAAACTCCAATCCTTGCTCGGCTTCACGCTCAACCTGATCGAGTGGAACACCCGAAGCGAGAAGATTGGCACTGATATTGCGGCAGGCGTAGGCTGCAAACGTCGGGTCGCCTTGTTCGTTCGCCATCTGAAAGGCACGTCGAGCCGGGTCGACACACTCCCGGAGCGGTCGTGTCCAAGGTACCACGAGCGCGAAAACCGAATAGGTCTTTCCTCCCAAGCGCCTCAATCCGCGGCGTTCGGTCAGATCGCAGGCTATCTTTCCGAGTCGATAACCAGCGTCGTGATGGCCGAAGCGGCTGCCGGCGATAAGCCCGACCGAGACGTAGTGCGCAGGTGCGGCGTCGCTGTTGCCATGCTCCAGGCTCAGATTGACCGCTCTGCAAACGGTGAGCGCATACAAATTCTCGTCGGTGTATAACGTCGGTGCTCCAAGGGTGGTGAGCACGTCAAGCGTAGCCAGAGACTCTGGATCCTTCATCAGCGGCAGGTCGATGAGATCCTCGATCGCCCGCCTTCCCAGCAGGGACCAGATCCGATCGTACTCGCGACACGCTTCCAGTTCGGTGGGATGCGCTGCCCAATCGATGCCAACATGCCGGAGGTATTCCAATCCGACCGCGACCGCACGGTCGCTAGCCCCGAGCATCGTGTAAAGATCCACGCGCCGGCTCGCGACGGCCGCACGTTGGACCGTGTCGGCAGCGCGCGTTGCAAGCGCCGCGAGACGTTCCTCCGCGGACGGCAGTGTTCCCGTCCAGAGCTCGCAGTCGGCCCCATGCAGTTGCAGGGCGAAGGCAAGCGCCTGCCGGCGCTCCCACGAATCCTCCGCTATCAGCGCCGCGCCGGCGCTGAGATACGTCAGCGCAGACGTGTAGGCAGACGATGCCTTTGCGCGCTTGCCGGCGATCAGGTTCAGCTCGGCGAGCTTCTCGCGCTCGTCCTGTGACGTGATGAGGGGGGCGCCTCGGTTAAGCTGGTTGACGACCTCGAAGATCATCTCCGGCAGCTTTCCCGGCGGCAAACAGGCAGCGAGCAACCTGCCTGCCCGGAGATGGATCTGTGCGCGTGCGTCTTCCGGGATCAGGGAGTACGCCGCCTCCTGAACCCGGTCGTGGACAAAGCTGCAGGAATCTTCCGTGCAGGAAATGAGACCTGCTCGAATTGCTTCCCAGAGCTGTCCCTGGAATTCGCCTCTCGGCCGCTGGGATACCGTTTCCAACAGGACGAGTTCCGCGTCGTTACCCATGCATGCAAGCGTTTGCAGTACTTGCTGTGTTCCGATGGGCAGTCGATTCAGCTTGCCGACCATCAGCTCCACCACATTGTCGGTATAGCCCTTCGTATGGATGCGATCGAGGTCCCAGGACCAGCGCGCCGCGCCGTGATCGAAGGAAAGCATTCCCTCTTCGGCGAGCGAAGCGATGAACTGAATGGCGAAAAACGGATTGCCGCCGGTCTTGTCCAGCACCAGTTGCGCGAGTGGCGTGGCACGCTCTGTCTCGCAGCGAAGCGCGTCCGCGATCAACTGTTCAAGATGCTCCTGGGCAAGCGGCGCCAGCTTGATCTCCGCCAACGCTCCGCCGGCAGTCTTGATGGCATCGAGCTTGCACGTCAGTGGGTGCGCGGCATTGACTTCGTTGTCGCGATAGGCGCCGGTCAGCATCAGGTTCTGCGGACGGGACCGGGTCAACAGGTCCTCCAGCAGATCGAGCGTCGCCGCGTCGATCCATTGCATGTCATCGAGGAAGAGCGCCAGCGGATGCTCTGGCCGGGCGAATACGCCGATAAACCGGCTGAGCACCAGCTGAACCCGGCGTTGGGCGTCTTGCGGAGGCAACTCCGGGACTGGCGGCGGCGCGCCGATGATGAGCTCCACTTCGGGAACGAGATCCACGACAAGTCCCGCATTCGATCCCAGTGCCTCGCGAAGCGCGTCACGCCAGGGTCCCAGCTCCGCATCGCTCTTGCCAAGCAGCGGCCGTAACAGACTCCGAAAGGCTTGCGCCAGCGTCGAATATGGAATATCGCGTTTGTATTGGTCGAACTTGCCCGCAGCGAAAAGCCCGCGCGACGGTACCAGCGCCTGGTGCAGCTCGTTGACGATGGCGGACTTGCCGATTCCGGAGTATCCCGAGACCAGCACCAGCTCAGGCGCGCTGTTTTTTATGATGCGTTCGAAGGCGGCGACCAGGGTCTCGACCTCGCGCGATCTCCCGTACAGCTTCTCCGGAATCATCAACTGGTCTGGCGTGTCGCGTTCGCCGAGCGGGAATTCGCCGATGCGTTGCTCGGTTTCCCATTGCGCAAGGCAGCGTCGCAGGTCCGCTTCAACGCCTGCCGCGGTCTGATAGCGCTCCTCCGCCGCTTTGGCGAGCAGCTTCATCACGATCGCTGAGAGGACTGGCGCCAGGTGGTCTACGCGCTCTTGCGGTGGGACTGCCTCTCTTGCGATGTGGCAGTGTACCCATTCCATTGGATCGGCGGCGGCGAAGGGCAGGCATCCCGTGAGCATCTGGTAGAGCGTCACGCCGAACGCGTAGAGATCGCTGCGGGAGTCGACCGAACGATTCATCCGCCCGGTCTGCTCAGGCGCCATATAGGCGAGCGTACCGGCGATGGACTCGGGCGGCTCGGATCGTTGACGCTCTCGCGCAAGCCGCGAGGCGAAACCGAAACCCATGAGCCGGACTTCACCGCTTTCAGGATTCACCAGGATGTTGGCCGGCTTGACGTCCTTGTGCACGAGCCCACCCTGGTGGACTTCGCCCAGTGCCGACGCTATGCCAATAGCGAGGCGGAGGAAGGACCCCGAGTCCATCGGTGCGTCGAGGAGACTCTCGAGGGGCTTGCCGCCGTCATCTTCGGGAGCAAGGGCTGTTCGGTCGCGCGCGTGGAGCAACGGGGCGTGAACCACATCGAGTTCAATCGGCTTCATGGAATACTGGTCGATTCTAGTCCTTGCCCGAGTCGTGAGCGGCCGGCCTATGACTCCTTCAGGAGTGAGGTCTTTTTGTGGCCCACGAAAGCGCTGGAAGGTTGCGCGCGGCCAGGCTGGCTGGCGATGATCGAGCACCTGCTGTTGACTCGTTACTGCTATCGAAGCAAGCGTCAGAGAATACGATATGAGCCATCCAAAGTACACTCATGTCGGTTGTTACAACCGGGTTCCCTACGACTCACATCTTATCTCCCTGAATTGCGTTTCGATTGCGATGCCAGTTTCGTCAGGATGGCACGACACAGAATCAGGCGGGTTGCCGGTCAGATGTCGCGCGTGCGCGGGATGACGACCGCCTGGCCGTGTACCTTTCCATCCGTGTCCAGGAGCTGCCACAGCGTGGCCTCTTCGATCACGAAGCGCCGGCCTGACTTGGTGATACGCACGCCCCTGTAGCCAGCTTCGTAGCCGATCTGTTGTACACGCGCGAGGAACTGCTGCCGCGCCTCGCGATTCTGGGGCTCGGCTGAGAGCCGCGACGGCAAGCGGGTGATTTCATCCCAGCCATATTCGAAGCGGCGCTGGGCGGCCTTATTTCCGTAGATGAAGAGCGGGTCGGGATCGGTATTGTGCGCGAGCACCGCGAACGGGGCGCACTCATAGAGCCATTTGGTAGCCTCGGGCACCGGCATGCCCTGTGGAACCAGCGGTTGACGGAGCAGCTGGGCGTAGCTGTTGGCGAGGAGTTTGTAGAACGCAGGGTTGCTGTGGAGTGGGACTATCTGAGACATTGCAACGGAAATCGGGAGGGCATTGTAAGACTTTATGTACGGATGGTAGCCGACAGGAGGTCGGATGGCTATTACATGAAACTGGAATCAATTCCATATTCGTCAACCGCGCTTGGGACGTAATGTGGCGCGGGTTCGCGCAGCGGACCAAGCCGTGCTCGCCTGGAACCGATGCCGCCCCGGCGCCGACCGGGTCGGCATGCGACCGCCCGGTCACACGGTTGTAGAAGTACGCCCCCGTGCATGACGGGCGGAGATTCCGGAAGCGATCAGGGACACCGCGCTGTCCAACCACGCGCGCCACAGGCCAGCGATCGCGAAAGGGCTCACCGCCTGCAAACCGATGCGCCAACACGCTGCCTTGCCAGTCTCGCTGTGCGCGACGCAGATCCAGTAGCAAAAGGCATTGCATAAGCGAAAGTTTATGGTCTGTAGAAGAATGTTTAATTGTCATTAATGTCTTGCCGGGTTTAGGCTTTTCTCAAGTTCACTTCATCGCTTGGGCATTCGAATGGGCCAGCCAACCTCCAACCAAGGTCGCACTGCCAACGCAGTCCCGACACAACGCCCCCTCAATGCCGGCGCAGAACCGCCGCTCGGTGCGCATCTCATCACTCCGCGCCACGGCTACAGCCACCATGGCATCTATGTAGGCGACGGCAAAGTTGTGCATTACGCTGGACTTGCCAGGGCGTTGCGTCGCGGCCAGGTCGAGGAAGTCAGCATCACGCGTTTCGCCGCCGGATACGAGGTCTTGATCGAATCAAGTGCTGATCCGGTGTACGCCAGGAACGAAGCCGTGTGGCGTGCACGCTCGCGGCTAGGCGAGAATCGCTACAGGGTGCTGACCAATAACTGCGAGCACTTCTGCGCCTGGTGCCTGTATGGAGAAAGCCGTAGCAAACAAGTGCTCGCGTGCTTCGTCGAGCCGCGCACGGCCCTTCGGACCGCGTTATGCCTGTTCACTGCGTTCTTGGCGGCGGCATGGCCGATGCGGCGCACCGGACCTTGCGAGAGCTGATGATGGATTCTTGCCGGCAGTTGTGGGGCTGTCCCTGGCGCGTCGCGCTTTGAGCGGCATTTCAATTCAAAGCGACAGGAAATTCTCGTCGCCTCAACCGTTTGAGTCACCACAGCGAGAAGTCAAGCACGCTGAGGTACAGATGGAGAAGGGGCCATGGAGTCGGTCAATCAATGTGTGTGTGTAGTCGATGACGATGCAAGCATCCGGGAAGCGCTGACAAGCCTGCTACGCGCCCATGGAAAAAGTGTGCTGTCGTTCAACTCGGGGAAGGAGTTTCTGGAATCCATTCAGTGGGACGCAGTGGCATGCTTGATTCTTGATATGCGCATGCCGGGCATGAGCGGACTGGAAGTCCAGGAGCAAGTTATTAACAACTCTCATGCTTCGATCGTTTTCGTCACTGGACGAAATGACGTGCCTTCCACAGTTCTGGCGATGAAGAGCGGGGCCGTTGACTTCCTGGCTAAGCCCCTCAGTGAGGATGCTCTGCTCCGAGCAGTCGATACGGCAATTGCCAGGACGCATTTGCAGCGAAGCAATGCCGCAGAAGCTGCTGCGCTACGAGCGTTGTACGAAACCCTGACCCCAAGAGAGCAAGAGCTTCTGCCTTTGCTTGTCGGGGGGTTGTTGAACAAACAGGCAGCGGACGTACTGGGGATCACTGAGTACACCGTGCAGGTGCATCGTGGTCACATTATGAAGAAGATGCAAGCGGGCTCATTTGCTACGCTCGTCAGGCAAGCAGGGCGGCTGGAGCTTGAGACGTACCTGCCAACCAGGGGCCACCGGCTTTGAGGCCTTGTCCGTTGTAACGCTGTCCACGAAAGGAGCGAGTGCTCGGGGTGCATTCCATTACCGAGCATTCGCCAGGGCTTCGGCATGCACGCAAGTCAGCGTACAAGTACCGCTGCGGCGGCGAAGACCTAGCCACAATCACACTCGTTGCGAATGATGTCTCCCACGACTGGGGCTATGCCCGTTTTCGTGCGGAGGCGCGCTCATAGACTGGGCTTCCCCCGCTGCGGTCGGACAGCCCCATCAACGACGCCTTCAAGGTAGATCGCCGCCCCGGGCATCGCCAGACCTACAAACGGTAGCCCACCGCGCCGGTTGCTGTGAGCGCTTCATACCCGGGTATATCGCGGCATCAGCGGGCTTGTCCCCACGTATCCGGCGGGGCATGGGTATGGCGCTTCCAGGCAGCGCCGCCTAAACCAAGGTATGACTTGGAGCTAGCCAATGCGCTAGCAAAAGCCAACGCACGCATGAAGGCGCGCGCGCGCCGTCGCACCTATGCTTCGAGCTAGGGAAATCGAGCCCGCTCGACGATCCCGATAGCAAGGCATGCATCGCACCCGGGCCGTGCAGTTCCACGGAGCAAGGCGCGATCCGCAACGCCATGTTCTGCTTGCCGGAGATCTGTGCCGGCGCCATCTGTCACCGACCGAGGAAATCATGACCACACGCACCCAACTCCGCCTTGCCATCGCCGGCCTCATCGGCGCGGGCATCCTCTCCACCGGCGTGGTCCACGCTGCCGACCCGCGTACCAGCCCTGACAGCGCCGACCGGTACGGCTACAACGTCAACGCGAACAGCAAGCGCGACCCATTCACCGATGGTGCGCGCAGCGGTCGGATTGACCGCAAGTTCGACCCCTATACCGAGGGCGCCCGCCTGGAAGGGACGTCGCGCCCGTTCGACGGCGTACTGGTCGCCGGCCGCGACCTGACTGGCGTAAGGGGATCGCCGGCCGGCGACGGCACGGCGCAAGGCTGATACTAGGGCTGCCCATCGCCGCGCGGGCAGCCCCTGTTTCCTGGCGGCGATTCTGCCCACGGAGGTCCGTGATGAACAACGTTGCTCTGATGCTTGAGCCCACGCGCGTCGGCGAAGCGGCGGAAGCGAGGACCGTCTCCGGCGTTCCCGGCGATTCAACGCCGCCGTGCTCCGGCAGCCGCAGGCATGTCCTGTTGACGGCAGCGTGGCTTGGCATGTGTGCCGCCAGTTGCGCGATGGCTGCGGTCGTCGCGTTGTGGGTGCCGCTTTGACGGCGGGCCGGTGCCAGCCTGCCAGTGCCAGCGACAGGCGCGCTGGCTGGAATCGCGCTTCAGGCGAGCGCGCCGGAGACCACGCCAAGCGCTTCGGCCTTGAGCACGAAGTCCGCCAGCGACGTGGATCCCATTTTCTTCATGGCTTGGCCGCGGTGGAGTTTTACTGTGATCTCGCTCAGGTGCATCTCAGCGGCTATCTGCTTGTTCATCAGGCCCCGTACTACCAGCGCCATCACTTCGCGCTCGCGCGGCGTCAGGGATTGATAGCGGCGCCGCAGGGCGGCGCCAGACTGGTCGGAGGTACGGCGTGCTGCGTCGCGCGCGAGCGCGCTGCTGACCGCATCCAGCATGTCCTGGTCGCGGAACGGCTTGGCCAGGAAATCGGTGGCGCCCGCCTTCATGGCCTTCGCTGTCATGGCGACATCGCCGTGCGCGCTCATGAAGACAATGGGGATGGGCATGCCGCCCGCGGTAATCTGTTCCTGCACCACCAGGCCGCTCTGGCCCTTCAGGCGTACGTCCAGCACCAGGCAACTCGGCGCGTCGGCCTGCTTGTGCGCGAGGAATTCCTGCGCCGAGGCGAAGACCTCGACGTGCAGGCCGACGGAACGCAGCAGCATGCTGAGCGCCGCCCGCATGGAATCGTCGTCGTCCACGACGTAGACCACGGGAGTGCCACCTGGCTCATTGCTCATTGTCCGTCCTCGTGCTGAATCGGCAGCACCACTTGCAGCGACGCGCCACCGTCATGCGGGGATTCCGCCCAGATCCGGCCCCCGTGCGCTTCGACGATCGAACGGCAGATGGACAGGCCCATGCCCATGCCGTCCGTCTTGGTGGTGAAGAATGGGTTGAACAGGTGCTCGGCATCCCCAGCGGGAAAGCCGTTGCCGGAATCGCGGACCGTCAGCTTCACCTGCTCCGGTTCGACCCGGCAGGTGCTGATCCACAGGCGGCGCCGGCGGCTGGTCACGCCATCCATCGCCTGCACGGCGTTCACCACCAGATTGACCAGCACCTGTTGCAGCTGCACGCGGTCGCCGCGGATCAGCGAAGCTGGTTCATTCAGCTGCAGCATGGCTTCGATGCCATGGTCCTGCAGCTCGCGGCGCAGCAGCTCCACCGCTTCTCGCGCCAGCGCGTTCGGATCGACTTCGGCATAGCTGGGATCGCGCTTCTGCGCCATCGCGCGGATCTGGCGGATGATCTCGCTGGAGCGCTTGGCGTCGGAGATCATCTGCCGGATCGATCGCGTGGCTTCGTCGATGTCAGGCTGCGGGCGGTGCAGCCATCGCAGCGCGGCATCCGCGCAGGTGACGATGGCTGCGATCGGCTGGGCGACCTCGTGGGCAATCGAGGCAGCGAGTTCGCCCAGCGTCGTGATGCGCGTGACATGGGCCAGTTCGGTCAGCGAGCGCTGCAGCGCCTGTTGCGTCAGCGTGGCCTCCGTCACGTCCATCAGGGCTCCGACATACTCGAGGTGGCCTGCGGTAGCAGTGTTTAGCCTGGCCACCAGGTGCACATGCTTGACCGAGCCGTCCGGCATCAGCAAGCGGTGCATGACGTCGATGCGCGGCGCACCCGCCCGGATCTGGGCGCGGGCTTCCTGTACTAGCGCCAGGTCGTCCGGGTGTGTCCGCTCCAACATGTGATCGGAGGTGGGCTGTACGCTCGTATCGTAGCCCAGAATGCGGTAGGCCTCGTCCGACCAGGTCATTTCCTCTTCCGGCAGCCTCAGCGCCACGCTGCCGGTCTTGCTGAGCCGCTGCGCCTCGGCGAGGAAGGCCTCGCTGCGTGTCAGCGCGGCTTCGGCCTGGTGGCGTTTGGTAATGTCGTTGCTCGTGGCGAGGATGGCGGCCGGCTGGCCGGACTGGTCTCGCCACAGCGCCCAGCGGCTGGAAATGGTGAGCGGCTTGCCGTCGCGGCGCATGCGCTGCAACTCGCCGTCCCAGCGCCCGGTCCGCAGCAGTTCGGCTCGGATATTTTCCACAGGGACGGGAAAGCGGGTCTGCGTCAGCCGGTGGACCGACTGGCCCATGGCCTCACCCGCGGTCCAGCCGTAGACCTCCTCGGCGCCGCGGTTCCAGAAAGTGACGCTGTCGTCCATGTCGTACACGACGATGGCGTCATGCGTCAGGTTCAGCATCTGGATCTGCTCGCGCAGGCGCGCCGTGCTGGCCAGATTGCGCAGCGCCAGCAGCGACGTAATCGTGATCGCGAGCACGCTGAATACGCAGCGCGCCAGTGAGCCGGCACTGTCGTTAACATCCACAGAAAGCGCGAACCCGACCAGCGTCAGGACAACACAGGCCACACCCGCGGCAAGGGTTCTCCGCCGCGATCCACCCAGCGCGACCAGCAGTACCACCACCACGTAAAGTACGGCAATGGCGATATCCAGCGGCGTCAGTGCATCGATCAGGAAGACGGCCAGCGCGAGCACCAGCGCGACCAGCGACTGCGCTCGCGTGCTGGGGCGCGCCGGGCCGATGGCGGGGAATGACTCGGTCATGCCGGACCTCTCGGAGCTGGCGGCCCAGCTGAAGACAGACTGGAAGGGAGAACGACGCGCTCTGTTCATGGAGGCTCGATAACATGGTTTCCTGGCGCTGGCGGCATGCCAATGCGCGAAACCCATGCCGGCCGGCATGGGTTGTAATCTGGCGCTTCGTCGCGCATGCCGGTGCCAGGCACCGGCGCGAGCGGACCAATGTGCGCTGCGCGTGTCCGATTGCCTTCACTGCGTCTTCTGCCGCGTGCAACTGCTACGGCTCGCGGGCGGACTCGTGCGTTATCTGTTCCAGGCATTCACATACCGCGGCGCCATCGACAGGCTTGCAAAGGAAAGACCTTGCCCCACACTCCAGCGCTTGCTTGCGGATGGCCTCGGTACAGAAGGCCGTAATGAAGATCACCGGTACGAGGACGCTGGCCTGGACGAGCGCCCTTTGCATTTCAAGGCCGGTCATGCCCGGCATCTGGATATCGGAAATCACGCACGCCACCTCGGCGGCACTGCCCGAATCCAGGAAATCACGCGCCGAGGAGAACGGGCGGGCTTCCCAGCCGAGCGAGCGGACCAGGCTCGATGTCGCCACGCGGACCGATTCGTCGTCGTCGACGATCGCTACTATCTGATTGTTGTACAAGCGACTACCTCTGCCAAGCTGAGCATCGGGTCCGCGCACCGACCGTGCGCGGAATCCATACCCTTTGCAGGCATCTTATGCGCCCTGTTTGCCGGGGGGAATTACATGAACGTATAGGTATAGGCGCCCCGGCCGCCGCGTATCCTGCCGTGTCTGGTAGACGGCACTTCATAAGCATCGCTCCGCATGCCATGGATAGCGCATGGCCGGAGGTACTGGTCCGGCAATGGTGCAATCCCGACAGTGGTGAAGCCACGCGTTCGTGCGGTGGCACCGCCTCTCACGCGATATGGCGGTGCACACATTCCCGCGATCGAGATGACGCTACTCGCCAGCATCCCGGAGGCGGAGTCGCGAACTGCCGTGTCACATGCGGGTGCTGATTCCAGCGACGCCGAATCGAGCCCGACAAGAGGGCCAGACTTCGCCGGCTGATCCACCTTCGTGGAAGCATGAGGCCGCGAATTCTTTGATGATCGATCTGCCTATGCGCCCGCCGAACGTAGCGCGGGCCGCCGTACAGTGAAGTCGTTCCCAGCGCTGTCGACTCAACTTGTGAATCTGCTTGGCTACCTACGGCATTTGCTAACGGACCCGCATAGCCCATGCCGACACTCCATCTTTATGTAATAGCGAATCGTCGTCTCTGAATCTACCATCCAGAGACCTTGAAGCCGTGAAAGAGTCAAACACGATCCAGGGATGAGCATTTCGTCCAGCTGTGCGAAGGGTCTGGCACGAATTGACAGCAACCCGTCGATGCATTGCTGGATTGCATCAGCGTTCTTTGTCTCAATCGACTGGCATGCGTTCAGTTTCAGAATTGGTTATGGTGGGCCGCCATACGCGGTGCCGAGTATTCCTCTGGGCGTGGCCCGTTCCCGGTCGTTCCGGATTCTGAGCGATCGATCCGAATTTCCCGTAGTTGCGAACGGCGCCATCCGACGTGTTGGGCTATCGCTCGACAGCCGCCCGCACGAAGCGTTCACCCGTCCGCGACGCATGACTCCCATTTCAACATAGGAGATATCCATGGCTGTTTCCGCCATCCCAACGACACCTGCTGACCAGGTCTGGCGTGCAGCGACGTTGACCAATGTCTTGTTCGAAAAGAAGGGGCCCATCGCCTACGTGACTATGAATCGGCCCAAGGTTCTCAATGCGCTGAGCCAGCACGCCTGGGAAGATCTCAGAACGGCTTTCGAACAGGCGCGCGATGACGCTGCGGTGCTCGGCGTGATCCTCACCGGGGCTGGCGACAAGGCTTTCATCGCAGGGCAGGACATCAGTGAGCTGCAGCATGTGACGCCAGTTGTTGCCGAAAACTTGTCTCGCCATGGACAGGCGGTGCTCGACCTGATTGAAAACCTTGGCAAGCCGGTCATCGCGGCCGTTAACGGCTTTGCACTCGGCGGCGGCTGCGAGACGGCCATGGCTTGCACCATCCGTGTCGCCGCGGAGCACGCGCGGTTCGGACAGCCGGAGGTCAAGTTGGGTATTCCGCCGGGCGCCGGCGGAACACAGCGATTACCGCGGCTGCTCGGCAAGGGACGAGCACTACAGATGATTCTTACCGGAGAGGTGATCAGCGCTCAGGAGGCCTGGCGTATCGGGCTGGTCAACGAAGTGGTGCCGGCCGGAGAGTTGATCGCACGCTGTGAAGAGATCCTGAGGCAGATTCTGGCGAACGCGCCGGTGGCTGTGCGCTTTGCGCTCGAAGCAGTGAATAAAGGAATGGAGACGAGCTTGTCGACGGGGCTGTTGCTCGAGGCCTCCGTGTTCGCGGTCTGCGCGGGGACGGAAGACATACGCGAGGGCACCGCTGCCTTTCTGGAAAAGCGCGCCGCTCACTTTCATGGGCGCTGAGTCCGTACATCGTGAACGACTATTAACAGGAAACAACTATGACAAGTGAGAATATCTTTTCTGGCTTGAAGGTGGTGGACCTCGCCAGCTTCATCGCGGGTCCCAGTGCCGCGGTCATCCTTTCCGACTTCGGTGCCGACGTCATCAAGGTGGAGCCTCCGGCGGGAGACCTTTGGCGACATGGGCATGAGCTACCGCCGCAGCCACAGGCGAAGGATCCCTATGCCTGGCACCTGGCCAACCGCAATAAGCGCGGTATCACTCTCAATCTGAAATCTTCGAGTGCTCAGCCGGTCCTGCAGCGCCTGATCGAGTGGGCTGACGTGTTCATTGTCAACACGCCGCACCCCGCTCGCAAACGATTGAAGCTCGAATATGACGACGTGGTGCAACATAACCGCCGCCTGATCTATGCGGATGTGACGGGTTTCGGCGAAAAGGGGCCGGACGCCGATCTGCCGGGCTTCGACATCACTTCCTACTGGGCGCGCAGCGGATTGCTGTCCATGACGCGCGATGCCGGCGCCCCGCCAACCTGGCCGGTGGCCGGTAGCGGTGACAACGCGACCGCCGTGGGCCTGTATTCCGCGATTGTCACCGCGCTCTATCGTCGGGAGCGAACGGGTGAAGGTTCGTACGTCACGACATCACTGCTTGCGGAGGGCGTCTGGGCCGCGAGCGTTTCGATCCAGGCCGCACTGTGCGAGGCGACGTTCTATGGGCTGCACGATCGCAAGCATCCCGCCAATGCGGCCCTGAACGTCTACCGCGCCGCCGATGAAACCTGGTTCGTTCTCATCGTCATGCCGGACAAGTTCCAGGTGGTCGCGGAGGCTCTGGGCCGCAAGGATCTTCTGACGGATCCGAGGTTCTCCGATCCTGCGAAGCTGACGACAAACATGCCGCAGCTGACGGCGATTCTCGATGACATATTCGCAGCACAACCCATGACGCACTGGCAGCAGGTCTTCGAAAGCGTCAATGTTACGTTCGGAGTCGTGCGCGGCCCGCAAGAAGTCATCAACGACCCACAGCTTCGGCTCAATGACATTGTGGTTCCACTGGAGGGCGCCCCCGGCAAGCTGACTTCCACCATCAGCAGTCCAATACAAGTGCACGGCGTCAGCAAGGTGTCAGCCAGGCGCGCCCCGTCCCTTGGAGAACACAACGAGGGTGTCTTGAAGGAACTCGGCTTCAGTGCGAGCGATATCGTTGCATTGGAATCGAGCGACGCCCTTGGGAAGATGAAGGAGTGGCTGCGATGAATCAATCAGTGGATCGTTTGTTCGTACTCGATTTGAGCGACGGCCGGATCTTCTCCATGAATCCGGACGGCTCTGATCCAAAGACCCTGGTCACGGGATGCCGCCACCCGGACGGCATCGCGTTGGACCTGGAGAAGGGGCATATCTACTGGACGGATATGGGTGTTCCCGATCTCAACGATGGGATGATCGAACGCGCGGATCTCGACGGTCGTAACCGCACGACGATCATTCCCGAGGGCGCCACCTACACGCCGAAGCAGATCCATCTCGATCGCAATAATCGCAAGCTCTATTGGTCGGATCGCGAAGGCATGCGCGTCATGCGCTCGAATCTCGACGGCTCGCACATCGAAACGCTCGTGGAAGCCGGCCGCGGTGATGGCGACCGCGGCGATGCGTCGAACTGGTGTGTGGGTATTACGGCTGACGTTGAGCGTGGGCACATCTACTGGACGCAGAAAGGCCCGGACAATGGCGAACGCGGCCGCATCTTCCGCGCGAATCTAGAGATTCCCCCGGGCCAGGACGCCGCCAGTCGTCAAGACATTACCGTGCTGTTCGAGGGACTGCCGGAGCCGATCGATCTGGAGCTCGACCTGACGAGTCGCCATCTGTATTGGACCGATCGCGGCGATCCCCCGCGCGGCAACACTGTGAGCCGCACATCCATTGACGGCAAGCCGAGCCAGGAAATCGTGCTGCACGATCTGATGGAGGGAATCGGCCTTGCGTTGGATGTTCCGGGCAATCGCATGTTCGTGACCGACCTGGGCGGCTCGATCTACTCAGCAGAACTCAATGGGTCGAAGAAGCAAGTACTGGCCGCCATGCAAGGAAATCTCACCGGTGTGGCCTACGCCAAAATCACTCCGACGGAGAAATGATGACGAACTTTGACAAACCTATTCGCCGCATTGCCATCGTTGGCACCGGAGTCATCGGTGCCAGCTGGGCCGCACAGTACCTGGCCAGTGGCTTCGACGTGATCGCGACCGATCCGGCGCCGAACGCGGAAGCCAACTTGCGCAAGTTCGTAGACGATGCCTGGACGGTGCTCACGCGCATCGGGCTGTCTCCCGGTGCTTCGCGTGACCGTCTGGAGTTTTCGCCTGATATGACGCAAGCGCTGGCGAAGGCGGACTTCGTGCAGGAGAACGGTCCGGAACGGCTGGACTTCAAGATCAAGCTCTACGCTGACATGGATGCCGTGACGCCGCCCGATTCACTGATCGCATCGAGTTCCTCGTCGCTGACCATGAGTGCTGTTCAATCAAAGTGTGAGCATCCGGAACGGTGCGTCATCGGACATCCGTTCAATCCCCCGCACGTTGTCCCGCTCGTTGAAGTTGTGGGCGGTGCAAAAACATCGCCAGCGGCCATCGAAAAGGCGATGGCGTTCTATAAGTCCATCGGCAAGCGGGCGATTCTATTGCGCAAGGAGGTCCCCGGGCACGTCGCGAACCGACTCCAGTCGGCTCTGTATCGCGAAGTGTTGTATCTCGTCGAGCAGGGGGTGCTCAGTGTGGCCGACGCGGATGACGCGGTGAGCTGGGGGCCCGGGCTTCGCTGGGGCGTCATGGGACCCAGCCTGCAGTTCCACCTCGCAGGCGGCGCCGGTGGCATTCAACATTTCATTGACCATCTGATGCCCCCGGTGCTCGAAGCCTTGTGGAAGGAGCTCGGGACTCCGAGGCTCACTCCTGAGTTCAAGCAAAGGCTGGCCGACGAAGTCCAGCAAGAGGCCGCCGGGCGTTCGGTCGCACAGCTGTCGGAGGCGGAGAACGAGATGCTGGTCGGTCTGCTTCGCTTGCGATCCGAGCGCAGCTGAGGTCCCGGCATGGAGCCTGACCGCAGGCTGCCCGCTTGCGTGTGCGTCCCCATCAACCACGAGTGGTTCTAAACACAATAGAGATTGGAGCATTGCAATGAGCTACACCGCACCCGTGAAGGACATGCTGTTCACCATGTCGGAGCTCGCCGGACTCGAGCGCGTAACCCGCTTGCCCGGCTTCGAGGATGCCACGCTGGATACTGCGCAGGCCGTCATCGAAGAATGCGCGAAACTATGCAGCGAAGTGCTTGCGCCGCTGAACGCCGTAGGCGACACGCATCCGAGCAGCTGGAAGGGCGGTACAGTCACCTCGCCTCCCGGCTTTGCCGATGCGCTGCGTCAGTTCGCATCCGGCGGAT
The DNA here is from genome assembly GCF_058782875.1 of Cupriavidus sp. FW305-F7. NCBI lineage: Bacteria > Pseudomonadati > Pseudomonadota > Betaproteobacteria > Burkholderiales > Burkholderiaceae > Cupriavidus > Cupriavidus sp. FW305-F7. The sequence goes on along the minus strand of NZ_JBYSYC010000033.1, from coordinate 37,986 downwards.
GGCAGGGTGTAAAACACCCAGTCGAGTACGGCGGCCAGGGGCTGCCGAAACTGATTGCAACGCCGTACTATGAGATGGCCAACGCGTCCAACATGGCGTTCGCGCTTTGCCCGGTGCTGACCGACGGCGCGATCGAAGCGCTGCTGACGGCTGGAAGCGAAGCACAGAAGCAGCGCTTTGTACCGAAGCTCGTCTCGGGCGAGTGGACCGGCACGATGAACCTCACCGAGCCGCAGGCAGGCTCCGACCTCGCCCTGGTACGCACGCGCGCCGAGCCGCAGGGAGACGGTACGTATCGGCTCTTCGGCACGAAGATCTTTATCACATGGGGCGAGCACGATATGGCGGAGAACATCGTCCATCTCGTGCTGGCGCGCACGCCAGGCGCGCCCGAAGGTGTGAAGGGAATCTCCCTTTTCATCGTGCCGAAGTTCATTGTGAACGACGACGGCTCGCTCGGCGAGCGCAACGATGTGGAATGCGTGTCGATCGAGCACAAGCTCGGCATCAAGGGGAGCGCGACGGCGGTGCTCCAGTTCGGCGATCATGGCGGTGCGCTTGGCCATCTCGTGGGCGCGGAGAACCACGGCCTCGAGTACATGTTCGTCATGATGAATGCGGCGCGCTTTGGCGTCGGTACGCAAGGGGTTGCCATCTCCGACGCGGCCTACCAGAAGGCCGCCGCCTATGCGAAGGAGCGCGTCCAGAGCCGCCCGGTAGATGGTTCGGCCAAGCAGTCCGTGGCGATCATCCGACATCCCGATGTTCGCCGGATGCTCGCGACAATGCGCGCGCTGACCGAAGCCGCCCGTTCCCTCGCGTACGTCGCGGCTGCGCACGCCGATATCGCGCAGCATCACCAGGATGCGGCGACCCGTGCCGACCATCAGGCGATCTTTGAATTCCTCGTGCCAGTCGTGAAGGGCTGGAGTACCGAGTCGGCGCTCGAGGTGACGAGCCTCGGCGTGCAAGTCCACGGCGGCATGGGCTTTATCGAGGAAACAGGCGCGGCGCAGTACTACCGCGACGCGCGCATCCTCACGATCTACGAGGGCACGACGGCGATTCAGGCCAACGATCTCGTTGGCCGAAAGACGCTGCACGATCAAGGCGCGGTCGCAAACGCGTTGCTGGCGCAAATCGGGCAGACGCTCGAAGAGCTGCGTGCCGAGCAAGGCAAACCGTTTGAGGCGATGCACAAGCATCTGGCGCAGGGGCAGCGCTCGCTGCAGGCGGCGGTCGAGTACGTTGTCGCGAATGCGACGCGCAATCCCAATGCGGTATTCATCGGCAGCGTGCTGTACCTGAAGCTCGCGGGTATTGTGCTGGGCGGCTGGCAAATGGCCCGCGCGATGCTCGCCGCCTCGCGCAAGCTGTCTGAAGACCCGTCGTTCTACGGCGCGAAGATGGCGACTGCCCAGTTCTTCGCTGAATACTTGCTGCCGCAGGCGGTGGCGCTCGAGGCGTCGATCACGGGCGCTGACGGTTCGGAAGCCGTGCTGGCCCTTGCGGACGATCAGTTCTGATAGGGGCGGGAGGATGACGACCGTAATTGGGGCGGAAAACCCCTCCGCAGAATGGATCGAGCAATATGGCCCACGCGAGTCGATGGAGTACGACGTCGTCATCGTGGGCGGCGGTCCTGCTGGCCTTTCCGCTGCGATCCGCCTTAAGCAGCTGGCGCAGGAGAGAGGTGCCGAGATCGGCGTGTGCGTGCTGGAGAAGGGTTCGGAAATCGGCGCGCATATCCTGTCGGGCGCGGTCATGGACCCGCGCGCCATCACCGAGCTCATTCCCGACTGGAAGGAAAAAGGCGCGCCCTTGAGCGTGGAGGTGACCGAAGACCGGTTTCTTTTCCTCACCGAGAAGGGCGCCGTGAAAACCCCGAACTGGGCGCTGCCGCGCAACTTCCGGAACCATGGCAATTACGTCGTCAGCCTCGCGAACGTCGCGCGCTGGCTAGGGGAATCGGCCGAAGCGCTCGGCGTCGAGATCTTTCCGGGTTTCCCTGCGGCGGAAGTGCTTTATAACGAGGACGGCTCCGTCAAAGGAGTGGCCACGGGGAACATGGGCATCGGCAAGGATGGTCAGCCGACGGAGAGCTTCCAGCTCGGGATGGAGCTGCACGCGAAGTACACCCTCTTTTGCGAGGGCGCGCGCGGACATCTTGGGCGGCAACTCTCCGACACATTCAGGCTGCGCGACGGTGCCGACCCGGAGGTCTTCGGCATTGGCATCAAGGAACTCTGGCAGATCGACGCTGCGCGGCACGAACCCGGGCTCGTTATCCACACCGCGGGCTGGCCTCTCGATTCTCAGACTTACGGCGGCTCCTTCCTCTATCACGTCGACAACAACCAGGTCATGGTCGGTTTTGTCGTCGGCCTTGGCTACACGAATCCGTACCTCTCGCCGTTTGAAGAGTTCCAGCGCTACAAGATGCACCCGGCGATCCGCACGTTCCTTGAGGGTGGCAAGCGCGTCGCGTACGGCGCGCGCGCCATTACGGCGGGCGGCCTGATGTCGCTGCCGAAGCTCGTGTTTCCGGGCGGCGCGCTCGTCGGCGATGATGCGGGCTTTCTCAACGCCTCGCGCATCAAGGGCTCGCATGCGGCCATCAAAACCGGGATGCTCGCGGCGGAAGCCGCATTCGACGCCGTGCAGGCCGGACGACAAGGGGACGAGCTCGCGGCCTACCCGAATTCGTTCAGGCAATCGTGGCTCCATGAGGAGTTGCATCGCGCGCGTAACTTCAAGCAATGGATGAGCAAGGGGCTCTATCTCGGTACGCTGATGGTTGGTATCGAGCAAAAGCTCTTCGGCGGCAAGGTGCCGTGGACGCTGCATCACCGGCATCGCGATCACGAAATGCTCAAGCCCGCTTCGCAGTGCGCGCAGATCGTCTATCCGAAGCCCGACGGCAAGCTCACCTTCGACCGGCTCTCGTCCGTGTTCCTCTCGAACACGAACCATGAGGAAAACCAGCCAGCGCACCTGACGCTGAAGGACCCGAGCGTGCCTGTCGACGTCAACCTGAGCGCCTATGCAGGCCCGGAAGGCCGCTATTGCCCCGCGGCTGTCTACGAGTTCGTCAGGAGCGAGGATGGCGGGGATCGCCTGGTCATCAATGCGCAGAACTGTGTGCATTGCAAGACCTGCGACATCAAGGACCCGACGCAAAACATCGTGTGGGTTACGCCTGAGGGAGGAGGGGGGCCGAATTATCCGAATATGTGAGGGAAGTGGCGTCATTCGCCAGCGAACCGGCATTAAACCATCCAGGAGAGTATGTCGTGAAGATTCTTGTACCAGTAAAACGCGTCGTCGATGCGAACGTGAAAGTGAATGCCAAATCAGATGGGACGGGCGTCGACATTGCAAACGTGAAAATGTCGATCAACCCGTTCGATGAGATCGCAGTCGAGGAAGCGGTGCGGTTGAAGGAAGCGGGCGTGGCAACCGAAGTCATCGCCGTCTCGGCGGGCGTGGTGCAGGCGCAGGAGACCCTGCGCACGGCGCTCGCAATGGGCGCGGATCGGGCGATTCTGATCGAGTCGAACGAGGAGTTGCAGCCGCTGGCAGTGGCCAAGCTCCTCAAGGCGCTGCTCGACAAGGAAGTGCCGCAACTTGTGATCCTCGGCAAGCAGGCGATCGACGACGACTCGAACCAGACCGGCCAAATGCTGGCCGCGCTGGCGGGCCTGCCGCAAGCCACCTTTGCTTCGAAAGTATCGATCGCTGACAGTCGTGCAGTCGTTGAGCGCGAGGTGGACGGCGGCGCGGAAACGCTTTCGGTAGTGCTTCCAGCCATCATCACGACCGACCTGCGCCTCAATGAGCCGCGTTACGTGACGCTACCGAACATCATGAAGGCGAAGAAGAAGCCGCTCGAGACCATCAAGCCTGAAGACCTCGGCGTCGACATCACGCCGCGTCTGAAGACGTTGAAAGTGACCGAGGCGCCCAAGCGCGGCGCAGGCATGAAGGTACCGGACGTGAAGACGCTGGTGGAGAAGCTGAAGACCGACGCGAAGGTTCTCTGAGTGAGGTGTAAGGAAAATGACGATTCTTGTAATTGCCGAACATGACAACGCGTCGATCAAGGGCGCGACGCTAAGCACTGTCGCGGCCGCGCAGAAGATCGGTAGCGAAATCCACTTGCTCGTGGCGGGCCATAACGCGCAGGGTGCCGCCGATGCGGCGGTGACGATTGCGGGCGTCGCGAAGGTGATGATCGCCGACGCGCCGCAGCTCGGGGCAGGGCTCGCGGAAAACGTCGAAGCGACGGTACTGAACATCGCCAGGAACTATTCGCACATTCTCGCGCCGGCGACCGCCTACGGCAAAAACGTCGCGCCGCGTGTGGCGGCAAAGCTAGACGTCGCGCAGATCAGCGACATCACCGCGGTGGTCAGCGCGGACACCTTCCAAAGGCCGATCTACGCGGGAAATACGGTGGCGACTGTGCAGTGTCAGGATCCGATCAAGGTCATGACGGTACGCACGACGGCTTTCGATGCCGTCGCAGCCGTCGGTGGCAGTGCCGCGATCGAAAAGATTGAAGCTGCCGCGGACAGCGGCCTGTCGCGGTTCGTGAGCCGCGAAGTGACGAAGCTCGACCGCCCCGAACTGACGAGCGCGAGCATCGTAGTTTCAGGAGGCCGCGGCCTTGCCAGCGGCGAGAACTACACGAAGGTGCTTGCACCCCTTGCAGACAAGCTGAACGCGGCGCTGGGCGCGTCGCGTGCGGCAGTGGATGCCGGCTTCGCGCCGAACGATTATCAGGTCGGGCAGACCGGAAAGATCGTCGCGCCGCAGCTCTACATCGCGGTGGGCATCTCCGGGGCGATTCAGCATCTGGCGGGGATGAAGGATTCAAAGGTGATCGTCGCGATCAACAAGGATCCTGAAGCGCCGATATTCAGCGTCGCCGATTTTGGATTGGTGGGTGACCTGTTCGATGTCGTCCCGGAACTGGTTGCAGCACTGAGTTGACCGCGGCCTGAACGGCTGGCTTGAGTAGCCGAGCAACGCGAGGCATGGGTCCGCGACAGCCTGTCCTCGTGGCCCCCTCATCCTCATCCCCAGGCCTGGAGCTATGCATGCCTGGCACCGGGAACCCATCTACAAGCAATCTGGAATTGTGATGGGCCTCCTGGCCGCCTACCCTCATATTGCTGCCGCGTTACTGACCATGTGTACGCCGTCCCGATGCAAGGGAATAAGACACGTGGGCGGGAGCAGGCTCAAATCTTGAACGGTACAACGCAGGCTTGAGCGATGCGAGCCAGCTGTCCCGGTCTGCCGTGATCTTCGCGGCCGGACGCTCAAGAGATTCACTGTCGAGGTCATTTACGATGAATGCTGCTGATCCAATTTACGCTCGCTCCAAGGCATTCTTCGGCATGCTCCGCCCAGGCGCTCTGGCTTTCGGCAGCATGGCCATCCTTCTCCTCAATGGCTGCACGATGGAACTGCTTTCCCCGCAAGGCATTATCGGGCAGCAGGAGAAGTCGCTCATCATCATCGCGCTGGCCTTGATGCTGATGGTGGTTATCCCCGTTATCGTTCTGACGCTGTACTTCGCCTGGCGTTATCGCGATAGCAACCAGAAGGCGACCTATGCGCCCAAGTGGTCGCGCTCGACCAGGATCGAAGTGGTGGTCTGGGGCATTCCGTGTGTCATCGTGGCCTCGCTCGGCATTCTCATCTGGAACACCACGCACAAGCTCGATCCTTATCGACCCATCCAGTCGAACGTTGCACCGGTCGAGGTTGAGGTCGTTGCGTTGAACTGGAAGTGGTTGTTCATCTACCCACAGTATGGCGTCGCCTCGCTGAACCAGCTCGCCATTCCGGTCAACACGCCCATCGACTTCAAAGTGACCGCGGAATCGATCATGAATTCCTTCTTCATTCCGCAGCTCGGAAGCCAGGTTTATGCGATGGCCGGCATGCAGACGCGGCTCCATCTCATCGCGAACGCGCCTGGCGAGTACCTGGGCCAGTCCGCCGTCTACAGCGGGTCGGGCTTCTCCGACATGCACTTCAAAACTGTCGCCACATCGCGTGAGGTGTTCGACAACTGGATTCGGGAGGCGAAGCAGTCTGCGCGGCCCCTGAATGAGAAGACGTATCGCATGCTTGAGCGCCCCAGCAGCCGCGACGCGGTGACGCTGTATTCCAGCGTCGCGCCCGCGCTCTTCGCAAACGTCGTGGATAAGTACATGCATGGTGCCGGGCAGATTTGCCGGACGGACAGTCCGGAGACCGTGCCAGCCCTGCATGCAATGGCTACGGAGCGCTAAGCTATGTTTGGAAAACTGAATCTTTCTGCCATTCCACTCCATGAGCCCATCATCATGGGAACTCTGGCGGTCGTCCTGCTGGCGGGCGCAGCCTTACTCGGGGCCATCACCTACTTCGGAAAATGGAAGTACCTGTGGACCGAGTGGATTACCTCAGTCGACCACAAGAAGATCGGCGTGATGTACATCATCCTGGCGCTGGTGATGCTGGTTCGCGGCTTTTCCGATGCCATCATGATGCGCACGCAGCAGGCAATGGCATTTGGCGATGGGGCTGGCTACTTGCCGCCCCACCACTATGATCAGATATTCACCGCGCATGGTGTCATCATGATCTTTTTCGTAGCGACGCCGTTCATCATTGGCCTGATGAACGTTATCGTGCCGCTGCAGATCGGCGCCCGCGACGTCGCCTATCCCTTTGTCAACTCGTTGAGCTTCTGGTTGTCGGCAGCCGGCGTGGTGCTCGTGATGCTGTCGATGTTCGTGGGGGATTTTGCCGCGACCGGCTGGGTGGCATACCCCCCGTTATCGGAGCTCGGGTATAGCCCAACGGTCGGCGTTGACTACTACATATGGTCGCTACAGATATCAGGTCTCGGGACGACACTAACTGGCATCAATTTTATTGTCACTATCTTGCGCATGCGAGCACCAGGCCTGACGCTGATGAAGATGCCGGTTTTCACCTGGACGGCGCTGATTACGAATATCCTGATTGTCGCCATTTTCCCGGTCCTGACCGCGACGCTTGCGCTGCTGGCGGCAGACCGATACCTCGGGATGCATTTCTTCACCAATGAGCTCGGTGGGAATGCAATGATGTACATCAACCTCATCTGGATTTGGGGACACCCGGAGGTCTACGTGCTGATTCTCCCAGCCTTTGGCGCGTTCTCGGAGATTATTGCCACGTTCTCGCGCAAGCCGCTGTTCGGCTACCGTTCCATGGTGTACGCCACGTGTTCCATTGGCATTCTTTCCTTCTGCGTCTGGCTGCACCACTTCTTCACCATGGGATCGGGTGCCAATGTCAATGCCTTCTTCGGCATCATGACGTCCATTATCGCGATCCCGACCGGAGTGAAGCTGTTCAACTGGCTGTTCACGATGTACCGCGGGCGGATCCGTTACCACACGTCAACGTTGTGGACCATTGGCTTCATGGTCACGTTTGCGGTTGGGGGAATGACGGGGGTGTTGATGGCGGTGCCTGGCGCCGACTTCGTGCTGCACAACAGCCTGTTCCTGATTGCCCACTTCCACAACGTCATCATCGGCGGCGTGCTGTTTGGCTTGCTGGCCGCATTGAACTTCTGGTTCCCGAAGGTGTTCGGCTTCACGCTCAATGAATTCTGGGGCAAGGTTTCCTTCTGGTGCTGGCTGGTGGGCTTCTACCTCGCGTTCATGCCGCTCTATGTACTCGGCTTCAAGGGCATGACGCGCCGGATGAATCATTATGCCAACGTGGACTGGCACCCTTACCTGGTCGTTGCCCTGTGCGGAGCCGTCATTATCGGTGCAGGCATTCTCGCGCTGATTGTGCAACTGTACGTCAGCGTCCGCGACCGTAAGAAGAACCAGGATCAGACCGGCGATCCTTGGGATGGCCGGAGCCTCGAATGGGCTACGGCTTCGCCTGCGCCGTTCTATAACTTTGCCCATGTACCCAAAATCACTTCGCTGGAGCAGCACTGGGACGATAAGGAAACCGGCCGGGCCTATGTTCGCCCGGCCAGATACGTGGCCATTCACCTGCCGAAGAACACGGCTGCCGGCGTCATCATCGCGGCGTTCGGCCTGGTTTTGTGCTTTGCCCTGGTCTGGCACATGTGGTTCATTGCGTTGATTGGTCTTGCCGGTGCAATCGGGACCTTCATTGTCCGTAGCTACAACCGCGATGTGGACTACTTTGTTCCCGCCGCCGAGGTTGAGCGGATCGAAAGCGCGCGCTACGCGCAACTCCAGGTGGCGGCATGACGCATCCAATGACTGGTGACGCTCACGTCCATGGTGAGCACCTCGCACACGATCGGCACGACGACAGCGCGAAGACGACCCTTGGGTTCTGGATCTACCTGATGGGCGACTGCCTGATATTTGCGGTGCTCTTTGCCACCTTCGGCGTCCTGATGGCCAACACGGCTGGCGGGCCCGGTGGCCGGGAACTATTCAGCCTGCCGTTCGTGCTGGGGGAGACAATGTTGCTGCTGTTCAGCAGCGTTACCTTCGGCGTGGCCATGCTGTCGATGCAAGACGGGCGCCAGGACAGCGTAGTGCGCTGGCTTCGCATCACGTTCATCCTTGGCGCTGCATTCATCGGCATGGAGCTCCATGAGTTCAGCGAGCTGCTGCATAAGGGTGCGGAGCCTGGGGTGAGCGCATTTCTGTCTTCGTATTTCTCCCTCGTCGGAACGCACGGGATTCACGTCACCCTGGGCCTGTTGTGGATGGCGGTCCTGATGCATCAGGTCAGCCGCTTCGGACTGGATGGCGTGACCCGTCGCAGGCTGGCCTGCCTGAGCTTGTTCTGGCACTTCTTGGATCTGGTCTGGATCTGCGTGTTTACTTTTGTCTATCTTCGCGAGTTTGTATGAGCAACCAATATTTGCATGCGGTCGGTGCCGCGTCGGCGTCGCACGGGAGCCTGAAGGGCTATCTGAGTGGCTTCGTGCTATCGCTGGTACTCACCTTCGCGTCATTTGGCGCCGTCATGTCGGTCCGGTTGCCACCGGGCAAGGCCCTGGTCGCCATTGTGGTGTTGTGCGTCGCCCAGCTGATCGCGCAGCTTGTCTTTTTCCTGCATTTGGGCATATCGCGAGACCAGCGAGAGAATACAGCTATCTTATGCTGCTGTGGCCTGCTTTTGGCCATCATCGTCGCCGGTTCGCTGTGGGTCATGCACAACGCCAACGAGAACATGATGCCCGCCAACATGACGGTCGAGCGGGCGAAGGGGCGCGACTAGTCCATGATGGAACTGAACGACCGGTGCTGGCGGCTTCAGACCTGCGCTTCGCCGCCGCACCGCCGCTGCGGCTGACCAAGAGCATGTTGCACCTCATGCCTCTGTGCTGAGGCGGAGGAGCTGCGATCGTGGTCAATGGTGCGGGAGTTGCAATTCATTTGGTTGTCACTTCGATACGCCGCCAAGCCTCGGCCCGTCGGGCCTGGCTCGGCTTCTCCAGCGCAGCGCTACGCATCCACACGAATACGGCTATCGGCAGTCGCAATCCTCGCGGCGTCATCCCTATTGGCCAGTTCGCAGTGGTCGGATTCATTGGCGGCCAGTGAATGGCGGTGTATGTCGTGCGTGACAAAGCCCAGATCGTGGCTTGGGATCGCGAACCAGTCCGAGTTCCCGAAGTAGCGCCGGATGTCATCCAGCCCGCTGTGCCAGTGCTCCGACATCGTTTCCCAGGCTGAACTCATAGTCCTTGTAATGCCCTTCGAAGGACTTGTTGTTGTAGATCAGGTGCACAACGTTGACCGTGCTGCCATCGGCCACCTGCTGTGCCTGCCGGACGAGTTCACTGGTTTGCCGCACATGCTCGGGAATGTGTTCCAGCAGATCCTTGATCATCCGGCATGCTCCTGGCTCTGCTTCATGAAGGCAGTGATGGCGCGCGTGGGGCTTGAATACTGGAGGACACATCGAGCAGATTGCCCGGCAGTCTCCCCTGCGCGCTCCACAGGTCGACCTGGAATACCAGCGTGTTCTTGCGCTGGGACTCTTGGATGATTTCCGTGAGCGGTGTGTTGGAAACCAGGCCGCCGTCCCAGTAGAACTCGCCGTCGATTTCCACGGCGGGAAAACCCGGCGGCAGGGCGCCCGACGCCATGAAGTGCTCGGGCGCTAGCCGTATTTTCGAGTTGTCGAAGTAGGTCAGGTTGCCGGTGCGCACATTGACCGCGCCCACCGAGACGCGGAGGTCTCCCCGATTGATGGGATCGAAATCCGCATGAGCGAGCAGCGTCGCACGTAGCGCCTCGGTGTCATAGAAGCTCACCTGGATTGGTATGCTGCGCGAAAGACTCAGGGTCTCAAACGGGGAGCGTGGCTTGAAGAACCCTTTCTGGCCCTTCGTCCGTGCGTGCCCCGCGGCCCACATGCCCGCCCACTTGCGCGCCAGGGCGAATTCGCCCGGTGCCATTTAATTGACGCAGCGTACTAGAAATCCCTTTTGCGCCCATGCTTATCCGCCAACCCGCCAGACGGGACGAGCGTCGCAGCGTAGGTGACGGTGTAGGCATTCAGCACCCAGGAAAGGTGCGCCGCAGTGGCTTGAGGAAATCCTGCGCGTAAGGCACTGAAGGCGGCGAACAGCATCGTGCCATCCATCGAAACAAGGAACACCGCCACGCTGGCGACCCAGAACACTGGCCAAGGTGATGCGGTGTTGATCTGTACATTGGGCAAAGCCGGAGCAATCGTGGCAGAGGCCCCGGTTGCTGAGCCGTCTGGATTCGTCATGGGGCTCTTCCGATGATGCGTGCGCCGGATCTGTTTTTGGTAACGCGTTTCAGGAGAGCCCGAACGTTTTCCGCAGACTTGCATCGACCGGGCCTGCCGGCATGAAACGGCGCAGCTTGCTCAGAAGGGAGGCCTCGCCTTTGGGTGTGCGGCGCATCTTCCACGTACCCAAGGCGGCATCGACGACCGTGCTTGCGACGCCATCGGGTTCCGGTGCTTTTTGGACACTATTTTGAATCGCCTGCGAAACGACGCTGCGCTCGTCGTCGTAGGCAGATACCTTGGAAACCGCATGGGGGGCATTGATATCCAGACTGGTCCTGGTAAACGAGGGTTCGACAAGCACCACACGGACGCCAAACTTGCGGACCTCGTGGTCCAGCGTCTCGGACATCCCCTCCACGGCGTGTTTGGACGCCGAATAGAGACCCATGTACGGCGCCGGCAGAAAGCCGAGCACCGAGCTGATATTGATGATTCTTCCCGAACGTTGCGCGCGCATGTGCGGCAATACGGCTTGCGTGGTGCGCAAGATGCCAAACACGTTGGTGTCGAACAGCGCCTGCGCTTCGGCGATCGACGTTTCTTCGGTCGCGCCGAGCAGCGTCACGCCGGCACTGTTGACCAGCACATCGATGTGCTTGGCCTGCGCGATGATGGCCTGGATTCCCTGCTGAACCGACGCTTGATCCCGGATATCCATCTCGACCAGTTCAACACCCGGTATCGGCTGCGCTTTTGCGAGGTTGCGCACGGTGCCGAATACCCGGCAGCCCCGCAACGCAAACTTCGCCGCGGTGGCGCGACCGATGCCCGAAGACACACCGGTAATCACGACAATTTTGGAATTGGACATGGCAGCTTCTTTCTGTATGGGTGAATTGGAACCGCGGTAAATCGGTCGTTGCGACGGAGGCACGCGGGATGCGCAGCCTCATCTGCGGGGCGACTATTTGCTGGCCACGGCGGTCGATTCGTCAGGCTGCCAGCCACCGCCAAGCGCCTTGAATGCCGCGACGGCAGCGCGCGCCGATTCCGTTTGCGCTTGGGCGCGCGCGTCTGACGCACGCAGCAGGCTTTCGTCGGCTTGCAGGACTTCAATCAGGCTGACGACGCCTTTCTGGTAGGCGGCAAACGAAGCATTTCGCGCGCGACTGAGCGAATCCACGCCTTGCGCGAGCACGGCCGCTTGCTCCTCGCGCTTGACCAGGGCAGAGAAAGCGTCTTCCACGTCCTCTGTTGCGCGCAGCACGGCGAGCCGGTACGCGGCGAGCATCTCAGCCTCTTGACCCTTGGCCTGATCGATTTGCGCGTTGATGCGGCCGAAGTCGAACAGGCGCCAGCGCAGACCGAGCACGCCGGCAAATTGACTTGCGCCGCTGCCGAACAGACTTCCGGCGCCCACCGACGTTGCGCTGCCAAGGAGCCCGCTGAGCGAGAACTTCGGGTAGTACTCCGCAATGGCGACGCCGATTCGTGCGTTGGAGGCCGCAAGGCGACGCTCGGCGATGATGAGGTCGGGACGGCGCCTCAGCAATTCGCCAGGGGATCCGCGGATCGCAATCTGCGGAGCGGCCGGGACATCACCGCCTTGCGCAAGCTCGGCTCGGTGCGTGCCAGGCAGCGAGCCCAGCATCACGTCTAGCGCGTTCATTGCCGCATCCAGGCCGGCTTCAAGCTGAGGGATCGACGCACGAACCTGAGCGAGCGCGCCTTCGGCCTGCCTGACTTGAAGTTCAGCGGCCAGGCCCTTGCCGTACAGCAGTTTGATGGTGGAGAGCAATTCCTCTTGCGTCTGTACCTGGTGGCGGGCCACCTTCAGGCGCGTCTGCAAGCCGCGGATGGTGATGTAGATATCGGCAGTCTGTGCGGCCACGGCCAGCCGTGTGGCGACTGCGCCCGCCTGGGAGGCTTGGTAATCGGCAAGTGCCGCCTCGCGGCCACGGCGCAGGCCGCCGAATACGTCCAACTCCCAGCTTGCGTTGACATCGGCCTCAAATGCGCTGCCGTAGCGATCGAAGCCGGGCCTCGAATTCAACACGCGGCCCAAAGGGGTTTCGACGGACTGATACACACGCGCGGCCTGGCCAGTGATATTGCCGGAGGGCAGCAACGCGGCATTGGCAGCGCCCAAGCCCGCACGGGCTTGCGTGACGCGGGCGAAGGCCTGTGCAAGGTCCAGGTTCTGTTCCAGTGCGATCTGCACGAACAGCGTGAGTTGCGGATCCCCAAAGCCAGCCCACCATGCGGACAGATCGGCTTCGGCATTGGCAGTGCGCTGCTCAACGGCGGCCTGGCCCTGGAATCGTTCGGAAACCGGCACATCGGGCTTCACATAGTCGGGGCCGACGGCACAACCGGTTGCCAGGCTGGCAACAAAGAGGGCCGCAAGGGAGCGCTTTGGCAACATGGGTTCTTCCATCTGAATTTCAAGTGACTATAGTACAAAATGGTCACAAGTTGTTCAACTATCGCGACTCGCGTAAGCTGGAGCCCATGAAGACCACCCCTTACCCCGTTCCCGCCCGCGGCCCGGCGGACCATGACGTGCGAGACCAGATCGTCGCTGCCGCCACCGAGCACTTCAGCCGCTACGGCTACGAGAAGACCGCCGTTTCCGATCTGGCCAAGGCCATTGGTTATTCCAAGGCTTACATCTACAAGTTCTTCGAGTCCAAGCAGGCCATTGGCGAGATGATTTGCGCCAACTGCCTGCGCGAGATCGAGGCCGACGTGAGTGCCGCCCTGGCCGAAGCCGACTCCCCGCCAGAGAAGCTCCGGCGCATGTTCAAAGCCTTGACGGAGGCCAGCTTCCGGTTGTTTTCCCACGACCGCAAGCTGTACGAGATCGCCGCCTCGGCAGCGACTGAGCGCTGGCAAGCGGTGATCGCCTACGAAGAGCGCATCCAGAAGGCGCTGCGCGATGTGCTGCAGGAAGGTCGGGAGACGGGAGACTTCGAGCGCAAGACGCCGTTGGACGAGGCCACGACGGCCATCTACCTAGTCATGCGCCCGTACCTGAATCCGTTGCTTTTGCAGCACAGCTTTGACTACACGGAAAGTGCGCCCGGGCTGCTCTCCAGCCTCGTACTTCGGAGTCTTTCCCCCTGACGCGCGGATTTTTCTTTGTGACCATTGACTAAAATGGTCACGAGAACCAGAATGAAAGCCCAGATTATCCTGTCGATGGGGCTTTCATGCTTTCGCGTCGCTTTGTTACCTCTACCGTTATTTGTGCGTTGCCGCTCGCATTGAGCGCTTGCGGCGAAAAGGCCCCTGCCGATCCGCGCACCGAGGCGCCCTTGGTGCGGGCCGCGTTCGTCCAGCCAGTCGCTTCCGCATCGCGTTCATTCACTGGGGTCGTCGCTGCCAGGGTGCAGAGCGACCTCGGCTTCCGCGTGCCCGGCAAGGTGCTGGAGCGGCTTGTGGACGCGGGCCAAAGCGTCAAGCGCGGCCAGCCGCTCATGCGCATCGACCCTGTCGATCTGAAGCTCGCCGCGCATGCGCAGCAAGAAGCCGTGACCGCTGCACGGGCACGTGCGCAACAGACGGCGGAAGACGAAGCCCGCTACCGTGATCTGCGCGGAACGGGCGCGATTTCTGCCTCGGCCTATGACCAGGCCAAGGCCGCGGCGGACGCGGCCAAAGCCCAGTTGAGCGCGGCAGAAGCGCAGGCCGATGTTGCGCGTAACGCCAGCCGTTACGCCGAGCTTGTTGCCGATGGCGAAGGCGTGGTCATGGAAACGCTGGCCGAGCCCGGTCAGGTCGTCAACGCGGGGCAGGCGGTTGTGCGCCTGGCCCACGCTGGCCGCCGTGAGGCGGTGGTCCAGTTGCCGGAAACGTTGCGGCCAGCGATCGGCTCTCTCGCACAGGCCACGCTTTTCGGTGGGGAAAGCGCGCGCGTACCTGCCAAGCTGCGGCAGCTGTCAGATGCCGCCGATCGGCTTACCCGCACCTTCGAAGCACGCTTTGTGCTGGATGGGGAACTGGCCAATGCGCCGCTGGGCGCCACCGTGACGATCCAGATTCCCGATCGGCTTGCCATCGCGCAAGGCGATCTGCAGGTGCCGCTGGGCGCCGTGTTCGATGCGGGCAAGGGCCCCGGCGTGTGGGTCATCCAGGGGGATCCGGCCAAGGTGTCGTGGCGATCCGTCACCATCGTGCGCCTCGGCGACGAGGGGGCACGGGTTGCCGGCCAAGTCAAGCAAGGGGACCGGATTGTCGCGCTTGGCGCACAACTGCTGCGTGAAGGCCAGCAAGTCCGTGTGGCAGGCCAGGGCGCCAGCACTGCCATCGCGGGGGTGCGCCCGTGAGCCAAGTTCGTTTCAACCTATCGGCACTCGCCGTGCGCGAGCGCGCCGTCACTCTGTTCCTCATCTGCCTGATCTCTCTGGCGGGACTCATTTCCTTCGTCAAGCTGGGCCGCGCGGAAGACCCGGCATTTACGGTCAAGGTGATGACCATCATCACCGCGTGGCCTGGCGCCACCGCGCAGGAAATGCAGGACCAGGTGGCCGAGAAGATCGAAAAGCGCATGCAGGAGCTGCGCTGGTATGACCGCACGGAGACCTACACCCGGCCTGGCCTGGCCTTCACAACGTTGACCTTGCTCGACAGCACGCCGCCGTCGGAAGTCCAGGAGGAGTTCTATCAAGCGCGCAAGAAAGTCAGCGATGAGGTGGCCAACCTTCCGCCCGGCGTGATCGGGCCGATGGTCAATGACGAATATGCAGACGTGACCTTTGCGCTGTTTGCGCTCAAGGCACAGGGCGAGCCGCAACGCGTGCTCGTGCGCGACGCGGAGACACTGCGCCAGCGGTTGCTGCACGTGCCCGGCGTCAAGAAGGTCAACATTATCGGCGAGCAGTCGGAGCGCATCTATGTCGAGTTTTCGCATGAGCGCCTCGCAACCCTTGGTTTGAGTCCGCAAGAGGTGTTTGCCGCGCTCAACAGCCAGAATGCCCTGACGGCGGCCGGCTCGGTAGAAACGAAAGGTCCACAGGTCTTCATCCGTCTGGACGGTGCGTTCGACGAGCTACAGAAGATTCGTGATACGCCGGTTGTGTCGCAGGGCCGCACGTTGAAGCTGTCGGACATTGCCACGGTCAAACGCGGCTATGAAGACCCGGCCACGCTCATGGTGCGCAATGGTGGGCAGCCTGCCTTGCTGCTGGGCATCGTCATGCGCGAAGGCTGGAACGGTCTGGATCTGGGCAAGGCGCTCGACAAGGAGGTCGGCGCCGTCAATGCCGACATGCCGCTCGGCATGAGCCTGACCAAGGTGACGGACCAGGCAGTCAACATCAGTTCGGCCGTCGACGAGTTCATGCTCAAGTTCTTCGCCGCGCTGCTGGTTGTCATGCTGGTGAGCTTCGTCAGCATGGGGTGGCGCGCGGGCTTGGTGGTGGCCGCAGCCGTTCCGCTGACACTGGCGGTGGTCTTCGTGGTGATGGCCGCAACGGGCAAGAACTTCGACCGCATCACGCTGGGGTCCTTGATTCTGGCGCTGGGTCTGCTGGTGGACGACGCCATCATCGCCATCGAAATGATGGTGGTGAAGATGGAAGAGGGCTACAGCCGCGCGGCCGCTTCGGCCTATGCGTGGAGCCACACCGCCGCGCCCATGCTGTCGGGCACGCTGGTGACCGCCGTCGGCTTCATGCCCAACGGCTTTGCCCGCTCCACCGCGGGTGAATACACCAGCAACATGTTTTGGATTGTCGGCATTGCGCTGATCGCGTCGTGGGTTGTCGCGGTGGTGTTCACGCCTTACCTGGGCGTGAAGATGCTGCCCGACTTCAAGAAGGTCGAAGGCGGCCACGATGCGATTTACGACACCCCGCGCTACAACCGCTTCCGTGCGCTGCTCGGGCGCGTGATTGCGCGCAAATGGCTGGTCGCTGGCTCGGTGGTGGGGCTCTTCGCCTTGGCTATTCTCGGCATGGCGGTGGTCAAGAAACAGTTTTTCCCGATTTCGGATCGACCCGAAGTGCTGGTCGAAGTGCAGATGCCCTATGGCGCGTCGATCAACCAGACCAGCGCCGCCACGGCCAAGCTGGAAGGGTGGCTGGCCAAACAGAAGGAAGCCAGAATCGTGACGGCTTACGTTGGCCAGGGCGCGCCGCGCTTCTATCTGGCGATGGGGCCGGAACTGCCCGATCCGTCGTTCGCCAAGATCGTGATCCGTACGGATAGCCAGGAAGAGCGCGACGCGTTGAAGCAGCGCCTGCGCCAGGCCATTGCCGACGGTCTTGCCCCCGAGGCGCGCGTGCGGGTCACGCAACTCGTGTTCGGTCCATATTCGCCGTTCCCAGTTGCTTACCGCGTGAGCGGACCGGATGCGCAGACGTTGCGCCGCATCGCGGCCGATGTCCAGCAGGTGATGGACGCAAGCCCGATGATGCGCACCGTCAATACCGACTGGGGCATGCGTGTACCCACGCTGCACTTCACCTTGCAACAGGATCGTTTGCAGGCCGTGGGGTTGGGCTCCAGCGCCGTCGCGCAACAACTGCAATTCCTGCTCAACGGCATTCCGGTGACGGCCGTGCGCGAGGACATCCGTACCGTGCAGGTGACGGCCCGCTCGGCTGGCGACGTTCGACTCGACCCCGCCAAGATTGGCGACTTCACGCTGGCAGGCGCCAACGGGCAACGCATTCCGCTCTCACAGGTGGGAAAGATCGATGTGCGCATGGAAGAGCCCATCATGCGCAGGCGCGACCGCATGCCGACCATCACGGTGCGCGGCGATATTGCCGATGGGCTGCAGCCGCCCGACGTGTCGACGGCGATCAGCAAGCAGCTTCAGCCCATCATCGAGAAACTGCCGAGCGGATATCGTATTGAGCAAGCGGGCTCCATTGAAGAGTCGGGCAAGGCGACGAAAGCCATGCTACCGCTGTTCCCGATCATGCTGGCGGTGACCCTGCTGATCCTCATCTTTCAGGTGCGGTCCATCCCGGCGATGGTGATGGTTTTCCTGACCAGCCCACTCGGCTTGATTGGCGTGGTGCCGACCTTGATTCTGTTTGGGCAGCCATTCGGCATCAACGCGTTGGTCGGCTTGATCGCCCTGTCGGGCATCTTGATGCGCAACACGTTGATCCTGATCGGGCAGATTCAGCACAACAAGGAGGAAGGGTTGGATCCGTTCAGGGCCGTCGTGGAAGCCACCGTCCAGCGTGCGCGTCCTGTGATTCTCACCGCATTGGCCGCCATCCTGGCTTTCATCCCGCTGACCCATTCGGTGTTCTGGGGGGCACTCGCTTACACGCTCATCGGCGGGACGTTTGCGGGGACGATCTTGACCCTGGTGTTCCTGCCGGCCATGTACTCCATCTGGTTCAGGATCCGGCCCGGCAACGCGGCCGATGCGCAGCGCGATCGGCACGAGACCGCGCAGCCCGCCGCAGAACTGGTGCCCGAGTAATGGTGATCTGCAAGGGTATGTGCCCGCCACATTGCCGCTGGTTTCAATTCATTTGCATCGCGCCCACGCCGTAGCCGGATAGGAGCAGCAGCTTTTTTTTGTCACCCCCGCCTGCCCATTTCTACCTCCGTGTCTCCATACCTTAGGGCAGGCGGGTTTTTCTCTGTGCCGGAATGTCTGTTCATGACAGAGCGGTACTGCGCAAGATATACATCTACGGTTATCTCAACTGCGTGTAGCCGCGCCCACGCCAGGAGCGTAGGCGACGCGCCGTTCTCTACCTGCAGATCGCTAGATGTATACGCCGGCGTTATCCTGCCAATGCTCAATGGTTGACGCGGCCTTTGGTCAGGCGGTCCCATTCTCGGTGAGACTGAGTTCCCTCGACATCGCCTCGCGCATGACGAACTTCTGCACCCATCCCGTGATGGTCATCGGCATCTCGGCGACGAAGCAGATGTAGGGCGGGATTTTGTAATGCGCCATGACGCAGATTCGCAGGCAAGAGAAATCAACTTCCGGGTGATCGACCTGGGGCGATGAACATCGTCGGCACGTCGTGCAGGGCCGTGCAGCGTTCCTCGCGCACCGCCGACATGGTTGCAACGAGGTCGAACGCCTCGCCCGGGAAGACCATATACGCACCTGTGGACGCGCGCGCCATTACGGCCACTACCATTCTGAAACAGTGGTAAGAAGCGCGGCGTTCAGATGGCAGACGGATGCTTCGCCAGCGGCGTTACCTGGATCGTCATATAGGGAAACAGCGGAAGCGATGAGAGCAATTCGTGCAATTCGTCGTTGCTCTCGACATCAAAAACGCTGACGTTGGAATAGCGCCCAACGATGCGCCAGAGGTGCGGCCACTTGCCCGCTTTCTGGATCTCGATGGCACGGGCTTTCTCTGCTGCCTTGAGGGTGTCGACCCGGTCTGCCGGGAGGGATTCAGGAATCTTTACGTCCATTTGAACACAGTAAAGCATGGTGTCTCCTTGTCTGTCGACTGTTGTGGCGAGGCCAGGCCGGTCCCCGAACAGGCCTGCTGTGGTGGCGCTTTCCGTCGGATCGGCGCTCAGCCAGCGACGTTGTCGTCGCCGGAAACCGGCGCGGTACGGAAGGGTTTGAGCTGGCCGATGAAGGTCTTCCCATGCTCGAACCATTCCTTGCGGATGTCGGACGCAAGATAGCTTTCGTAAGCCGCTTCGTTCTCGAACCAGCATTCGCCAATGGCATCGACGTGCCCGATGTCGAAGAAGGGTACATGGGTGTCGGTTGGCTGCTCGGCGACAAGACGGACTTCATACTTGTGCAGGCCCGGCACTTCGCGCGACATTTCATCGTGGCGCAGGCATTCCGCGCGGAAGGTATCGTCGGACATGCCCTCTGGCTTGACCAGCAGGTACAGCATGCGAATCATGTTGGGTCCCCTGTCTCTGAATAGGTTGGTATCTTGGTTCTGCAGTTTTCTACTGCGATAGCGCCGTACTTCAGGTTTGCGCCCGCACCGAGTGTTCCAGCGCTCCGGCCTCATAGTGATTGTCTTCTTCCCCGATGTTCTCGATGGCAATGCCGCGCGTCTCCGGCAGTAGCAGGATGCCGAACACCGCGAAAGTATAGGCAACCAGGCAGAATGCGCCCATGGCATTGGCCAAGCCGATGTGGGTAGACAGCACGCCGACACCGACGACGGATCCTGCGCCTACCGACTTGCCCACGTTGTAGGCAAAACCCATACACGTGGTGCGCACATGGGTGGGAAACAGTTCGCTGAGGAAGGGCCCCAGGGCAGCGAACATGCCAATCGCCGAGAAGCCGACCAGGAAGCCCAGGATGGCGGTGAGGGTGGAGTTCAGCGGCAGCAGCATATAGCTGACCGTAACGATCCATGCGCAGACCGATAGCAGAATCAGCGTGGGCCGCCGACCGATTCGATCGCAAAGATCGGCCGCCACTGCGAAACCGCAGAACGAGCCGAAGGCCATGATGAAGACTGTGACGATTTTCGATGCGGCAGCGACCTCCCGCTGGCTGAGCAAGGAAGGCAGCCAGATCAGGATGGCGTAGCAGCCTGCCTGCAGCCCGATCACCAGCACGCTCGACAGGATCAGTGAACGTGCGTACTTGCGGTTGAACACCGAGGCCAGCGAAGCGCGCGGTGCGCAGCTCCGCCGGGCGCGCTCGAACATCGGCGCGTCCTTGATATGGCGCCGGATGAACAGCACGATCGAGGCCGGAATGATGCCGCTCCAGAACGCTACGCGCCACGCCATTTCCGAGGGCAGCCACGCCAGCAGTAGGGTGGCCACGACGACTGATAGCGCCCAGCCCAGGGCAAAGCCCGATTGCACATAGCCCATAGCCTTGCCGCGATGCTTGGCATCGATCACCTCGGCCATCAGCGCCGCGCCCACCGCCCATTCACCGCCAAAGCCGAGGCCTTGCAGTGTGCGAGCGATCAGCAGCTGGTTATACGTCTGGGCGAAGCCCGCAAGCACGCCGAACAACGTGAACCAGATGATGGCCAGCACCAGGATGCGGGCGCGGCCGTATCGGTCGCTGAGGATGCCGGCGCCCCAGCCACCGATGGCCGTGACGATCAATGCCACGGTGCCGAGCACGCCAACTTCCGGCTTGGTCAGCCCCCACGCAATCGTCAGGGCGGGCAGCAGGAAACTGAACATCTGCATGTCGAACGAGTCCAGCGCCCAGCCCGAATAGCAGGCCCAGAACGTCTTTTTCTGCTGGGGTGTCCCATTCTTGTACCAATCAAGCATACCTGTCTCCTTTGTCTGTCGAATATTGTGTGTGCTTTGCCAACGCTCGCTGGATCTGCGCCAGGACGGCAGTGGGATGTGAGAGGCTAGGCGTATTGGCCGATCACCATGGAGGTGAACTCGAGCTCCACGTCAGTGAGGGACTGAAGCGATTGCGGCGACATGTCGCCGACAATCTCGATGACCGAAACGCCGTGTGGGCCGATGGCGAAGGTGCCGAGTTCGGTGTACACGCGGCTCACGCAGGCGAGACCTGTCAACGGATAGCTGCACTCGCGGCGCAGCTTGCTCGTCCCGTCCTTGGTCAGATGGTCCATCATGACGAACACGCGCTTGGCCCCGATGGCTAGGTCCATCGCGCCGCCCACGGCGGGAATGGCATCCGGCGCGCCGGTGTGCCAGTTGGCCAGGTCGCCGCGCTCCGATACCTGAAATGCGCCAAGCACGCAGATGTCGAGATGGCCGCCGCGCATCATCCCGAACGCGTCGGCGTGGTGGAAGAATGCGGCGCCCTTTTCGAGGCGAATCGCCTCCTTTCCCGCGTTGATCAGGTCCCAGTCCTCCTGCCCGGGTTCGGCAGCCGACCATTGGCCGAGCACACCGTTCTCGCTGTGCAGGATGACTTCCCGGTATCGGGGCAGGTGGTTGGCCACCAGGGTGGGCAAACCAATACCGAGGTTCACATAGGACCCGTTCGGGATGTCGCGCGCCACGCGCGCGGCCAGCAGGCTTCTTGCCACGTGATCCATTACGCTCACCCTGCCAGCATGGCTTCAGCTTGTGCTACGGCGCCGCGCAGCACCACGCGGTTGACGAAGATTCCAGGCGTCACGACGTCCTCGGGGTCAAGCTCGCCCAGTTCGCAGACGCGAGCCACGGCGGCGATCGTCTGGCTTGCCGCCATCGCCATGACGGGCGCGAAGTTGCGCGCGGTCTTGTTATAGATGAGATTGCCCCAGCGGTCGGCCGCCGCAGCGTTGATTAGCGCGACATCGACATGGAGGGGGTGTTCGAGAACGTAGCCGCGACCGTCGATTTGGCGAGTCTCCTTGCCCTGCGCCAGCAGCGTGCCGTAGCCGGTGGGGGTGTAGAAGGCGCCGATGCCGCTGCCCGCGGCACGCAGGCGCTCCGCCAGGGTGCCTTGCGGCACGACTTCCAGTTCGATCTGGCCGGCGCGGTAAAGTTCTTCAAATACGTACGCATCGCGTTGGCGCGGGAAGGAGCACAGCAGCTTGCGCACCCGGCGGGTCTTGAGCAGCGCCGCCAGCCCGGTGTCGCCATTGCCGGCGTTGTTGCTGACCACTGTCAGTTCCTTGGCGCCCTGTTCGATCAGGGCGTCAATCAGTTCGTCAGGCATGCCGGCGCCACCGAAGCCCCCGATCGCGATCGTGGCACCGTCTTGGACGTCGTCCATGGCATCGCGCGCCGTTGTGTAAAGCTTGTCGATCATGTTTCGCTCGATTGTTGTCTGGCGAAGCTAGATTGCCACGCAGCCTGTGGGCGCTCAATTTTGCCTTTTGCAAGCGCCCTTAGCGCTGGGTTAATTCGGGGGTGACCGCGGTCTCATTGAGTGATGAGACCAGCGCTCGTCGCTCTCTCATTGAGAGCGACAACATTGCTCATTCGATGCAGCAAGGTGAATCGGAGAAAGGGTAAGAGGGCAGAACGTGCACGGCTCTACGAGCCATCACCACCGGGGGCGTAGCGGCCGATCAGCCGGTTCGCAAACTCCCTTGCGAAGCTGGACAAGCCTTCAATGTCGCGCGCGCAGACCTGGAAGGTGCGAACGGCCCAGTCATCGCGCAGATTGCAGGCTCCGATGGGCTGGTTGCCTTTGAGGCGGGCGAACGCGGCCTTAGGCATGATGGCAATGCCTGCGTTGGCGGCCACCATGCGGCAGATGGCATCGTAGCTGGCCACATGGACGCGGATGGTCATGGGCTTGTGCAAGGCGCCTGCAGCGCGCGTCATGAATACCTGGAACGCGCTGCCTTCGAGCAGGGCGACAAAGGCATATTCCAGCGCTTGCTCGAACCAGACCTCTTCCTCTGCCAGCAAGGGATGCCCCAGCGGAGCGACCAGGATCAGCCCGCTCTTGACGAAGGGCACAGCCTGCAGCCCGGCGGTGGGCACATTGCCGGAGATGATGCCCAGGTCGGCACCGCCTTCGCGCACGAGGCGGACAATGTCGTCGCTGAGCCGCTCGCGCACGTCGATGCGTACGTCGGGGTGGGTCGCGAGATAGTCGCCGATAACTGGCGGCAGGTACTCAGTGATAGCCGTGGTATTGGCCACCAGCTTGAGCTGTCCGCTCAGGCCCGCCGTGAAAGGCTGGAGATTGCCGGTGAGCCGTTCCAGTTCTGCAAGCACCACGCGCGCATGCTGGAGATAGACGTCGCCGGCGGCCGTCAACGTTACGCCCTGGGGCGAGCGCTCCAGCAGGCGGACCCCCAGCGTATCCTCTAGGTTCTTGATGCGGTTGCTGACCGCCGGGACCGAGAGAAACGAACGCTCGGCGCCCCGGGTCAGGCTGTGCGTTTCCGCGACATTGACGAAAAGGCGGAAATCGGTGATGTCGAAGGGGACGGCCATGCTGCGGATCTCGCGGCGAGATGTTAGAGCCGCCATGGCAGGGCGCAACAGCGGCGGGGAAGCGGTCGGCCGAGACGGGCAGCGTCAAGCCGTGCCGCGGCACGGCCGCCCGCGGGCCGTTACCAGGTGGCGGGCTCAAAGAGGAAACCCTGGCCCTCTCGCCTGATGTAGCCGCAGTGGGGCTGGCCGAAATGCACCGGCAAGACCAGCGCTTCGCTGTCGGCGGCCTGATTGAGCAAGGCCAGCCGGGCGGTGCGCGCCAGGTCGGGACGGATGCAGTAGCCGGAGTTTACATCCGGGCGCACGATCTGCAACGGACTGTGCAGGATGTCGCCGCAGAACACCGCCTCCTCGCCCCGCGAGCGCACGCGGAAGGCTACCTGTCCCGGGCTGTGTCCCGCAGCCGGTTCTACCTGCAGGCACCCGGCGATTTCTTGCCCTGGCACGATCATCTCCGCCAGGCCTTCCTTGACGACCGGCATCACGCTGTCGAAAAACGCCTCGCCAAACACGTCCACCACGCCGGGCTCCTTGTTGCGCCCCGCGTCGCAGAAAACAAAGTCGTCCTTGGGGATGTAGTAGCGCGCATTGGGGAAGGTCGGCGCCCAGCGGCCGTCCTGCCAGGTGGTATTCCAGCCGACGTGGTCGGCATGCAGATGCGTCATCACCACATGGGTGACCTGCTCCGGTGCGGCGCCGGCCGCAATCATCCATTCACGCACCAGCGTGTTGAGCATGTGCATGCGCGCAATACCGGCGCGGGGCTTGAAGTTGCCCACGCCGGTATCGACGACGACGACGTTGTCGCCCGCATGCACGATCCAGAACTGGATCGTCACAATCAGCTTGTTCATGTGCGGGATCCAGTGGTGTGGCGCCATCAGGTCCACATTCGCATCGAGCACGGACCGGTCGAGGTCCGGAAAGAGAAAGGCCGGATCATGCGTCGGCCCAGCGTACTCGAGAATTCGGGTGATTTTTATGTCACCAAGGGTGCGTGATTGCATCATGTGCCTTGTCTCCCAGATATGGATGGCGAGCCCCGTTCGTGGCTCATACGGCATAGCCATCCCGGCGCCAGGCGCAAAGGATCGGCGATATCCGGCTTTGCGCCAATTTTGCGTTCTGAAAGAGGGCTTTCAAGCAGGTTTATAGAGCGGACCCGCTGCCATAATGCGCCTACCGGCGCGGCATCCGAAAGCCCGGACCCTGCTGGATCTGTCGTGAGCCGTTCCTGCCCGTTCGCTGCAGGCATACTTGGCCTCGGAGTATGTGCAGGCGATCCTTCTCGTGTCCAAGACCGATTAGGTCTTCTTCCATACCTACAAGGTATTCTTGACGGCGGGGACGGCCAGGGCGCATTCCCGCCTGGTTCGCGCGGACTCTATCCGCAAAGGCCGGCCGCGAACGGCGGTACGGCTTCGCGCAAGTTGAAGTCGGCCTCGCGCAGTCCCTGGCGGGTCAATGGCACCCAATGAAGCGAAGCCGAAGAGCGCACCAGGCCTACGCAACGACATCCGAACGTGAATTCGAAGCGTATCGCGGAACTGGAGTCACGGCTAGGCGTGCGCATCGCCTGGTACCCTTGTTGGCGCTTGTCCCACATCCGCAGCAATGCGATTGCAGCCGGGAATTTGAGCGACAAGATGAATAGCAGACCGGATGTTTAGAAAATGCAATTAATCGCCAACAGCAGCCTACATCCATGATGCTGGGTTATCGCCACCTCGAGAAGGCGCGCGCTTTGAAACCAGCTGGTGGAAGCGAGCAAGGCGTAGATGATCGGCCCACAGAACCTGCATGGCTGGTCGGAATTGTGAGGCTCTGCTGCGCGCCGACCTTCCGGGTCTTTCTACCGACTTCACTCACTACCCGACGCACCGACAATGGCTCGCGCTGACGGGCACAGGTGATCGACGAGTTGCCGTGCCGCGACGGGCAAGCCCTCATAGGACCGTATGCAAAGGTTCAACTTGCGATGCGCCCAGGGCGCATCGAATGCGATTACGCGAATGGCCAGTGTCTTGGCATAGCGCCGGGCCAGGCTGATGGGCAAGATGCCGATTCCCATATCAGCTTCCACCATCAGGCAGACGGCATCGTAGCTGTTGACCTGCATGCGGAATTTCACTGGGACGCCGTTCTCGCTGGCAAAGCGCAGCAATTGCATATTGATGTAGCTGCCGGTTTGCAGTCCGATCAGGTAGTGATCGAGTACCTCTGTTGTGGTCAGCTTCTTGCGCGAGGCTAGCGCATGACGCCGCGACACTACCACGACGAGGTCGTCCTCGCGATACGGCAGCGTGATCACGCCTTTCGGCGACGTGCCGAGGTCCGCGAAGCAGCCGATGTCTGCCGCGTTCTCTGCGACGCCCCTCAGGATCGCGGTGCTGATGCGCTCCTCGAGCTGCAGTTGTACGTCAGGGTACTTCTCAATGAAGCCATGCAGATCCGCGGGCAGGAACTGGGCGATCGAGGAGACGTTGGCATAGATGCGAACCAGGCCGCGGGTGCCGGTGGCGTAGTCCTGCATCATCGTGGCGATATTCTCGAGGTCGTTGACGATGCCGCGCGACAGGTTCTGCAGGGCGATGCCGGCCGGCGTCGGCACGATGCCCTTGTTGCTGCGTTCGAGCAATTGTGTGCGCAAGGTATCCTCTAGATCGCTGATGCGCTTGCTGACTGCTGAGGCGGCGATATGCTCCCGTTCCGCGGCGGCCGCGATCGTACCGAGTTCGGAAACTGCAAGGAATAGCCGCAGCGAAACGGGGTCTATCTTCATGACGTCAGCGGACCGGGCGACAGATAGCTGGCATTATGCGCGCCACGCAAGTTCCAGGATAGCGCGCAGGTCGGCTTCGGTCGTGATTGGCCTGACGTTGTTGCGCGTCACCATCGGATGCTCGAGCGCAGGCCCGATCATGGCATCGACTTGTGCCCGCGTCAGGCCCAGATCGTCCAGCGTGGTTGGCATGCCCAGGCGAACCAGCAAGTTGTGAAGGATGGCATGAAACGGCATGCCTGGCTGGCCGATGGCGGCGGCCAGGCGCTCGTGCTGCGGCTTGATCCAACCCTCGAGCCATTTGGACTGGGCGAGCATCAGCACACATGCCGCATCGCTGTGCGCAATGCCACCATAGGGACCGATGATATGGACCATCCAGTGGCTGAAGCCGTGCGGCACGGACATCTGGCCCATGCCGGTGTACCAGGTGGCCAACTGGCACTGCGTGAAGGCTTCGGTCGCGCTCGCGTCGCCGAGCTTTGGCAGGTTTTGCACGTACAGCGCGATGGCTCGCTCGGCCAGCAGGCTCGTAAAGGGATGCGGCGACGACGAGCAGGCCGTGTTGATGGCGTGGTCCAGGCCGCGAATACCGGTAGACCACAACAGCCGCACCGGTGTCTGGTGCAACAGGTCCGGGTCATAGAGGACGGCCACGGGCGATCCGTCGGGCACCACGAAACGGGCTTTCAGCCGGGTTTCGTCGTCGATCGGCGTGCTGACCGGGGTCCATTCCGACGTAGCCAGTGTCGTCGGGATCGCGATCTGGCGGATGGCAGCAGGCGCCTGCGATGTCGTCAGCATCTCAGTGCCGTCCGCTGACACGACGAACTGCAGCTTGAGCAGGCTATCGCGGTCGTAGGCATTCTCCGAGATGCACAACTGCATCGCCTTACACATGTCCATGACCGAGCCGCCACCGACGGAGACAATGACATCCGCACGGGCGTCGCGCGCTTGCCTGGCAGCCCGCAGGACGTTGGACAGCGGAGAATGCTCGCCCACTTCGTCGGTCAGCCCGACGATCATCTCCCCAAGCCGCGCCTGCAACCGGTCGATAAATGCGGTCTTTGTCCGGATTGAGCGGGAACACACAACAAAGACGCGATGGTATCCGAACAGCGTCAAGACGTCAGGTAAGGCCTCGATGGCCGAAACATTGTGGATGACCCGCTCATGTCCGGTAAAGCGGTAGCGCTTGGGCTCGGTGTTTTCCATCTGGCATCCTCGTGAAGGGTAGGGAAGGTAGCCAGATGATGGCGCCGGAACCGCCGCCAGGAAATCAGTGAATCGAGAGCCTGCCATCGCCGATGGCGATGGCACGGCGCGTGGCATTCGACCGACATGTCCGCCGACGATCAGGCTGTTGCGTCTTCGGGTCTCGAGGACACGATGTCGGGTTCGCATCCCATGGGCAAATGCACGCACCGGCAGCGGACGCTTCCATGATTGAGTCGAGCGCAGCCATCAAACTATGTTTCGCTTGAGTTGGAACGCCACGGATACGCGATCCGCCGGATAAATAGTGCCCGAAATCTCGAGAATCTTGCCGGCCCGTTTATAGTGACGAACCAGGTGCAGACCGGCTGATCTAGCTGCTACGCCAAGCCTATCGGCCAAAGGCTCTGAGATCACCACGGCAGTGACGATCTGTCGGATTTCATCGATTGCCATGCCGCGCTAGCTCTCGATGATTGCACTGACCAATGTGGTGGACTGACTGAGGATGATGGTGAGGGTGGGTCTGCATGCCCATCCGACTCGCTACTGGGACCTATTGCATTGCGGTGCGCGAAGTCAGCTACTGGCTGCGGAGGCCCATGGCCAGTCATGTGGGTGATCACGAGTTCGAAAACTCCTCCGGGGGGACTGGCGAGTGGCAGTTCGTCGATCGTGTGCGAATGCAAAATCAGGATCGTGCGGGCCTGGGCGGATTCGTGGCGACGGTAAGCCCAGCGAAGTCGCATGCGTCGCTTACGAAAGCGCGCGCGGGGGCGCTCCTATCTAACGACATCACGCGCAATGCCAAGGAAGTCTCCACTGGGAACGCAGACACGCCGATAGCCGGGCTGTCCACGCCCTCTTGGGCGCCATGTTGATTGAACATCTTGGCGGCCGTCGCTACGCCAGGCTGGCGTTCTCCGTGAAGCATGATCCCAGGAACTGCATGACAGCCTGGATCCGCGGCGCACGTCGGATGTCAGCGTGCACGGCGAGCCAGATCTCGCGTTCGAAGCGCTTGCCCTTGCTCCTCACGCGCTGGAGACCATCGTCCCGGTCGCCCAGGAAGTACGGCAGCGCGGCGATGCCGACACCCGCGCGTGCCGCCGCGGCCTGGATTTCCAGTTCGTTGCTGACCATCACGATCGGCCGGGTTCCCGCCTGCTGCTTCAGCCAATTCTGCTGGGGCGAGCCCTCCATGCTGTCGTCGTAGGCGATAAAGCCATAGTCGGATGGCGTGGTGGCACTCAGGTAGCTGGCGGAGCTATAGAGTGAAAACACGACGACACCAAGCTTGCGCACCACCAGATCGCCTTCGCTGGGTCGAGTCAGCCGTACGGCCAGATCGGCCTCGCGCCGCGACAGCGAGGCCATGTGCGTGGTCCCCGTCAGGCAGATGCGCAGAGCCGGATGCTGTTCGCGCAAGCGGCCTAGCTGGGGCGCGATCACCGCCGCGGCCATCGAAGGCGGCGCACTGATCGTGACATCGCCGCTGACGCCGGTCTGCCCGGCCGCCGCCGTACGCTCCACCGCGAACGATTCCTGCTCCATGCGGGCGCCCAGCGCGGCTACGCGTTCGCCTTCGCCGGTCAGCAGATAGGCACGCGGACGCCGGTCAACCAGCTTGAGGCAAAGCGCTGCCTCCAGCGCCGAGATGCGCCGGGCCACCGTGGCGTGGTCCACCTTAAGCCGCCGCGCCGCGCCGGACAGTGAGCCTTCCTGCGCAAAGACGCTGAAATGGCGAAGATCCTCCCAGTCGAACATGGTTAATTTTTCACAGATGATGTGAATAAATGGGGAATTCTACACAAGTTAGAAAACTCGCAAAATGGCACCCATGCCGTCGCGGGGCGGGAATTGCCAAGCGGTTCCTCCGCCTTGCCGCCGGCCATCGTCCACCATGTTTGCCCAGACCGGCCCGAGGCCTGCATGGCGCACGCAAAGACAAGGAGTCAGCCATGCGCAAGCCAGACAGCCTCGCCTACGTCGGCATCATTGTTTCGACCTTCTTCTGGGGTACCAACTTCAACGCCGGCGCATTGATCATCCGGCATATGACGCCAATCAGCGCATCGATCGAGCGCTTCCTGATCTCGACGACCCTGCTGTTGTTGATCTTCGGGCTGCAAGGCAAGCTTCGGCTCAGCGTGCTGCGCGAAAACTTGTGGGCATACGTGGGCCTCGGGCTGCTTGGCTTTACCGCCTTCAATCTCGCCACCTTCTTTGGCCTGCAAACGACCACGCCGATCAATGGAGCGCTGATTCTCGCCACTACGCCGCTGTGGACCATGCTTCTTGCCGTGGTCTTCGAGCGCGAGCGCATCGATACCGGGCGCGCCATCGGCTTGTTCTTTGGGCTACTCGGCGTGGGGTTGGTCATCACGCGCGGCGATGTACAGATGCTGCTCGCGCTCAAGGTGGCGCGGGGCGATGCGATCATCCTCGCCGGCAGTCTCGCGTGGGCCGCCAACATGGTGGGCACCCGGCGCTTCGTCAAGCAGGCCACGCCACTGGAAAACACCACGTTCTCGATGCTGTTCGGCACCATCGGCCTGATCGTCCTCGGCTTCATGTTCGAGCGTCCGCTGGCGAGCATTGCCGCAACACCCGGCAACATCCATGCCGCCGTGCTGTACCTCGCCGTTGGTGGATCGTTGCTGGCCTACCTGCTGTGGTTCCGCGGCATCCACCAGATCGGCGCGGCACGGACCTCGATCTTCTTCAATCTCGCCCCGGTCTTCACGATGCTGGTCTCGACCGTGCTGGGTGTACCTCCCAACGCATGGCAACTGGTCGGAGCGGTGGCGGTCATCCTGGGTGTGGTCTTCGCCTCGGGACTCGTGGGCATTCCGACCAGAGCCAGGGCCGCTCAAACGTGAGGCGGGAAGGCACGGAAGCAGTCTTGGTCTCATCGCTCCCGGCACCAGAAGGCAGTTCAAAGCCAATTTCGATGCCGCGAAGAGTTGCTCTGGTGGCGCGGTATGGGGATAGGACGCGGCCGAGCGCGCCAAGCCGGCTCAATGCAACTTCATGCCGCCTGCTGCGGGCATGACCTACGTCTGGGCCGGCGAAGGCTAGCTGTACTGGCCGTCGTGCCCGATGTGTTCAATCGCGAATTCAGTAGCGCAGTTTCCGGCCGATGGCATCTGACGTACAAGCTAGCCATCTGAATTCGCGATGGTGGAATCGCGAAATGCTGTTTTGCGACAGCCTGCCAGTCAGTCACCATCAAAGAAGGCGTTCAGGTATGCCGTATGACGGTACAACCGGTGACCATTTCCATGAAAGGAGACAAAAAAATGGCAGTCAGACAACTCTTGCAAACCTTCCTTGCGTTCAGTGTGGCAACGGCAGCGGTTGCGCAGGAATCATATCCGTCTAAGCCGGTGACCGTGGTGGTTCCCCAGTCACCAGGCGGAGCCAACGATGCCATCGCCCGCATCGTCACCCAAAAGCTGTCCGGACAATTCGGGCGGCAGTTCGTCGTCGAGAACCGGCCGGGCGCCGGCGGCAACATCGGCACGGCCTACGTGGGTAAGTCGGCCGCCGATGGCTACACGCTGTTGTTCACCGTTAGTAGCGCCCATGTCATCAATCCTGCTCTCTACAAACGCACGGGCTTTGACCCCGTACGAGATTTCGCGCCGGTGGGCAGCGTTGCGACCGCGGGGTATGTACTCGTCGCCAATCCTTCGTTCGGGCCGAACAATGTCAAGGAACTGGTTGACGCGGCGCGCGCGAAGCCGGACACGATCATGTATGCGTCGGCAGGCAACGGCACCCTCAATCATCTGATCGGTGAAATGCTACAGCACAGCGCCGGCATCCGGCTCGTCCACATTCCTTACAAAGGCGCCTCCGCTGCCGTGGCGGATGTCGTGGGCGGTCAGGTGCCCTTGTCGGTGCAGAGCCTTCCATCCGCACTTTCCTTCATTCGAGCAGGCAAACTGAAGGTGCTTGCGGTGACCAACGAGAAGCGCCTGGCCTCCATGCCGGAGGTGCCGACTGTGGGAGAGACGCTCCGCGGCTTTGGCGCCACGCCTTGGTATGGACTCTTCGCGCCCGCTGGAACGCCACCCGCCGTGGTGTCCCGCCTGCAGGCCGCATTGAGTAAGGTACTTGACAGTCCAGATGTGCGTGACACCCTTGCACGCCAGGGATGTCAACCGTTTCCGTCCGGCGCCCCGCAGTTCGAGGCGCTAATTCGTGACGAGTTGCCGCGCTGGTCGGCAATCGTCAAGGCGGCCGGCGCCACCGTCGACTAGTATGACGTGCACCCGAGCCAGATCACGGAGTGGAAGCAGCAGTTGGCGGAGCATGCAGCAGCCGCGTTCGGCGGGCGGCAAAATCAAGACTGCGGTCGAGTCGCCCGTGGACGTGAAGGCGCTACGTGCAAAGATAGGCCAGCCGACGCTGGAGAATGATTTCGTTACGGTCGCCGCTCACAACACGGGGAGCCACGGCAACAGTTGGCTCCGAGTCGATGCCGCCGAGCCGGGCTGCTGGTGGTTGGCCGAAGCCATGTGCTCGCGCATTGCCCCGACCGTATCGGCGTACGCCGCGATCTCGGTGCGGACGCGCACCAGCGAGCTCGGTCGTACCGGCGATGCACAACACCACCGGGAATTGGCCTGCCCTGACCGCAGTGCGCTCCCAATGAGGCAGCATCACGTCTGTCCACTCGATCTCTTCGTAACCCAGAAATCGATACGCCGCAATGGTCTCCGACCATCCATCGCATGCGCCTGGTATGCTGGCCGTCGGCTTGGCCGCAAACCGCTTGAGCAATTCCTTCGCCCGCCGGTCCCGCCTCGGATCGCCAAGATCCTGCCCCTCGAATTGGCGCGATCCAGTCGGTGCAAGTGCGACGCAGGTAGGGGGTAGCGCCTGCCTGCCAGCGAGTGTTGCGCCGTGGAAGGGGTCATTTTGGGAAGGCACTTCGCTGAGATGGAGAGTCCGACTGAACTGGAGGGACCTTGGAGAGTGCTGCACTTGGCGGTCTGCCGGCGCGCAAGCCGATTCGCTCTAGCCCGTCGATCTGGGGCGGTTGTCACTGTGGAGTGAGGCGGCGTTCATTAGCTGAAGCCCGTGAATAAGCCGCGGGTCGCACCTTACGTCTTGCTGGCCCAGCGGTTCCGATGCCGCTCCGGCTTCGTGCCGAGCATCCTCCTCGCTGCGCAGGTACACGCTCGTCGAAATCGACGAATGCCCAAAATTATCCCTGACATAGCGCAAATCCACCTGCCGGTCGGTCATGTGCGAGCCGGCGGTGTGGCGCAGCCAGTGGGCCGAGGCACCGGCCAGGACATCGGCCTGCGCCGCCCACTCGGGCCCGCGCGCGCAGGCGTGCGGCCGCCAGGCCGAACACTTCCTTCAGGATCAGATGCAGCGCGCCGAGCAGCGGTGGACCAGCTGTCTCACTTCACGGGAGTCAGAATCGGTGCTCCCTTATTCTTGATCAGGAACACAACAAACCTGGCCGGCTGTGTGGAACTGGCATTGCGCCCGACGGTATGGATGTCATTGGTGCCTTCGTGGAAGGTATCCCCGGCCTTGAGTGTCACCTCTTTGCCACCCTTGACCGCCATGACAATGCTCCCCTCGAGCACATAGACAAAGGCGTGTGCATCATGTCGATGCACAGGGTCGACCGAGCCGGGCGGATATTCCACGATGATCATCTGAACTTCCTTGCCCGGATACTCAGGCAACGGTTCCGTCCGCAGCGGCGTGACTTTCGCTTCCGGTGCGGCCACCGCAGGCTGCGCCGCCATCAGGCACGACAGCATCAGCGCCGCCACAAATGACACGATTGCTTTCATGGCATTACTCCACATTGGCTTGCGAGAGCCACTGGCCGAGGCTGATGCGACCGATCCGCGCGTCGCCGAGCGGTACGAGCGACAGTTCTTCGACGTGGCCGCCATAGTACAGGGCGTCGCGGTCCGTCACGACCGAGCGGGCGTCGCCTGTCGACTTCAGATAGCGCGCAACGATCTCCGCGAACGGGGCGCGGTCCGGGCCGGCAATCTCGATGGTGCCGTTCCGCGGTGCTTCCAGTGCGACTTGCGCAAGGAATGCCGCGACGTCTTGCGAAGCGATCGGCTGAAACAGCCCATCGCCGATGCGCACGGTGGTGCCGTCCGTGCCAAAGTCCGCGATACCGCCGAGAAACTCCATAAACTGGGTGGCGCGCACGATCGTGTACGGCACGCCGGCAGCTTCGATCGCCTCTTCCTGGGCGACCTTGGCCGTGAAATATGCATTCCCCGGCATGCGGTCGGTGCCGACGATTGATAGCGCGACATGATGGCGCACGCCCGCGGCCACTTCGGCCTTTCCGAGATTGCGCGCGGAGGTGCGGAAGAAATCGAGTACCGCCTGTGGCTCCCAGGATGGTGCGTTCGCCACATCCACAACGACGTCTGCGTCCTTGAGCGCCAGATCCAATCCTTCGCCCGTCACGCTGTTCACGCCGGTACGCGGAGACGCCGCGACCGCCGCATGGCCAGCATTGGTGAGCAGCGCGACAAGTTGGGAGCCGATCAGGCCGGAACCACCGATTACAACGATCTTCATGGCAGATTCTCCAGATGAGAGTAGTGAAATGCGCGGTGCGGCTGGTCGGGCGGCATCGCATGTAGGTGCCTGTCCCTGTCGCATCGTGTGAGACCATTGTGAAACAATCATGCCCCAGGGATAAGGGCCAAGAATTGTCGAAATGACTAGGCCAAGTCCTTTCTGCCGACATTGCCCGAACTCATCATGACCGCACTGACTTCCCCATTGGCCATCGAAATCGATCGCCAGAACCGCTTGCCGATCTATCTGCAGATTTGCGAGCGGTTCAGGACAGCGATCGCGGCCGGGCACCTGCGTCCCGGCGATCGGGTGCCCGCGCTTCGGGGGCTCGCCACGCAATTGAATACGGCCCGGGGTACGGTCGAAATGGCCTATACCATCCTTGTCGATGAGGGCTACCTGCAGATGCGTGGTGCGGCCGGGACGTTCGTATCCGCCTCGCTACCGGCGGCGGTGACGCGTTCTGCAAGTGGACAGGATCGGGAGCACATGCGTGCGAGGGAGGGGGGCGCGTCCGCGGTGTCTGATGCATCGCGCAGTCGGCAGCCGGCGCCGCGTCAGCTGGCAATCGCGGTGGCGATGAGCGGGGAGCCGAAGGCGTTGCAACCCGGGCTGCCGGCACTGGACGCGTTCCCGCGCAAGCTTTGGAACCGGCTCGTTTCGCGTTGCGCGCGCAGCGGTCAACGCGCGATGCTCGCCTACCCGGACCCGGTTGGTTATCGGGCGCTGCGCGAACACATTGCCACCTATCTTGGCTTGTCGCGGGGCGTCGCGTGCCTGCCGGAACAGGTATTCATTACCGCTGGCTACCGCGCGACGCTGGAACTCTTGTTGCGCAGTCTCGCGAGCCCCAGCGACCGCATGTGGTTCGAAGACCCCGGCTATCTGCTCGCGCGCAGCTTTCTGGCCGAAGCCGGCGTTCAACTGGTACCGGTGCCAATCGATAGCGAAGGCATCGATGTCGAGCGCGGCATCGCGCTGGACCGGCAGGCGCGTTTTGCACTGGTTACCCCATCGCATCAGGCCCCGCTCGGGCACACGTTGTCGCTCGCCCGGCGCATGGCGCTGCTGGATTGGGCGTCGAAAGGGTCTCGCTGGATCATCGAAGACGACTACGACAGCGAATTTCGATATGTGGGCCGGCCACTGCCGGCTTTGAAAAGCCTCGACAAGCACGATCGCGTGATTTATTGCGGCACGTTCAGCAAGGTGATGTTTCCCGGGCTGCGGCTGGCGTATGCCGTGGTGCCGGAGCGCGCTGTCGAACGCGTCGGGCGCGTGGCGTGCAGCATGAATGCCGGCTCTCCGATGCTATTGCAGGCGGCCGTGGCGGACTTCATCGAACAGGGGCATTTTGCGCGGCACGTGAAGCGGATGCGTGCGTTGTACGGACAGCGACGCATGCTGATTGCGCATGCGCTGGACCAGGCGTTCGGGGAGCGCATGATTGTCGCCTTGCCGCACGGCGGAATCCAGTTCGCGGTCCAGTTTGCCGAAGGCCCCGATGGTCCCGTCGACGACGTGGCCTTTGCCTCGCGCGCACGCGACGCGGGGCTCGCGGTGCTGCCGCTGTCGATCTGGTACGCGAACGCACGCACGCGGCGCACCCCACGCGGCCTGGTATTGGGCTTCGCGAACGTCACCGATGCGAGGGAAGCGTCTCGTCTCGCGCGAACGTTGCACGGATGCCTCGACGGCTAGGCCAGCGCCGAGCTGAAGAAGCGCACCGACACCGCGCTGCCGGGCGTCGGCGCGAACTGCGCGTCGCTGAGCACGCTCGCCATCCCGTCTGCATTCCCCAGTTGCACGAGCGCTGGGCGCCAGTGCGGGTACCCGTCTGAATTCGGACCGCGCCAGCGTATTGCCCCACAGGAGCCACGCAGATGCCCTTCGGGAGGCGTATCTCCACCGCGCCGCTGGCCCGGGAGGGCATCTCGGCGTTTAATTTGGCTTGCGGACGCTTAAAGATCCCGCTATTTCTTGATTATCGTTTAAACGACACTTTGTTGTTGACATTGAACGCTTTGGGGATGCATGCCTGGGCCCGGAAGCGCATGCCTTGGCTTGGGCAAGCGGCGGCGCAGGCGGCCAACGTTGCAGGGGTGCGTAAGGGCGCGCCGCGATCGGGTCGGCTATCGATCTCAGTTGCCTCGCACGATTGACGTAGCCTCATGGCAGCCAGTGACGCCATACATTTTGACGTCATGGCTTCGAGGCGTCCCTTGCGGGAGGAGACCGGTGATCACTCGCCGCGCAACTGGGTGCACGATCCGGCGAAACCCCTTACCTTGAAACTTGCGCGGGCAGTCTTTGGAGAACCGAATGCGCCTTGGAGTCGGGCGCATGCCGCAAGGATGCTCAATCTTTCACTGCAAGACCTCGGTGCGTGGATGCTCAGAGAGGGGGCAGCACTGACAAGCCTGGTTTGCGAGCAGCGTCTGATGCGAGCATTGATCGAGGTCTCGCAAGGCAAGGGCCAACATGGCAGGTATGGCTTTGTATCGCGCGAGCGCCGTGATACCGCCTTCTTTGAACGCTTCGGTGTATGCGTAAAACAGGCTGCCGTGATCGGCCGAGTCGGTACGGTGACTTGGTCCGGTGACTTGGTCCTGGAACCCGGTTGACGCGGGTCGGTGGCAGGGCCGTCGGTCTTCATCGACGGTCAGGCGCAATCGTGCCCCGGCATGCCCCACGGTCTCGTCGGTCATGCAACTGCCAAGCGTTCATAACCGGGAAATCGGGGGACAGGATTGGGGCAGACCGACACAAATTCGTCAAAAATCTGTCACTCACGTCAGAGAGATATCGGCGCGCCCCGGCGATGGAGTTTAGCTGCCGGACGTGCACATATTGTTCTTCCTTTTGAAATGATTGTGCGAATCTCTGCATAATTGTTGACTCATTACTGTCACATTCCTGTCGCACTATCTGGCGGCCGCGTCGGTGGGTGGTTTTCGGCTCGCATGCAAGCCGTGACGCCACCGGCTGGACCCTCCGCCAAATACCTGGAATTGACAGTGAAAAAAGCTCTCTTCGCAGTGGCAGCCGCAGCGTGCGCCATGTCCGGCTCTGCCTTTGCCCAATCGTCGTCCAATGTGACGCTCTATGGCATCGCTGATGCCGGTATCAGTTTCCAAAACCACGTCAATGGTGGCGCCAACGGTAGTGGTTCGGTCGTTGGCGTAACTTCCGGCGGCCTCTCAGGTTCGCGCTGGGGGCTGCGCGGGGTCGAGGACCTCGGCAGCAACCTGAAGGGTATCTTCGTGCTGGAAAGCGGCTTCGATATCGATAGCGGTAAATCCGCGCAGGGTGGCCGGCTGTTCGGTCGCCAGGCCTATGTTGGCCTGCAAGGTAATTTCGGTGCCGTGACGCTCGGCAGACAGCAGAATTCGCTGTATGACCTGTTCGGAGCCTACGACCCCATGGCGGCGGGCCCAATGTACTCGCTGAATTCGGTCGACAATCAATTTAACGGTCGCGCCGACAACGCCATCAAGTACACCGGCAAGTTCGGCGGCTTGACGGCAACCGGCTTCTACAGCTTCGGCCGTGACGTCAACGCTGGTCTCGGCGGCGAAGTGCCGGGCCACTTCAAGGTCGGCACCAACTTTGGCGGTGGTTTGGCCTACGCGAACGGGCCATTCTCGGTGGGCGTCGCGTACGACCAGTTCCAGGGCAGCACCCTGGCTTCCGCGGACCTCGCCGCGAAGCGTGCTGCGATTGGTACGTCGTATGCTTTTGGAGCGGCGCATTGACTCATCAGAATTGCAACTCGCGCTGACCTGTTGCCTCACGTAGTTTGCTACCCGTCGGATTGTCCG
>NZ_JBYSYC010000032.1:0-104786 GCF_058782875.1 Cupriavidus sp. FW305-F7 | reverse complement strand
ACCGACACGCCGGTGCGCATCACGTCCATCGGGTGGGCGCTGGCGGGCACCCATTCGAGCGCGGCCTTCACATTGGCAGGCAGGCCGCGCAGGCTCTTGAGCTTGGCCTTGTAGGCGGCCAGTTCGGATTTGGTCGGCAGCTTGCCGTGCACCAGCAGGTGGGCGATCTCCTCGAACTCGCAGGTCTCGGCGATGTCGAGGATGTCGTAGCCGCGGTAGTGCAGGTCGTTGCCGGTGCGGCCGACGGTGCACAGCGCGGTATTGCCGGCGGTCACGCCCGACAGAGCGACGGATTTCTTGGGCTTGGGAGTGACGAGCGGTTGCGCTTCGGACATCTGGGTCTCCTTTGTGTGATGCCTGGTATTGCCTGTCTGTTGTCGTGCAAGCGGCCGGGACAAAGCCCGGCCGCGCGTGAGTCTTACTTACTTGCCCTTGCCTTGTGCGAAGAGCGCGTCCAGCTTCTGCTCGAAGTCATGGTAGCCGATGCTCTCGTAGAGCTCGGCGCGGGTCTGCATGGTATCGACCACGTTCTTCTGCGTGCCGTCGCGGCGGATGGCCGCGTAGACGTTCTCCGCCGCCTTGTTCATGGCGCGGAAGGCCGACAGCGGGTACAGCACCATCGACACGCCGGCGCCGCCGAGTTCCTCGGTGGTGAACAGCGGAGTGGCGCCGAATTCGGTGATATTGGCCAGCACCGGCACCTTCACCGCATCGACAAACTTGCGGTACATGGCCAGGTCGGTCATGGCTTCCGGGAAGATGGCGTCGGCGCCGGCTTCCACGCACGCGACGGCGCGCTCGATGGCCTTGTCCAGGCCTTCGACGGCGAGCGCGTCGGTGCGGGCCATGATGACGAAATTCTCGTCGGTGCGGGCGTCGACGGCGGCCCTGATGCGGTCGACCATTTCACCCTGCGTGACGATTTCCTTGTTGGGGCGGTGGCCGCAGCGCTTGGCGCCGACCTGGTCTTCGATATGCATGGCCGCCGCGCCAAACTTGATCAGCGACTTGGTGGTGCGGGCCACGTTGAAGGCCGAGGCGCCGAAGCCGGTGTCGACGTCCACCAGCAGCGGCGTGTCGCACACGTCGGTGATGCGGCGGATATCGGTCAGCACGTCGTCCAGGTTCGAGATGCCCAGGTCCGGCAGGCCCAGCGAGCCGGCCGCAACGCCGCCGCCCGACAGGTAGATGGCCCGGTAGCCGGCGCGCTTGGCCAGCAGGGCGTGGTTGGCATTGATGGTGCCGACTACCTGCAGCGGATGCTCGTCGGCAAGCGCCTGGCGGAAGCGGGCGCCAGCGGAGCGCGCGAGGTCGGAAGCGGAGTAGGTCATGGCGTATGCGTTGGTGAACAGGACGGGCCTAATACTGCAAGGGGTGTGCCAAGCCCTTGGGCGGGCCCGCGGGAAATCCGCCAGCCTTTGTCAGCGCTGGGCTGGCGGGCAGGGCGGCTGGCCTCGCCGCCGATTTCATGTCATCTTTTCAGCACAATTGAATTTCAAAATCACAAGTTTGGAATTCAAAGTTGAAATCGCGGGCTGCGTGGCGGACAATGTGCCAGCACTGTACGCCTGTTCGTCCCGGGTTTCACCACGCATTCTTTCCGCATTGCACCATGGCTTCTCCCGTTTCCACGCAAGCCCGTCCGCGCATCTGGGCCATCGGCATCAGCCGCCTGGCACGCGCCTTCGCCGACCTGATTCCGGCCTACGCCGACCGGGCCGAATTCCGCATCGTCGGCAAGGGTTTCGAGGCCGCCGCCAGCGCCGTGGCGCGCGAGGCGCGCGAGGGCCGGCTCGACGTGGTGGTGGCGGGCGGCTCCAACGGCGCCTACCTGCGCCAGCACGTGGATGTGCCGGTGGTGCTGGTCAAGGTCACGGGCTTTGACGTGATGAGCGCGTTGGCCACCGCGCGGCGCATCTCGCCGCGGGTGGCGCTGGTCACGCACGCGTCGACGTATGCCGAGGTGGATGAATTCGTGCGCGCGTTCTCGCTGTTGGTCCCGGCCTATACCTACCTGACCGAGGACGATGCCGTCGCACGCGTAAAGGCGCTCAAGCAGGAGGGCATCCAGGTCGTGGTCGGCCCCGGCCTGGTGACCGACCTGGCCGACCGCTATGGCCTGACCGGCGTGTTCCTGTACTCCGGCAACTCGGTGCGCATGGCGC
Organism: Cupriavidus sp. FW305-F7; assembly: GCF_058782875.1. Taxonomy (NCBI): domain Bacteria; kingdom Pseudomonadati; phylum Pseudomonadota; class Betaproteobacteria; order Burkholderiales; family Burkholderiaceae; genus Cupriavidus; species Cupriavidus sp. FW305-F7. The sequence continues at coordinate 102,621 of NZ_JBYSYC010000032.1, read as the reverse complement.
TGGAAGACGCGATCGAGGCCGCGCGCCTGCGCCGCATCGAGGCCACCCGGCGCGACTACGTCAACACCATCCTGGCGCACCTGAACGAGGGCGTGGCGGCGGTGGATGCCGAAGGGCGCATCCAGTCGTTCAACCCGGCGATGGAGCGCTTTCTCGGCACTTCCGTCGCCGCCGCGGTCGGGCGCAAGCTGCAGACGCTGGCGCCAAACCTGGCGCTCGAAGGCGTGATGCAGAGCGGTGACAAGGAACTGGAGGCGATCCACAAGCTCGGCGACAAGATGGTGGTGGTCAACCGCATCCCCATCATCGGCGAAGCCGGCACCACCGGCGCCGTGCTGACCATCCAGGACGCCAGCGCGATCCAGCGCGTGGACCGCAACCTGCGCTCGCGCGCCCGCACGCGGCCGGCCGGGGTGCGCTACAGCCTGGACGACCTGGCCGGCACCTCCGCGGCCATGACCGAGCTGCGCGAACTGGCGCGGCGCTACGCGGCGGTGGATTCCACCGTGCTGATCGGCGGCGAGAGCGGCACCGGCAAGGAGGTGCTGGCGCAGGGCATGCACGACGCCAGCCCGCGCCGCGCCTTCCCGTTCGTGGCGGTCAATTGCGCGGCCTTCCCCGAGGCGCTGCTGGAGAGCGAGCTGTTCGGCTATGAAGAGGGCGCCTTCACCGGTGCGCGCCGTGGCGGCAAGGCCGGCCTGTTCGAGTCGGCCCACAACGGCACGCTGTTCCTCGACGAGGTGGGCGACATGCCGTCCGCGCTGCAGACGCGCCTGCTGCGCGTGCTGCAGGAAAAGCAGGTGCTGCCGATCGGCGGCCTCGACGCCGTACCGGTCAACGTGCGCGTGATCGGCGCCACTCACCGCGACCTGGCCGCGATGGTGCGCGATGGCTCATTCCGGCAGGACCTGTACTACCGCCTCAATATCCTGCGCATCGAGATGCCGCCGCTGCGCGACCGCTCCGAAGACCTGCAGGAGTTGGCCGAACTGCTGTACCGGCGCGCCCAGGAGCGCCTGGGCATGGACCGGCCGCAGCGCCTGCCCGCCTCGGCCCGCGCGCGGCTGGCGCGCTACCGCTGGCCGGGCAATATCCGCGAGCTGGAAAACGTGACCGAACGGATCGCCGTGCTGGTGGCCGGGCGCCGGCTGGACAGCGACGCGCTGCAGCGCGAGCTGCAGGCAGCCGTGCCGGAGCTGTTTGGCGATGGCATGCTGGCGCCGGCCGAGGCCGACGCTGAGCACGCCCCGCCGGCAACACGCCCGCGCCGTTCCCTGGCTGGCGTGAAGCAGTCCAGCGAAGTCGAGCATATCCGGCGCGTGCTGGCCGAGTGCGGCGGCGACCGCGCCGCGGCCTGCCATATTCTTGGCATCAGCCCGACCACGCTGTGGCGGCGGCTCAAGGCGGCGTGAGCCGCGCAGGCATTTACCCGGCGGGGCCGGCACGCCGGAACGGAATCGGCTGCAGCCCCTTGCCCTCCAGCCAGGCTTCATTGAACAGCCGTGCCATGTACAGGTCGCCGCGGTCACATAGCAGCGTGACGATGGTATGGCCCGGCCCCATCTCGCGCGCCAGCGCCACCGCGGCGCCGACGTTGATTCCCGACGACCCGCCCACGAACAAGCCCTCCTCGCGCAGCAGGCGGTAGACCATGTCCACGCAGGTCTGGTCGTCGATGCGCACCGCGTCGTCGATGGGCGTGTCCTGCAGGTTGGCGGTCACCCGGCTGGAGCCGATGCCTTCGGTGATCGAGCTGCCTTCGACCTTGACCTCGCGGTGCTTGACGAAGTGGTACAGGCCGCTGCCGTGCGGGTCGGCCAGCACGATGCGCACGCCGGGCTTGTGCTCTTTCAGGCAGCGCGCGATGCCGGCCAGCGAGCCGCCGGTGCCGGTGGAGCAGGTGAAGGCATCGATGTGCCCGCCGGTGGCGTGCCAGATCTCGGGCCCGGTGGTCTCATAGTGGGCCTGGCGGTTGGCCAGGTTGTCGAACTGGTTGGCCCAGATCGCGTTGTCGGTCTGGTCGGCCAGCCGGCCGGCAATCTTCTGGTAGTTGTCCGGATCGGCGTAAGGCTTGGCGGGCACCGCGCGGACCTCGGCGCCGAGCATGCGCAGCCGCTCCATTTTCTCGGGCGACTGCGTGTCAGGTATCACGACGATGCAGCGATAGCCACGCGCCGCGCACAGGTGGGCCAGGCCGATGCCGGTATTGCCGGCGGTGCCTTCGATGACCGTGCCGCCGGGCGTCAGCAGCCCGCGCCGTTCGGCATCACGGATGATGTAGAGTGCCGCGCGGTCCTTGACCGAGCCGCCTGGATTGAGGAATTCCGCCTTGCCGTAGATATCGCAGCCGGTTTCGGCGCTCAGGCCGGCCAGCCGGATCAGCGGGGTGTGGCCGATGGTGCCGGCAAATCCATCCCTGACTTCCATGGTGCACTCCTGCCGTGCCCGCTCCGGGCGTCACATTGAGTGATAGATCGGGGCGGCGGGAATGACAAGCAGGGGGACGGCCAGAAGTGACCGGGATTGCCCGTGGCCAGGCGGATCAGGCGGCGTTGAGCCAGCGGAAACTGAAATCGCCTTCGACGAAATCCGCGCGCGAGGCGTGGAAATCGCGCATATAGGGCCGGTTCAGGTGCGATTCGAGCGCGCGCTTGGAGTCCCAGACCATGTAGATCACAAAGACCCGCGCATCCTCGGCGTCTTGCCCGACGTGGTAGTCCAGGCAGCCGGGCTCGGTCAGCCCGCGCGAGCGCAGCGTGGTGAGCTGGGATACCAGCGCCTCGCGGCGGTGGGTCTTGGCACGGGCGATGCCGACTAGCGTGTACGTTCCGGACATGGGTGAACGGGGGCGACTGGCTGGCGTCTGTGAGCACTGGGCAGGCCATTGTAGCGCCGGCGGTACCGCCCCCCGGCAATGCCCGAGGACGCCGTCCGGGCATTCGGGCGGCGCTTGACAAGGGCGGGCGGCACGGTTCCTCCCCGCAATGGGGGCTAAAGTCCTGCCGGCGGCCGCCGATAAACGGATCGACAACAAGAAAACCATCATCCGAGGGGGTAACGCATGTTGAGACGCATACGGTCGGAACAACTGCAGGTCGGGATGTTTGTCGCCAGGCTTGGCGGCCCGTGGATCAACCATCCGTTCTGGCGCGCAAAGTTCCTGGTCGCCACTGAGGACCAGGTCCGGCAGATACAGTCGGCAGGGGTGCAGGAGGTCTGGATCGATATCCTGAAGGGCCGCAACGTACCGGCGCCGGACACGCCGGAAATACCCGGACCCGTCCCGGCCCCGGAGTCGACACCCGACCCCATGGATCCGGCCACCGTGCCGCCACCCGCCGCCACGCTTGATGCCGAGATCGTCCGCGCGCGCGAGCTGCTGCAATCCGGCAAGGCCGTGATCGGCTCGATGTTCGCCGACATCCGCATGGGCCGGGCGCTGGAGGTCAGCGGCGCGCTGCTGCTGGTCGATTCCGCCTCGCGCTCGCTGTCGCGCCATGGGCAGGCGTTGCTGGCGCTGGCGCGGCTCAAGGCGCGTGGCGACGACAACTACCTGCACGCCTTCGCCGTCTGCGCGCTGATGATCGCCGTCGGCCGCACGCTGGGCCTGCCCGACGACGAGGTGCGCGAACTCGGCCTGGCCGGCCTGGTCCACGACATCGGCAAGCTGACGCTGCCCGCGGCCCCGGTCCACAAGGCCAGCGAACGCACGCCCGAGGAAGAGGAGATCTACCGCCGGCATCCATCGGCTGGCTACCGCATCCTGAACGAGGCCCGGCTCTATTCGAACATCCCGCTCGATGTCTGCGTCCACCATCACGAACGCGTGGACGGGCGCGGCTTCCCCTACGGCCTGGCGGGGAACGAACTGAGCGTGCACGCCAAGATCGGCGCGATCTGCGATGCCTATGATTCGCTCACTTCCAGCCGCCCGGGCCACCGGCCGTGGTCGCCGGCCCGCGCCATGGAATACATGGCCGTGCGTGTCGACACGCTGTTCGACCGGCGCGTGTTCAAGGCCTTCACCCGCACCGTCGGCATCTATCCGCTCGGCACCGTGCTGCGGCTGCGTTCGAACCGGCTGGCGGTGGTCTGCGCGCAGAACGAGGCCGATCCGCTGCGGCCGAAGGTGATGGCGTTCTATTCCGTATCGCAGTCCAGGCCCGTCCCCACCGAACTGATCGACCTGCGCCACAGCGACGAGACGGTGGTGGCGTTCGAGAATGCCGCTGACTGGGGGTATGCGGATGAGCAGCTGATGGAGATGTATGCGGCGGCGGCCTGAACCGGGGGCAAGTCTTCAGCCCGCCACCCATTCCCCTTGTCTCAGCCGCTCATACAGGAAATCGCCCAACACCCGCACGCGCGCGCTGTGCCTGAGATCCGGATGCGTCAGCACCCACAAATCGGTATCCATGGCTTCATCGACTGGCGCCAGCCGCACCAGGTCTGGGTTAGCCCCGGCCAGCAGGCACAGCAGCATGCCGGCGCCCATGCCGTGCCGTACGGCATCCGCCATGGCCACCAGGCTGTCGGCACTGACGGCGCGGCGGGGTTCCGGCACGTGATCGCGTATCCAGCGCGCCTGGGCAAGGTGGGATAGCGCATCGTCCGGCACGACCCAGTCATAGGCCGACCAGTCCGCCAGCCGCGGATGGTCGGCTTCCGTTGGCAGGCCGAGTTGCTGCAGGTAGCGCCGTGCCGCATACGGCGCCGTCTGCAGCCGCCCGATACGGCGGCCCACCAGGTACTCCGGCGGCGCATTCGCCGGCCGGATCGCCACATCGGCCTCGCGCCGGCTCAGGCTCAGGAAGCTGTTGTTGATGACGATCTGCAGCTGGATGCGCGGGTGCATCGACCGGAATTCTGCAAACAAGGGCATCAGCAGTCCACCCAGCAGCGTGTCGGTCGTGGTCACGCGCAATGGCCCGCTCAGCTGGCTGTCGAGGCCGGACAGCTGGCGCTGGGCAGCATCGATCTGCTCGCCGACGCCGGCCAGCCGGTGCGCCAGGGCCTCGCCTGCGGCGGTCATGGCGTAGCCGGTGGCATGGCGTTCGAACAGCAGGGTGCCCAGGGTCTCTTCCAGCCGCGCCAGCCGGCGCAGGACTGTGGAATGGTTGACGTGCAGGGCGCGCGCGGCGCCTGCGAGCGAGCCGGACTGGCCCACGGCAAGGAAATACTTCAGGTCGTCCCAGTCTGCTTCCTGCATGTTTGCATAGCCCCTTTGCAGAATTCGCCAGTTTTCGTGCTGATCTGCACAGCCTACAGTGGCGTCGCGTGCCCGGCAATGGGTGTCGGGCGGCACACCTGGATGAAAGACATGGCAATGGCGTGGATGCTGCTGGTGCTGGCGGGCCTGATCGAGATCGTGATGGCGCTGGCGCTCAAACATACCGACGGCTGGACGCGGCCCGGGCCGACAGCACTGGGCATCGGGGCGGCGCTGGCCAGTATCTTCCTGCTCAGCGCGGCGCTGCGGCACTTGCCGGTCGGGACGGCTTACGCAATCTGGACCGGGATCGGGGCGATCGGGGTGACGGTGATCGGCATCCTGTTCCTGGGCGAAAGCGCGGCGCCGATGCGGCTGGTGTTGATCGGGCTGATCTTTGTCGGGATTGGCGGGCTGAAGCTGCTGCCGGCGTAGGACCTTGGGGGGAATCCGTTTCGGATTCGGGGTGTGGCGGACACGTTCTGTACACTATCTGGCCAAGCCACTGGCTATAAAGTCGCCCCTCCATGAGTTTCGATGTCCTGCTGGCGCTGTTCCAGCAACGTATTCCAGCCCATCCATGGGCCCAGATTGCCTCGTACCTGCTGGTGCTGGTGCTGATCGCCGTGGTGGCTCAGTGGCTGTTCGGCCACGTGATGTCGCGTATCGCCCATCGCTTGCTGACGGTATGGGGCAAGGCCCCCTGGAGCAAGGCGCTGACGCGTTATCGTGCCTATCGGCGCTTCGGCTATGCGGTCGGGTTCGCGGTGATCACCGTCGGCATTGGCGAAGTGCCGCACATGGGCCGCTATGCGCTGGCCATCGAGCGCCTGGCCCATGCCGGCCTGTGGATCTGCTTTTTCCTGATGCTAGGCGGCGTGCTGAGCGCCTGGCAGGACGTATACGCCAGCAGCCGCGAGGCACAGACGCGCTCGATCAAGGGCTATATCCAGGTGGGGCGGCTCGGGCTGGGGCTGGTGTGCTCGGTGCTGGTGCTGTCGATCCTGATCAACCGCTCGCCGCTGTGGATGCTGTCCGGCCTGGGTGCGCTGTCGGCGGTGCTGCTGCTGGTGTTCAAGGACACGCTGTTGTCGCTGGTGGCCAGTACCCAGCTGACCTCGAACGACATGCTGCGCATCGGCGACTGGATCGAGATGCCCCAGTGCAATGCCGACGGCTACGTCAAGGACATCGCCCTGCATACGGTCAAGGTGCAGAACTGGGACAACACCGTGACCACGGTGCCGACCTACAAGCTGTTCTCCGAGAGCTACCGCAACTACCGGCAGATGTTCGAATCCGGCGCGCGGCGCATCAAGCGCACGTTGCGGCTGGATGCGGGCAGCGTGCGCTTTCTGGAGGACCGGGAAGTGCAGGCGCTGATGCGCTTCCGGCTGCTGCACGACTACCTGGAGGAGAAGCAGGCCGAGGTCGACGAGGCCAACCGCCTGCTGATTGCCGCCGGCAATGACCCGGTCAACCGGCGCCGGCTGACCAATGTCGGCACCTTCCGCGCCTATGGCATTGCCTACCTGAAGGCGCACCCGGAGATCCACCACGACCTGCTGCTGAACGTGCGCATGATGGAGCCCGATTCGCAGGGCATCCCGGTGGAGATCTACTGCTTTACCGCGCTGACTGCGTGGATGGACTATGAGCGCATCCAGGGCGATGTCTTCGACCACCTGCTGGCGATCCTGCCCGAGCTGGGCCTGCGCCTGTACCAGGCGCCGTCAGGCGCGGATCTGACCGGCGTGCGCATCTCGCCGGTGCTGGCCGCGGCGCAGGTGGCGGCGGCACAGGCCACCGTCCATCATGCCCCTGCCCACGGCGCCGCCGCGGGCAGCCATCCGATCTGAGCTGCGCCTGACGCTCAGCCGACCGCGCGCGGACGCACGCGGCTGGCGGCTTCCTTGGCGCGGGTGCGGGCGGTGTCGACATCGTCCGCGTAGGCCAGCGCCACACCCATGCGGCGCTTGATGAAGCTCTCGGGCTTGCCGAACAGGCGCACCTCGGTCTGAGGCACGCTTAGTGCCTGGTCCACGCCATCGAAGACCACCCCCTGGGCATCCACGCCGCCGTAGATCACGGCGCTGGCGCCGGGGCTGCGCAGCGTGGTGTCGACCGGCAGGCCCAGGATGGCGCGGGCATGCAGTTCGAACTCGTTCTGCCATTGCGTGGCCATGGTGACCATGCCGGTGTCGTGCGGACGCGGGCTGACCTCGCTGAACCAGACCTGCTCACCCTTGACGAACAGCTCCACGCCGAACAGGCCCATGCCGCCCAAGTCTGCCGTGACCGCCTGCGCAATGCGCTGGGCGGTTTCCAGCGCGGCGGGGTGCATCGGCTGCGGCTGCCAGCTCTCGACGTAGTCGCCGCTGACCTGGACGTGGCCAATCGGGGCGCAGAACTGCGTTTCCACCTGGCCGCTGGCGCCCATGGCGCGCACGGTCAGCAGCGTGATCTCGTAGTCGAAATCGATAAAGCCTTCCACGATCACGCGGCCGTGGCTGACGCGGCCGCCGGCCATTGCGTAGTCCCAGGCCGCCTTGACGCCATCGGGACCGTCGATCTTGCTCTGGCCCTTGCCGGAGCTGCTCATCACCGGCTTGACCACGCACGGGTAGCCGATGCCGCCGTCGATGGCAGCCTGCAGTTCATCCAGCGAATCGCAGAACTTGTACGGGCTGGTCGGCAGGCCGAGCGATTCGGCGGCCAGGCGGCGGATGCCTTCGCGGTCCATGGTCAGGCGCGCGGCGCGGGCGGTGGGGATCACGCGCACGGTGCCGGCGGCTTCCAAGGTTTCGAGCATGGGCGTGGCGATGGCCTCGATCTCGGGCACGACCAGGTGCGGCTTTTCCGCCTCGATCAGCGCCTTGAGCTGGTCCGGGTCGCTCATGGCGATGGTGCGCGCGTGGTGGGCTACCTGCTGGCCGGGTGCATTGTCATAGCGGTCGACGGCGATGGTTTCCACACCCAGGCGCTGCAGTGCAATCAGCACTTCCTTGCCCAGCTCGCCGGAGCCGAGCAGCATCACTTTGGTGGCAGAGGGGGAGAGAGGCGTTCCGAGGGTGGTCATGGCAGCGGGTGGGACGGGAAGGAAAGCCGAGATTGTACGTGTTGGGGGCTGTCTGTGGCGCCGGCGGGGGGCGCATATTGGTATGGGCCGGGGAAGGGCTTGGCGCGCGTGCCACCCAATTCAGCGAAGCACCATAAAAAGACCCGCGCGGGGCGGGCTTGAAAAGGCCTGAGGATCCAAGACCGGACCACTCAGGATCCATGCTAGGTGCTAAGCGCGCCCTCCGCATCCCCCGTTCGGGGCGGCCCGGCACAGTGTTTCAGGACGTGGCCATCAGCGGCGGCTGCCGCCGCGTGGCCACGGCAAATGCAATTTGCGCCAGACCCGCGGCCAGCCCCAGGGTCACGCCGACCTGCCACGCCACGGTGTAGGAACCCAGCGCGTCGTAGACCAGCCCACCGCCGAAGGCGCCGAGAAAGCTGCCGATCTGGTGGCTGAAGAACGCCACGCCGCCCAGCATGGCCTGCCAGCGCAGGCCGAAGGTCTCGGCGATCCAGCCCGATACCAGCGGCGCCACGCCCAGCCACAGGAAGCCCATCACCGCGGCGAACACCAGCGTGCTTTGCGGCGTGGGCGCCGACGAGAAGTACCAGGTCAGCGCCAGCGAGCGAATCGTATAGATGCCGCCCAGCAGCATCAGCTTGTTGAAGCGGCCGCCGGCCCAGCCGAAGAAGATGCTGCCCAGCACGTTGAAGCCGCCGATCACGCCCAACGCCTGCGCGCTGAGCATTGGGTCCATGCCGCATACGTCCAGATACGATGGCAGGTGCGTGGTCAGGAACACCAGTTGCATGCCGCAGACGAAATACGCCAGCGCCATCACCACGAACGGCGCATGCCGCAGCGCGGTGCCCAGCGCTTCACGCGCGCTGTCCTGGCCGCGCCCTGCGGGCGACACCAGCGGCAGCCGGTCCACGCGCCCGGCAAACCACGCCGCGGGCAGCATCACCAGCGCCAGCAGCACGAACGCTGCCAGCCCGGTGCGCCAGCCGTAGGCCTGCGTCACCATCTGCCCGATCGGCGCCGCCAGCAGCGCACCCAGCGAGCCCGCGCCAGACACCAGCCCCAGCACCGTGCTGCGCAGCGCCGCCGACACCGGCCGCGCCGCCACCGCCATCGCCAGGGCGCTGCCGGTGCAGGCCATCGATGCGCCAATGGCCACGCCCGCGCCCAGCGTGACGCCGACCATGCTGTGCGCGGTCGCCAGCAGCACCAGTCCGGTCACATAGAGCAGCGAGCCGGCCAGCATCAGCGGCCGGAAGCCGATCCGCGTGGCCCAGGCCCCGGCCAGCGGCTGCAGCAGGCCCCACGCCAGGTTCTGTACCGCGATGGCGATGGTGAAATCCGATACCGAGATGCCGAGGTCCCGCGTCAGCGGCGGCATGAAGATGCCAAGGCTCTGGCGCAGGCCCATGGCCAGGCTGAGCATCAAGGAGGCGCCGATCAGGATCGGCAAGGCCGGGCGCAGGGCTTCGTAGCGGGAAGGCGCGGTGGGGGTGGGCACGGTGTGGTCTCGTCGTTGTCGTTATCGTTGTGAGCCCCGGGGCGCTTTCCATGTCTTTACATTTAAGCGTGCGCTGAATATACCGCAGGGTAGGGCGAGGGTATGCCCCGGGTCCCACCGTGTCAATTTGGCTTTGGGCGGGTCCGCCTTCCGCTTTGCCAAAGGCGGCCCCGCGCCTGGCTAGTCCAGGCTGACCTTGGATGCCCGGATGGTCTCGCCCCAGCGCTTGATGTCGCCGCTGACCAGCGCGGCGAACTTCGGCTGCGGTTCGCCGCCCGGAATGCCGCCCATGTCGCGGAACCTGGCCACCACCTCGGGGTCGCGCATGGCCTTGCCCAGCGCTTCCTGCAGGGTGGCGGCAATGGCCGGCGGGGTCTTGGCCGGCGCAAAGAAGCCCAGCCAGCCCATTACCACGAAATCCTTCACGCCGGCCTGCGCCATCGTCGGCACGTCCGGCAGGGCCGGCAGGCGCTCGGCGCTGGTCACCGCAAGCGCGCGCAGCTTGCCGGCGCGGATTTGCGGCAGCGCCTGCGTCAGGTTGTCGAACATGAAGGTGGTTTCGCCCGCCAGCACGGAGGTCGTGGCTGGTGTCGACCCCTTGTACGGCACGTGAATCACTTCGGTGCCCGTGCGCAGCCGGAATAGCTCCGCCGTCAGGTGCGTGGTCTGCCCGATGCCGGCCGAAGCATAGGAATATTTGCCCGGGGACTGCTTGAGCTGCGCCATCAGCTCGGCCACGCTGCGTACCGGCGACTGCGCGCCGACCACCAGCACGTTGGCAAACGAGATCAGGTCCGTCAGCGGCAGGAAATCCTGCGGCTGGTAGGACAACTGCTTGTAGGCGCTGTAGTTGATCGCGTGCGAGCCGGTATTGCCGACCAGCAGCGTGTAGCCGTCCGGCGCCGCGCGCATGAAGGCCTGCGTGCCAATGATGCCGCCGCTGCCGGGCTTGTTGTCGACCACCACCGGCTGGCCCAGGATGGCCGACAGCTTCTGCGCCACCAGCCGTGTCGGAATATCGGTGGTGCCCCCCGGCGCGCCGGGCACGATGATGGTGATGGGGCGCTCAGGCCAGGCCGCGGCGCTGGCCGCCAGCGGCAGCATGGCGGCGGCGGTTGCCAGCAGCAGGGCCGCGGACGTGTTGAACAGCGATTCTGGCAGCTTGTGTTTCATGGGTCTCCTCCATGTTCTGGTCTGCGTGCTGCTTGGAATGTGCGAACGGCCGGCTTGCGGCCGGCCGTTCTGTAGTCCACTAGCGCAGGACGGATGACATCGATGCCCTCCGCCTGGCGTGCGCCATCACTTGCCCGTCCACACCGGCTTGCGCTTCTCGGCGAATGCGGCGGCACCCTCGCGGGCATCGGCCGAGGTGAACACCGGCGCCAGCAGCGGGCGCTGGCGCTCGAACATCTCCTCGGCGCTCCAGTCGGCGGACTCGGCCACGATCTGCTTGCTGACCGCAACCGCCAGCGGGCCGTTGGCGCCGATCTCGTCGGCCAGCGCCAGCGCGCCTGCCAGCGCCTGGCCCGCTTCGGTCAGGCGGTTGATCAGCCCATAGGCGTGAGCCTGCTCGGCGCCCAGCATATTGCCGGTCAGCGCGTATTCCATGGCGATGTGGTACGGCACGCGGCGCGGCAGGCGCATCAGGCCGCCGGCGCCGGCCACCAGCCCCCGCTTGACTTCAGGCAGGCCGAACTTGGCCGCCTTCGACGACACGATCAGGTCGCACGCCAGCGCCAGCTCGAAGCCGCCGGCCAGCGCATAGCCTTCCACCGCGGCGATCAGCACCTTGCGCGGCGGCTTCTCGGTCAGCCCGCCAAAGCCGCGGCCAGGCAGGCTGGGGCGCTTGCCTTCCAGGAAGCCCTTCAGGTCCATGCCCGAGCAGAAGGTGCCGCCCGCGCCGGTCAGGATGGCCACGCTCAGGTCGTCGCGGCTTTCCAGCTGGTCGATGGCGGCGGCCAGCGCGGTCGCGGTCTCGAAGTCCATGGCATTTTTCGCCTGGGGCCGGTTCATGGTGATCAGCAGCGTATTGCCGTGGGTTTCCAGTTGCAGCGTGTCGCTCATGCGGTTTCCTTGTCAGAAGTCGGTATCGGTGCAGCGCACAGCTCAGCGCGGTGCCATGCGGATGGCGCCGTCTAGGCGGATGGTTTCGCCGTTGAGCATGGGGTTCTCCAGGATGTGCAGCGCGGTGGACGCGTATTCATCCGGTGCGCCCAGGCGGGGCGGGTGCGGCACCATGGCGCCGAGCGAGGCGCGCACGTTCTCCGGCAGCTTGGCCAGCAGCGGGGTGTCGAACAGCCCCGGGGCGATGGTGCAGACGCGGATCGCGCGCTGTGCCAGGTCGCGTGCGGCCACCAGGGTCATGCCGACGATACCGGCCTTGGCCGATGCATAAGGGATCTGGCCGATCTGGCCTTCGTAGGCGGCCACCGACGCGGTCAGCACGCACGCGCCGCGCTCACCGTCGATCAGTTCGTTCTTGGCCATGCGCGCGGCACCCAGGCGCAGCGCGTTGAAGGTGCCGATCAGGTTGATGCGCACGATCGACTCGTATTTTTCCAGCGACCCCGGCGAGCCGTCCTTCTCGACCACGCGCACCGGGCCGCCCAGGCCGGCGCAATGGATCAGCGCGCGCAGCGGGGCAATGGCTTCGGCGGCGTCATAGACGGCGTTCATCTGGTCGGTGTCGGTCACGTCGGCCTTGAGGAAGCGGACCTTGCCGCCGAACTCGTCGACGGCGGCATTGCCGCGCTCTTCCGACAGGTCGGCGATCACGACGTCGACGCCGCGTTCCACCAGGCGCCGCACGCAGGCCAGGCCCAGGCCGGAAGCGCCGCCGGTCACGACGGCGGACATATTGGTCAGTTTCATGCTTTGTCTCCTTGACTGGATACGTTGTTCGGTAGGAGGCGCCGCTTACAGGCGCTCGATGATGGTGGCGTTGGCCATGCCGCCGGCCTCGCACATCGACTGCAGGCCATAGCGCTGGCCGCTGTCTTCCAGTGCATGCAGCATGGTGGTCATCAGCCGCACGCCGGAGGCACCCAGCGGATGGCCCAGCGCAATGGCGCCGCCGCGCGGGTTCAGGCGTGCCGGGTCGGCGCCGAGCGCGCGCTGCCAGGCCAGCGGCACGCAGGCAAAGGCTTCGTTGATCTCGTAGTGGTCGATCTGGTCGAGCTTCAGGCCGCTCTTCTTGATCGCGCGCTGGCTGGCGGGGATCGGGGCGGTCAGCATCATGACCGGATCGTCGCCGCACACGTCGAAAGCGACAAAGCGCGCACGCGGCTTCAGGCCCAGGCGCTGCGCCATCGACTCGCTCATCAGCAGCATGGCGGAGGCGCCGTCACTGATCTGCGAGGCATTGCCCGCGGTCACGTTCCAGCCGATTTGCGGGAAGCGCGCGCTGAGTTCGTCGTTGCGGAACGAGGCCTGCAGCGTGCCCAGTTTCTCCACCGAGGTGCCCGGGCGGATGGTTTCATCCTGCTCGACCAGCCCGTTGGGCGTGCTGATGCCCAGGATCTCGCGGCGGAAGGCGCCGCTTTCGCGCGCGGCTGCGGCCAGCTCGTGCGAGTGGGCCGAGTAGCTGTCCATGTCGTGGCGCGACAGTTCGTACTTGGCGGCCACCAGCTCGGCCGCGACACCCTGCGAGACCAGCCCCGGCGCATAGCGCGCTTCCATCGACGGGCCGTACGGGTTCTGGCCGATGCGGGCCGAGCCCATCGGCACGCGGCTCATCGACTCGATGCCGCAGGCGATGACGATGTCATAGGCGCCGGCCATGATGCCCTGCGCGGCGAAATGCACCGCCTGCTGGCTGGAGCCGCACTTGCGGTCGATGGTGGTGGCCGGCACGTGGTCAGGAAAGCCTGCCGCCAGCCACGCCACCCGGCCCGGGCCGGCGGACTGCTCGCCCGCCTGGGTCACGCAGCCGGTGATGACGTCGTCGACCAAACCCGGGTCCAGCTTGTTGCGCTCGACCAGGCCCTTGAGCACCTGCGCCAGCAACTCGGTGGCATGGAGTTCGGTGAAGGCCGAGCCTGGCTTGGAGCGGCCCATCGGGCTGCGGATGGCGTCGACGATGACGGCTTGTTGCATGGGGTGTCTCCTGAAAAAGCTGAGCGTTGCGAGTCGTGGCTGGGATATTGAGACGTCCGTACCGAAATGTGATCGTCCAATACGATGAATTGGGATTCTGTCTTCGGAAAAGCGTCGTGTAAACCCAAATAACCCGGTTTGACTTTGGAAAAAACGAAGGGCAACATCCGGGTTTTGAGACGCTCGTATCAAAAAACCTTGAATTCAGGCAATAACATGACGAATGCACCACACGGCTCCCTGGCCCCGCCGCCCGCCGATGCCGACGGCGAAGCGCGCCTTGTCAGCGCGCTGGCGCGTGGCATTTCGATCCTCAACTGCTTTTCCCCAACGGTGCAGGAGTTGAGCAGCCGCGAGCTGATGGAGCGCACCGGCCTGGCCAAGCCGACCCTGTTCCGGCTGCTCGATACCCTGTGCGAGCTGGGCCTGCTGCATTATTCAGAGCGCCTGTCGCGCTACGTGCCCGGGGTCGGGCTGATCAACCTGGCCGCGCCCGCGCTGGCACGCATGACGATCCGCCAGCTGGCGCGACCGGCCATGCAGGAGCTGGCCGACCATATCGCCGGGCAGGTCGAGCTGATCGTCGGCAGCGGCAATGCGCTGACCTACGTCGAGATCGCCCAGGGCGTGGGCAGCCATGTGTTCCGGCCCGAGGTCGGCACGCGCGTGTCGGTCTCGCGCACAGGGTCCGGACGCGGCTACCTGATGCTGTTGAGCGAGGCCGAGCGCGAGGCCTATCTCGCCCAGCTCCGCGCCGCCGATCCGCAGCGCGCTGACTGGCTGCAGGAGCGCCTGGCTGACGCCGCCAGCGACCTACAAGAACACGGCTTCTGCCGCGGCCACCGCGACCTGCACCGCGAGGTGGAATCGGTTGCCGTACCGATGCGCACCCGCCGCGACGGCGAGGCGTGGATCTTTGCCGCCTCGGTGCCGGTGTTCAGCCAGCAGAGCAAGCAGATGGAGGAGGACATCGGCCCGCGCCTGGTGAGCCTGGTGCGCAATGTAGAGGGAGCGCTGGGCGTGGCAGGCTGAGCGGCACAGCAGTCTGCCTGGCTGCTGCAGCTCAGTTCCCCGTGAAAACCGGCGTGCGCTTATCCAGGAACGCTTGCACCGCCTCACGGTGGTCGGCAGTCTGGTGCGACAGCGCCTGGAAGCCGGCGGACAGTTCCAGCAGCGTATCCAGGCGGGTATGCATGGCCTCGCGCATCAGGCGCTTGGCCAGTCGCACCGCGTGCGGCGGGTTGGCGGCGATGCGGCCGGCCAGCTCATAGGCAGTGGACAGCAGCGCCTCGGGCGCGACCACGCGCGACACCAGGTTCCATTCCAGCGCCAGCCTGGCATCGATCGGCTGGCCGGTGAAGGTCATCTCGGCCGCCCGCGACAGGCCGATCACGCGCGGCAGCAGCCACGCGCCGCCATCGCCGGGGATGATGCCGAGCTTGACGAAGGACTCGGCAAACTGCGCGCGCTCCGAGGCAATGCGGATGTCGCACATGCAGGCCAGGTCCAGCCCCGCGCCCATGGCCGCGCCATTGACCGCGGCGATGACCGGCACTTCCAGGTTGAACAGCGCCAGCGGCAGCCGCTGGATGCCGCAGCGGTAGTCCTGCCGGATTTCCATGCCCGGCACTGCGCCGGAGGCCTGGCGCTCCATGTCCTTGATATTGCCGCCCGACGAGAACGCCGTGCCCGCGCCGGTGATGACCACCGCGCGCACGCTGCGGTCGCCGTGGATGCGGTCGATCGCGGCCAGGAACTCCGCCACGGCGGTATTGCCGGTCAGCGGGTTGCGGCGCTCGGGCTCGTTCATCGTCAGCGTGACGATGTGGTCCTGCTGCTCGTAGAGAAGGAAGTTGCTCATGGTGGTGTCTCCGGATACGGGGATGTGGGCTGGCTGGCTGGCTGCCTGCCTTGGCGCCAAGGCTAAGCGAGGCGTGCCTACACCGTCCAATATTCATTTCTTCATCAGTAATATCCGGCACATATCGCCCGACAGGCTCGGGACGCCAGCCGCCTTGCGCCGGCTGCACGACTTTCCGCGGGTAATCCCTGTACCCATAATCGAATCGCTCACCGATTATCTATAGGCCCCGGCCACCGACCGGCATCGCGCAGTTCCGTAATCCTGCAGTCCCGAATTCCAACAAGAATGCTCTACAGGAGACGACATGAGCCATGCGTTGAAGCAGGCGACGGACCCCGTTGCCCCCGATGTTGCAATGCACACCCGCCGCACCATGAGGCGCGCCACAGGCCTCCTGGCAGCGGCCCTGGCGCTGGTGGTGCAGGTCTTGCCCGCCGGCGCCGCGGCGCCGCGCAATGCGGCAGCCAAGGTTGACGGCGCCTTCATCAGTGCCAACGCCAGCACCGCCCGCGACTGGCCCAGCCATGGCCTGGACTATGCCGAGACCCGCTTCAGCCGGCTCAGGCAGATCGATGCCGCGAACGTGCGCGACCTGGGCCTGGTGTGGACCTACAACCTGGAGTCGACCCGCGGCGTGGAGGCAACCCCGCTGGTGGTGGACGGCGTGATGTACGTCACCGCGTCATGGAGCGTGGTGCATGCGGTCGATGCGCGCACCGGCAAGCGGCTCTGGACTTTCGACCCCAAGGTGGACCGCTCGCTCGGCTATCGCGGCTGCTGCGACGTGGTCAACCGCGGCGTGGCGCTGTACCAGGGCAAGGTGTTCGTGGCCGCCTACGATGGCCGGCTGATCGCGCTGGATGCCGCCAGTGGCCGCAAGCAGTGGGAGAAGGACACCATCATCGACCGCAAGTACTCGTACACCATCACCGGCGCGCCGCGCGTGTTCAAGGGCAAGGTCATCATCGGCAACGGCGGCGCCGAATACGGCGTGCGCGGCTACATCACCGCCTATGACGCCGGCACCGGCGAGCAGAAGTGGCGCTGGTTCACGGTGCCGGGCGACCCCTCCAGGCCGTTCGAGGATGAGTCGATGGCCGCGGCGGCCAAGACCTGGGACCCCAGCGGCAAGTACTGGGAGGCGGGCGGCGGCGGCACGGCCTGGGACACGCTGGCCTTCGACCCCGAACTGAACCTGATGTACGTGGGCACCGGCAACGGCGCGCCGTGGTCGCACAGCAAGCGCAGTCCGGCCGGCGGCGACAACCTGTACCTGGCCTCGATCGTCGCGCTCAACCCGGATACCGGCAAGTATGTCTGGCACTACCAGGAGACCCCGGGCGACAACTGGGACTACACCTCGGCGCAGCCGATGATCCTGGCCGACCTGAAGCTCGACGGGCAGATGCGCAAGGTCATCCTGCACGCGCCCAAGAACGGCTTCTTCTTCGTCATCGACCGCACCAACGGCAAGTTCATCTCGGCAAAGAACTTTGTCGACGTGAACTGGGCCACCGGCTATGACGCCAATGGCCGCCCCATCGAGCGGCCCGAGGCGCGCGCCACCGACAAGCCCTATGACTCGGTCCCCGGGCCGTACGGCGCGCACAACTGGCATCCGATGTCGTTCAACCCGCAGACCGGGCTGGTCTACCTGCCGGCGCAGAACGTGCCGATCAACCTGATGGACGACAAGACCTGGAACTTCAATGAAGGCAAGCCCGGCACCCCGCATGGCAACGTGGGCTGGAACACCGCCAAGTTCCTGAACGCCGAGCCGCCCAAGAGCAAGCCCTTTGGCCGGCTGATCGCCTGGGATCCGGTGCAGCAGAAGGCGGCGTGGACGCAGGAGCATGTGTCGCCGTGGAACGGCGGCACGCTGACCACCGCCGGCAACCTGGTGTTCCAGGGCACCGCCGACGGCCGCTTTGTCGCCTATGACGCGCGCAGCGGCGACAAGCTGTGGGAGTCGCCCACCGGCACCGGCGTGGTGGCGGCGCCGGTCAGCTTCGAGTTGAACGGCAAGCAGTATGTGTCGGTGGCAGTGGGTTGGGGCGGGGTCTACGGGCAGGCCCAGCGCGCCACCAACCGGCAGGGGCCGGGCACGGTCTACACCTTCGCCCTCGGCGGCAAGGCGCCGCTGCCGGCCTTTGCCGAGTACCGCGCCGCCAGGCTGCTGCAGGGCGTGAAATATGACCCGGCGCAGGTCAAGGCGGGCACCGGCCTGTACGTCAGCAACTGCGCCCTGTGCCACGGCGTGCCCGGCGTGGACCGCGGCGGCAATATCCCTAACCTGGGCTATATTGATGCGGCCTATATCGAGAACCTGGACAAGGTGGTTTTCAAGGGGCCGGCGATGGCGCGCGGCATGCCGGACTTTACCGGCAAGCTGACGCCGGACGACGTCGAGAAGATCAAGGCCTTTATCCAGGGAACCGCTGACGCGGTGCGGCCCAAGCCCTGAGGGCTGGGCCGGGCCTCAGTCCTCGGCCTGGAAGCCGGTCGCCTCCACGATCGGCTTCCACGCGGCGCGTTCCAGCTGGATGCGGCGGCGGCCTTCCTGGCCGGGGCGCGCCACCACTTCCAGGCCCAGCGCTTCCAGCTTGGCCACGGTGGCGGCGTTGGCCGAGGCGGCGAGGAACATCTTTTCCACCTGCGCCACCACGTCAGGCTGCGTGCCAGCAGGCACGAACACGCCGTACCAGCTGGTGGCGTGGTCATACTGGCTGAAGCCCTGTTCCTTCATGGTGGGCACTTCGGGCAGCGCCTTGGCGCGGCGCGTACCGCTCACCCCAAGGAAGCGCAGCTTGCCGCCCTTGTACAGCGGCATCATGCTGGCTACGGCATCCCAGCCGATCGACACATTGCCGCTGACCACATCCACCAGCATCGGCGACGCGCCGCGATACGGCGCGGGCGTGATGGCGATGCCTTCGGCCTTGCCCAGTGCCACCGTGCCCAGGTGGCCGGCGCTGCCGATGGTGGCCAGGCCCAGGCTGGCGCCGCCCGGGTTGCGCCTGGCCCAGCTCACGTATTCCTTCATGTTCTGGTAAGGCTGCTGCACGCCGGTCGCGACCGCGGTCGGCACATCGGTCAGCACCGCCGCGGGCACCAGGTCCTTGTCGGCGTCGTATGACAGCTTCTTGTAGGTCAGCGGAAAGATGGTGAACAGGGGCGAGGGGCCGATGAACACGGTCTTGCCATCGGGCCTGGCACGCTTCACGTAGTCGAGCGCCAGGCGCGCCGAGGCTCCGGGGCGGTTTTCGACCACCACCGTGCCGTGGCCGTCCTGGCGCAGTTGCTCGGCATACAGGCGCGCCAGGCTGTCGGCGGCGCCGCCCGGGGCGTAGCCGACAATGATATGCATCGGCTCGGCATCGGCCGCGCCGGCCGGCGCGGTCATGGCGAAGGTGGCGGCGGCGACAGCGGTCATGGCCAGCAGCCGGCGCGTCAATCGGACTTGATGAGTCATGGCAGTCAGGGAACGATGTTGAGAGGGTGTCAGGGCAGGGTGGGCCACTGGCCCGTGAGGTCATGGACCGATTCGTACAAGGCCGCCGCACGCAGCAGCTGCGCGTCACCGCGGAACTGCCCGACCAGCTGCAGCCCGATCGGCAGCCCGTCGCTGCCAAAGCCGCAGGGCAGGCTGATGGCCGGATGTCCCGTCATATTGAACGGCATGGTCCAGGGGAACCAGTTCGCGCGCACATCGGGATAGTCCTGGCCATCGATTTCGATCTGGCCGAACAGGTCTTGCTCCAGTGGCAGTGCGGTGCGTGTGATGGTGGGCATGGCGAGCAGGTCGGCGCGCCCCAGCAGCGCCTGCACGCGCAGGAACAGCTGCGAGCGCTCGAACATCGCCTGCTGGTATTCCACGGCGGTGAAGGCGGCGGCCGATTCCACCTGGCGCACGAAGGTCGGGCTCAGCGCCTCGCGGTGCTGCGCCACGATCGGCGCAAAGCGCGTGCGCCAGACCGTGTGGTTGATCGCACGCCAGATGGGTTCGACGTCGAACCCTTCGCCGCCGAACGGCACCAGTTCGGCGCCTAGCGCGCGCAGCTTGTCCAGGCTGGCCTCGAACGCGCGCGCCACGTCCGCCGACACTGGGCGGCCCGGCGGCGCCAGGCAATACAGGATGCGCCGGCCACGCAAGTCGCCCTGCGGCTGCGCGGCGGCCACGTAGTCGGCGGCGGGCACGCCGATCGACCACGGGTCGCACGCATGCTCGCCGGCCATGGCCTGCAGCATCAGGCCGGTGTCGGCCACCGTGCGCGTGGTCGGCGTCACGTAGGTCTGGTTGCCGAACAGATCCTGCGCCTGGCTGTGCGGAATCACCCCCTGGCTCTGCTTGATGCCCACCACGCCATTGCAGGCGGCAGGAATGCGCGTGGAGCCGCCGCCATCGGTTGCCACCGCCAGCGGCGCGATGCCGCTGGCCACCGCCACCGCGGCGCCGCCGCTGGAGCCGCCACTGGTGCGTGCGGCGTGCCAGGCATTGCGGGTGCGCCCGAATAGCGGCGAATCGGTCAGGCATTTGGAGCCGAATTCCGGCGTGGTGGTCTTGCCGACCAGGATCGCCCCCTGCGCGCGCAGCCGCGCCACCGCCACGGCGTCTTCGGCCGGCACGTTGTCTCGCATCGGCACGGCGCCAAAGGTGGTGCGCACGCCGCGCGTGTTGACGATGTCCTTGGCGGTGAAAGGAATGCCATGCAGCGGGGGCAGCGGCCGGCCGGACATCACTTCCGCTTCCGCCGCGCGCGCCGCGGCCATGGCCTCGTCCGCGCACAGCGTGATAAAGCAGTTCAGCACCGGCTGCAGCCGCTCGGCGCGCGCCAGCACCGCGGCGGTCAGTTCCACCGGCGAGATTTCCTTGCGCCGGATGCGCTGCTGCAGCTCGGCGGCGCTGGCAAGACAAAGCGCTTCGCTCATTGGACGGGCGTCTCCTGAAGATGGCTGCGCGTGCCGGCTTCGGCGCGCGCAGGCGTGATGGCGATAAGCTGGAACAGGCATATTACAACCGGCCCGGGCACGCGGGGATTATCGCCGCGAGGTGCCATCGGCGAGGAAGCGTTCGGCAAGCTCAGGGATGCACTGCCGTCGTCTCGCGGCGCGTCACCGCTCAGGGGCACGCCGGGATGCCAGGTACGCCTGCAGGCCGTCTGCCGGCAAGGCGCGTGAATACAGCCACCCCTGGCCGAACTGCGCGCCGCGCTCGCGCAGGAAGCGCGCCTGGTCTTCATGCTCGATGCCCTCGGCCACGACCTCGAAGCCCAGCGCCTCGGCCATGGCGATGATGTGCGGCGCCACGGTGCTGGATGCTGCCTCGCGGCCGATGGTGTCGATGAAGGACTTGTCGATCTTCAACACATCGACCTTGAATACCTGCAGGTAGGACAGGCTGGAGTAGCCGGTGCCGAAGTCGTCGATGTAGATCGGATGCCCGGCATCGCGGAAGGCCTGGATCACTTCGAGCGCGGTCTCGGCGTGCAGGAAGCTGCGTTCAGTGATCTCGATGCGGATCTGCCGGGGCGCGATCCCGGTGCCCTGCAGGCGCGCGGTAAGCACGTCGAGAAAACGCGGCGAGCTGACATCGTCCGCGCAAACATTGATCGACACATAGAAGCCGGGCCTGGCGCGCAGCAGCGGGCCCAGCTCCGCGATGGCGCGGTCGAGCACGTGGTCAGTGATCTGCGGCATCAGCCCGGTCTGCTCCGCCAGCGTGATCAGCAGGTCGGGCGGCACCGGCTGGCCGTCGCGCTTCCAGCGCAGCAGCGCCTCCGCGCCCACGCAGCGGCCATCTTCCAGCGCGACGATCGGCTGGTAGTGCACCTCCAGCCGGCGGCGGCGCACGGCGTTGCGCAGCGCGCCCTCCATGGTCAGGCGGCGCGACATGGCGCGAAACACCAGCGCGGCCAGCAGCACGCCGATCGCCAGCCCCGCCACGACGAAAGAGCCTACCAGCATCGGCCAGGTGGCCAGCAGCCCGGTGGGCGGTGCCAGGGCCACGGCCGCGAACGGAATCCGGGGGGAACGGCGCACGGAACTGCCGGGATTGTCGAGTTCGTCGGCGCCGTTGGCATTGCGCTGGTATTCGAGCGCCATCTGCGCCACGTCGGAGCCGGTGGTGGTGGCGATGAAGACGCCCGTGGCAGTATTGACTGCGCCTATGTACCGGCCATCGAGCTCGACGATGTCGACGAATGACTTGGGGTCGACCGATACGTAATGGCCGTGGCGCCCTACCAGCATGGAAGGGCCGGGCGCGCCAAACGGGTTGTCGAGGTCGAACCAGTATTCGAAGCCCTGAGTGTCGCGCCAGTCCGGCTCGGGCAATGTCATATGCCGCCGGAAGACGTCGCCCAGCAGTGCCGAGCACAAGCGGTAATTGCCGGCATAGCGCCCGGTATCGCGCAGGTGGTGGAAGGTGAAGGTGATGCGCCGCAGGCTGGCCAGGTTGCCGTCGGAGCAGGGCGCGTCGGGCAGGCCTTCCATTTCGTGCAGCGCGCCAGTGGCGTCTGCCATGACCATCTCCATGCGGGCGACGGCAGCATTGGCAAACATCTGCAGTTGCGCCACCTCGCGCCGGGCGACCTCCTCTTCGGCCACGCGCATGCTGGCCGCAATCGGCAAGACGGCCGCGGCAAACGCGAGTATCACTGCCATCGCAAGGAACAAAGGCCGCTTCATGGGTGTCCTGTCAGCCATGCATTGTCGAAGGGTACGGGTACTACGCGCCCTCGCTGCTGCGCAGCACGCGCCATCGCCGCGCGTATTCAGATTCTTCCAGCAAAGCGATGAATTCTTTCGTGCGCCGCGTAATAAGGCAAGCATGACTTGCGCAATGCCGGCAGAATCCGGAAAGTAGGGGGCAAGACTGCCCGCATAGAGGACCTGGCCCATGACCACCGCCCCATTTGCAAGACAAGCACCATCGGCCCGGCTTGCCGCCCGGCGCATCGACGGCCGGCACAGGCCGGCCGTGATCCCGGGCAACGGCTGAGGGGGGCGCATGGCGCTGGTGCTGCTGATCGCGCTGCCCCTGCTGGCCGCGGCGCTGGCGTGGTTGATCGGCATGCGGACCGCGCGCTTGCTGGCGCCTGTCGTCATCGGTTTGCCGCTGGCAGCGCTGGTGCTGCTGCTGAGCCTGCGCGGCGCGGTCTTCGAACCGCCGGGACATGCGCTGGGCTGGCGCGTGGCGTGGCTGCCGCAGCTCGGGCTGGACCTGTCGCTGCGGCTGGATGGCCTGTCGTTCCTGTTTGCGCTGCTGGTGCTGGGCGTGGGCCTGCTGGTGATCCTGTACGCGCGCTACTACCTCGCGCGCAATGAATCCGCGGTGCGCTTCTTCTGCCTGCTGCTGCTGTTCATGGCGGCCATGCTGGGCGTGGTGCTGGCCGGCAACCTGCTGTTGCTGGTGGTGTTCTGGGAGCTGACCAGCATCCTCTCGTTCCTGCTGATCGGCTTCTGGTCATGGCGCACCGATGCGCGCCAGGGCGCGCGCATGGCGCTGGCGGTCACGGGCGGCGGCGGGCTGGCGCTGCTGGCTGGGGTGCTGCTGCTGGGCCATATCTGCGGCAGCTTCGAGCTGTCCGAGGTGCTCGCGCAGGCCGGCAAGGTGCAGCACCACCCGCTATACCTGCCGATGCTGGTGCTGGTCCTGCTGGCGGTCTTCACCAAGTCAGCGCAGTTCCCGTTCAGCTTCTGGCTGCCCCATGCCATGGCAGCGCCCACGCCGGTCTCGGCTTACCTGCACTCGGCCACCATGGTCAAGGCCGGCGTGTTCCTGCTGGCGCGGCTCTATCCGGTGCTGGACGGCACCAACAGCTGGTTCTACCTGGTCAGCATGACGGGGCTGGCCACGCTGATCGTAGGCGCTGGCCTGGCGCTGCTGCAGCGGGACCTGAAAGGGCTGCTGGCTTATTCCACCATCAGCCACCTGGGCCTGATCACGCTGCTGTTCGGGCTCGATACCCAGCTCAGCACGGTGGCGGCCATCTTCCATATCATCAACCACGCGGTGTTCAAGGCGTCGCTGTTCATGGCGGCCGGCATCATCGACCATGAAACCGGCACGCGCGACCTGGACCGCCTGCACGGGCTGGCGCGCTATATGCCGCACACCGCGGTGCTGGCGATCGTGGCATCGCTGTCGATGGCGGGGGTGCCGTTGTTCAACGGCTTCCTCAGCAAGGAAATGTTCTTCGGCGAGACCCTGGCGCAGGGCCTGCTGGGCGACTTCAACTGGGTGATCCCGACCGCGGCGACGCTGGCGGGGGCGCTGACGATGGCCTATTCGCTGCGCTTTATCTACGGCGTGTTCTTCGGCGCCCGGCAGCCCGACGTGCCCCACTACCCGCCGCACGAGCCGCCGCGCTTCATGAAGGTGCCGGTGGAGTTCCTGGTGGTGATCTGCCTGGTGGTCGGTCTGGTGCCGGCCTATACGGTGGGCGACCTGCTGGCGGCGGCTTCGCTGGCCACGCTGCGCGCGCCCCTGCCGGAGTACAGCCTGAACCTGTGGCACGGGGTCAACCTGCCGCTGCTGATGAGCCTGGTGTCGATGGGCGGGGGCGCGGCGCTGTTCTTCCTGCGCCGCGACGCGCTGCGGCGCCTGCAACACGCGATCAGCCACCTGAGCGCGCGCCAGTCATTCGAGCATGGCATGCATGCGCTGGAACGCTTTGCCGCGGCCGTCACGCGCTGGCTGGAGAACGGCTCGCTGCAGACCTATGTCGCCTGGATGCTGCTGGCGCTGCTGGCCGTGCCGGCATACTTCCTGGCTGACCTGGAATGGCTCGGTGGCAGCGTGCCGGCGGGCGCCATCGACCTGATCGGCGCCGCCACGCTGGCGCTGCTCGGGCTGTGCGCGGTGGGCGTGGTGGTGACGCACCGCCAGCGGCTGTTCGCGCTGGTGCTGCTGGGCGGCTGCGGGTTGATGGTGTCGATGGCATTCCTGCGGTTCTCCGCACCGGACCTGGCGCTGACGCAGATCTCGGTGGAGGTGGTGACGATCCTGCTGCTGGTGCTGGCGCTGTTCTACCTGCCGCGCGAGACGCCGGAGCGCGCCGGGGCGGCGCGCCGCGGGCGGGATTTGGTGCTGGCGCTTGGCGGCGGCACCTTGCTGGCGATGGCGGCCTACGCCGTGATGACGCGGCCCTATGACCCGGTGTCTGCCTTCTACATCGACCAGTCCGTGCCGGGCGGCGGCGGGCACAACGTGGTCAACGTGCTGCTGGTGGATTTCCGGGGCTTCGACACCATGGGCGAGATCTGCGTGCTGCTGATCGCAGGGCTGGCGGTGCAGGCGCTGCTCAAGGGCATGCGGCTGGACACGCCGTCGGCAGCGCCCGATGGCCTGCCGTGGACCAGCCAGGCGCATCCGCTGCTGCTGGCCATGCTGGCGCGGCTGATGCTGCCGCTGACGCTGCTGGTGGCGGTCTATATCCTGCTGCGCGGGCACAACCTGCCGGGCGGCGGCTTTGTCGCGGCGCTAATCACCTCGGTGGCGCTGCTGCTGCAGTACGTTGCCAGCGGCGTGCGCTGGACCGAAGCGCGCATTGCGCCGGACTATCGCGCCATTGCCGGCGCGGGCATCCTGCTGGCGGGCCTGACCGGGCTGGGCAGCCTGGCCTTCGGCTATCCGTTCCTGACCACTGCCTTCGGGCATTTCCACATACCTGGCATCGGCGAGGTGGAGCTGGCCACGGCGATGATCTTTGACCTGGGAGTCTTCTGCACTGTGACGGGAACCACGCTGGTGATCGTATCGCACCTGGGTGTGCGCAACCTGCCGCCGGCACAGGCCGCGGAGGACGCCTGATGGCCGCGCTCTACGCCATCACCATCGGCATCCTGGCCGCGGGCGGCATCTACCTGCTGCTGCGCGAGCGCGTCTTCACCGTGGTGCTGGGGCTGACGCTGCTGTCGTATGCGGTCAGCCTGTTCCTGCTGGGCATGGGGCGCCTGTCGATCGGCCGGCCGCCGGTGATCGTGGCGGGCGCCAGCTACGCCGACCCTTTGCCCCAGGCGCTGGTGCTGACCGCCATCGTGATCGCGTTCGGCATGACGGCGTTCGCGGTGGTGCTGGCGCTGCGCTCGCTGGGGCTGACCGGCAGCGACCATGTCGACGCCGCCGGCCAGCCGGAGGGGCGCGATCCCGATGGCGGCAATCAGGAGCCGCGGCCATGAACCACGCCGTGCTGCTGCCCATCCTGATCCCCATGTTTGCCGGTGCGCTGTTGACCGCGATGCCGGCCCAGCGGCTGCGCGCGCAGCGCATCGTCTGCGCCGTGGCCACGCTCTTGCTGGCGCCAGTGGCGGTGCACCTGCTGCGCCAGGCGGCTACCGGCGAGATTGCGGTCTATGCGATGGGCAACTGGTCCGCCCCGTTCGGCATCGTGCTGCAGATGGACCGCACCGGCGCGATGATGCTGGCCCTGACCGTGGTGCTGGCCGTCGCCGCGCTGGCGGCGGCGGGAGAGGGCACCGCCCGGCAGGGCCGGCATTTCCATGCGCTGTTCCAGTTCCAGCTGATGGGCCTGAACGGCGCCTTCCTGGCGGGCGACCTGTTCAACCTGTTCGTCTTCTTCGAGATCCTGCTGATCGCGTCCTATGCACTGCTGGTGCATGGGGCAGGGCGGGCGCGCATCGGCGCCGGGCTGCACTATGTGATCCTGAACCTGGTGGCGTCGTCGTTCTTCCTGGTGGCGGTCGGCGTGCTGTACGGGCTGTCGGGCACGCTGAACATGGCGCACCTCGGCCTGCGCCTGGCCGGCCTGCCGGCCCAGGACCTGCCGCTGGCGGTGGCTGCCGGCGCCATGCTGATGCTGGTCTTTGCGCTGAAGGCGGCGTTGTTCCCGCTGTATTTCTGGCTGCCGCGCGCCTACGCCAGCGCCACCGGCCCGGTTGCAGCGCTGTTTGCCATCATGACCAAGGTCGGCATCTACGCGATGCTGCGTTGCGATGCGCTGATCTTCGGCGGCCCGCAGGGGCTGCTGGGGCCATTCCTGCATGACTGGGTGTTCGTGCTGGCGCTGGTCACGCTGGCGGTCGGCGCGCTGGGCGCGGTCGCTGCCGGCACGCTGCGCGCGATGACCAGCTACCTGGTGGTGACATCGGTCGGGTTGCTGGCCGCCTGCGTATCGATGCAGACGCAAGCCGGCTGGGCCGCGGCGATGTTCTACCTGCTCAGCACCACGCTGTGTACCGCCGCGCTGTTCCTGCTGGCCGACGCGCTGGAGCCGGAGCCGGCGCGCGAGGACGGGCCCCCGGTCAGTGCCTCGCGGCTGGCCGGGCTGCTGTACCTGGTGGGCGTGGTGGCAGCGGTGGGGCTGCCGCCGCTGTCGGGCTTCCTCGGCAAGCTCATGGTCCTGCGCGCGACCCCGGCGCCGTGGGTGCCGGCGCTGTGGCCCGCGGTGCTGGTGTCGGGCCTGCTGCTGCTGATTGCCGTGTCCCGCACCGGC
The DNA here is from genome assembly GCF_058782875.1 of Cupriavidus sp. FW305-F7. NCBI lineage: Bacteria > Pseudomonadati > Pseudomonadota > Betaproteobacteria > Burkholderiales > Burkholderiaceae > Cupriavidus > Cupriavidus sp. FW305-F7. Next base: position 75,414 of record NZ_JBYSYC010000032.1, on the reverse strand, counting down.
ACGCGGCTGCTGTGGCGGCTGCCACATGATGCGGAGCGCGTGCCGGAAGGGGATGAATACCTCGACGAAGACCATCCCGGCGCGGCACGCGTGCGCGTGCGGCCCGACGCGCGCAAGCTGGCCTGCTGCGCACTGCTGCTGGCGGGCAATGTCGCGCTGACGGTATGCGCGCGGCCGGTCAGCGACTATGTGGCCGACGCGGCGGCGCAGCTGCTGGACCGCGCCGCCTATCTCCGGGCAGTGCTGCCCGGGCAGCCGGGGTAAGCCATGCTGCAGCGCCTGCTTCCCCATCCCTGGCTGAGCCTGATCCTGATGATCATGTGGCTGCTGCTGACCAACAGCCTGGCCCCCGGGCACTGGCTGCTGGGGGCACTGCTGGGCTGGGCCATCGGCCGGCTGGCCGACCGCTGGCTGGTGCTGGGCGCGTTCCGCCTGTCGCGGCCCGACCTGATCCTGCGGCTCAGCATCCATGTGCTGTTCGATATCGTGAAAGCCAACGTGGAAGTGGCCATCATGGTGCTGGGCCCCACCGCGCGCCTGCGCCCCGCCTTTATCGTGGTGCCGCTCGATGTCGAGCACGAACTCGCCACCACCGCACTGATCAGCATCGTCTCGCTCAGCCCCGGCACGCTGTGCGCAGAGCTGAGCGATGACCGCCGCGCCTTGCTCGTGCACGTGCTGGACCTGGAGGAAGAGGCCGCGCTGGTCGAGCTCATCAAGTCGCGCTATGAAACCCCGCTCAAGGAGATCTTCCAATGCTTGCCATCGTGATACCGGTCTGCCTGGTGATCCTGGGCCTCGCCTTCCTGCTGACCCTGGCGCGGCTGCTGCGCGGACCCAGCCTGCCGGACCGCATCGTGGCGCTGGACACGCTGAATATCAACGCCATCGCGCTGATCGTGGTGCTCGGCATCAGCCTGGATTCGGCACTGTTCTTCGAGGCCGCGCTGCTGATCGCGGTGATGGGCTTCGTCGGCACCGTGGCGCTGTCCAAGTACCTGCAGCGCGGCGACATCATCGAATACTAGGGAGCGCCAGATGCTGCATCCTGTTGCGGAATTCATCGTGTGCGCGCTGCTGCTGGTGGGCAGCGTGTTCATGCTGGTCGGGGCGATCGGGCTGTTCCGGCTGCCGGACTTCTTCATGCGGCTGCATGGGCCGACCAAGTCGACCACGCTGGGCGTGGGCGGGGTGGTGCTGGCCTCGGTGGCGTACTTCAGCTTCCGGGGCGATGCCAGCCTGCATGAGCTGCTGGTGACCGCCTTCCTGTTCCTGACCGCGCCGATCAGCGCCCACATGCTGGCCAAGGCCGCGCTGCAGCGCCAGCTGCCGGTGGATCCGCGCACGCGCGGCAGCGGCTGGATGCCGCGCATCCGCGATTAGGGCCGCGACGCGCAAACCCGACCAACCCAAAGGAGACCAAGCCATGCCAACCCCGCAAGATCCGCGCCTTGGTGCCTGCTGCTACCTGCTGCACATGCTGCTGCAGCGCACTGAGATGACCCGGCCCGGGTTCCTCGATCAACTCATCCGCGGCGTCACGGCCGACCGGGATGGCATGCCGCAGGACGCGCCAGGCCGCGAGGACGCGCTGCTGGTGTTCGAAGAGACACTGCGCATGCTGACCTCTGCCAGTGACCAGCTGAAGGAAGCCGCCTCCCGGGCATAAGACGTTCTGGCCGCCACGGTTTACTTTCTCCGCAATGTGTCCTACACCCAGTCAGGCGATGCCGGCAACTTCCACGCCAGGGCAGGGGGTTTCATGGACTTGCAACACTCGGACAAAGTCTTCGCGGGCGCGATTCCCGAAGTCTATGAGGCCTTGATGGTGCCGATGATCTTTGCGCCATACGCTGCCGACATGGCTGCCCGCATCGCCGCGCTGCACCCCCGGCGGGTGCTGGAACTGGCCGCCGGCACCGGCGTGCTGACCCGGGAAATCGCCGGGCAGCTGCCGGCCGATACCATGATCGTTGCCACCGACCTCAACGCGCCGATGCTGGCGCGGGCGGAGCAGGCCGGCACCAGCCGCCCGGTGCAGTGGCGCGAGGCCGACGCCATGGCGCTGCCGTTTGCCGATGCCAGCTTCGACATGGTCGCCTGCCAGTTTGGCGTGATGTTCTTCCCGGACAAGGGCCGCGCCTTCGCCGAAGCCCGCCGCGTGCTGGTGCCGGGCGGCACGCTGATCTTCAATGTCTGGGACCGGCTGGAATTCAACGCCTTTGCCCGCGATGTCACCGGGGCACTCGCCACGCTGTTTCCCGACGCGCCGCCCGAGTTCATGGCCCGCGTCCCGCATGGTTACCACAGCCAGGCCACCATCGAGCAGGATCTGCGCCTGGGCGGATTCCAGTCATCCCCGGTCTTTGAAACCGTCGCGGCAACCAGCCGCGCCAGCGCCGCCCGCATCCCGGCGGTGGCATTCTGCCAGGGCACGCCGTTGCGCGCCGACCTGGAGCGGCGCGGGCCGGATGCGCTCGGCCGGGCAACCGACCACTGCGAACAGGCATTCCTGAAGGCTTACGGCGCGGGTCCACTGGCCGTGCCGATGCAGGCGCATGTGGTGATGGTAACGGCGCCCGCCGGGTAAAGCTGCCCCGGCAGTTCGCCGCGGCGCCACCCGGGCGGTGGCCTGGCTGCAGCGGTTGGCTTGAGACAGCATGGATCGTCGGCTACCATCAGCGCGGCGCGGTCCGGATTCCCTGGCGCGCACTGTCGGACGATGACTACGATGCCCCTTGTACGACGCGTGCTCGCGATCGGTCTGCTCTTAGGTTCGCTGTCAGGATGCGATTTCCTGCGCGGCTATGCTGAAGGCGAATCCGCGGTCATGCGGGACTTCAGGGCCGGGGATCGAGCCGACGACCTCGGCGCGGCACGCTTTGTCTTCGATGACTTCGGCGGCCTGAGCACCGATACCCTGGAAACCAATGCGCTGCCGTGGAAGCTGGCAACGACCGCGCTGCTGCTGGCCGGCGGCCCCGGCGTTCCGGTCACCCAGGACGCCTTGCGCCGGGCGCTGCACGAGTTCGGCTTTATCTATCCCGATGCGGTCCGCAACTGGCCGCGCCAGCAACAGCCCAGGTTCGACAAGCCCCTGGGCGTGGTCAGCGGAATGATCGGCCGGGATATCCCGAAGATCCGCCTGGAGGTGTCCAACCTGGGATGTGCATCGTGTCATGCGGGCATCACCTACGGCAAGGACGGGCATCCCACCAACGATGTCTGGCTGGGGCTGCCGAATACCTCGCTCAACCTCGATGCCTTCGTCGCCGCGGTCTATCAGGCGGTCAAGCGGGTGAAATCCGATCCGGAAACGCTCCTCTCAGCCATCCACCAGCTTTACCCCGACACCAGCAAGGAGGAACTGGATACCATCCGGAGATTCGTCTGGCCGCGGCTGGTGAAACGGGTGGCGGAACTCGAAGCCAGCGGTGACGAGCCACTGCCGTTCAGCAACGGCGCGGCTGGCAGCACCAATGGCGTCGCGGCACTCAAGTTCCAGTTTCATCTGCTCTCAGCGGGCACGGCCGCCAGTGGTTCCACCTCGATTCCGGAACTGGGCTACCGCAGGCTGCGCTCATCGCTGCTCTACGACGGCGTCTATACCAGCAAGGGCGCGCCGCGCTTTGCGCCGGTAGCGCCCGGTGCCGCCGATGATGCCGGGCGGCTGGCGCATATCGTGGCCTTCTTCACCGTGCCGACCATGGGAATGCCGCCGGATCGCGCCGGCCGCGCCATTCCGCAGGTGGAAGACGTCATGCGATTCATGGCGGGCTACACGCCGCCGCCGTTTCCGGGCCCGATTGACCGCCCCCGCGCCGCGCGCGGCCGCGCCGTCTTTGATGCCCATTGTGCCCAGTGCCACGGCAGCTACAGCCAGGACACGGAGCGCCCGCGCCTTGTAAGCTTCCCCAACCGGTTGGTGGCACAGGCGGATATCGGTACTGACCCGACGCGCTGGCAAGCGATCGATCCCGGCCTGCTGCAAGCCATCTCGCGCTCCGAGCTGGGCAAGCATATCGACGCGGCAAACACCGGAGGCTATGTCGCGCCCATTCTCTCCGGCGTGTGGGCGACGGCCCCGTACCTTCATAACGGCTCCGTGCCCACGCTCTGGCATCTGATGCATCCGCAGGCGCGGCCCAGGCGCTTCTGGGTCGGCGGTCATGCACTGGACTACGGCAAGCTGGGCATCGCCGGCAAGCTCGATGCGAACGGCACCTGGGCCTATCCGGGCAGCTACCAGCCGTGGTCGAAACCCGTGCTCTACGACACGGCGACAGCGGGGCGCGACAATCGCGGCCATGAACAGGCGTTCTCGACCCTTGCCGAAAGCGACAAGGATGCGCTGCTGGAATTCCTGAAGCTGCTTTAGCCTTGTGCGTTGCCCGGGTCAGACTGAACGGCTTACGATGCCCCCTTCGTCAGCTTGACCCGGCTGAAGGCCCGGCAGTAGCATCAGCTCAGCGCAACCAGGATGGAGCGCAGAAGATGATTGTCGATCTCTCTCATGTGTTCCACGACGGGATGCCTGGCGTCCTCTTCAAGCGCGAAACCGGTGAAGCGGTCGAGTTGACCGCGCATATCCGGCCGTTCATGACGCATGCGCAATCAGGCTGGCACTACGAGGGCAAAGCCTCGTTCGAGATTTCCGAGGTGGCGTTCCAGACATCCGTCGGCACCAAGCTGGATGCGCCCCGTCACCGCTTCGAAGGCGCGGAAGACATTGCTGCCCTCGATCTCAGCCGGCTGGTGCTTGACGGCGTGGTCATCGATGCCCGCCACGCGACCCCCGGGCAACAACTGGCGTGGAATGACCTGCAGTTTCCCGAGCTCCTCGCAGGCCGGGCTGTGTTGGTGAATTTCGACTGGGATCGCCATTGGGGAACGGAGATCTATCGATCGCACCCGTTTGTCTCACGCGACGTGATAGACCGGCTCTGCGATGCGGGCATTTCCATGTTCGGGGTGGATTGCGCGAACGTCGACTCCACCCAGGACCCGGAACGCCCGGCCCATACCCGGTTGCTGGGACGAGGCATCCTGATCGTCGAGAACCTCACCGGACTGTCGCGCTTGCATGGCGTGCCGTTTCGCTTCTTTTCCATCCCCCTGAAGGCGCGAGACGCGGCGGCTTTCCCCGTCCGCGCTTTCGCCGAGGTGCGCGAACACGCATAGCCAGGACCGCGCCCCGGGTAAGGGCCGCAAGCGTCGTTGGTTCAGGATGCTTGCACCAACTCTGCGGCGGGGAGTCTTGCGCTTCGCGGGATGCCCCGGACCGGCACCGGCCCAAAGCGCATGATGTTCACGAGCCGGTTTCCGCGCGGCAAGCGCTGGCTTTCGGCAAGCATGGCGGCATGGCCAGGTGAATCGGCCAGCGCCGACATCGGCACGCCGGCAAAGCCCCTGGCGGTCATGGCCAGCCAGAACCGGTACCAGCGGCGCCCGATGTCAAAGCTCGTGACGTCGGGTGGGGCATGAATCAGGACGATCCGGGCCGCGCTTTTCACTTTTGCGCTTTCCGATGTCAGCAGGCGGGTCAGCGAAAGCGCCGAGAGCAGCCGGACCACACGGGGTCTCAGCGCAATCGACGCACCCCAGGCTTCCCACTGCGACAGTGCCATGCATTCGGCCGAAAGCCCGTCGCGCGGCCAGCCCGGATCGTGCGGTGACAAGCGCAGCCAGTGATGGAGCTCCTCGGCAAACCGTGGGTCATTCAATCCCGCAGCCGCGGCGTCGTCATACCAATTGGCGATTTGCGCCGTGCTGTTCTCGCTCGCCAGCGTGACGAACTCCGCGTGGGCCGCAGCGCATTCGCCCAACGACTTGATCTGCGGCGGGGTCGCACGGAGAAACTTGCCTCGATAGGCGCGGCGTGCGTCCACGAAGGCGTCAAGGGGATCCGGGCTCGCACCTGATGTGATCAGGCCAGATGCGGCCGGGCGCAGGCCCTGGGTAGCGGGCGGGTAGGGCAGGCCGGAGACCTCTGGCTGCGTAAGCCCCAACCCAAGCGTGGACAGCGCGATGGCCATGCCTTCCCAGGCCATGCCCAGGGCGATCTGGTTGTCCCGCCCGGTGGGGTCGCCCACGGCTAGCCATCGAGCAGGGTCTTCAAACAGTTCAACCTTGTCGCCGGCAAAGCGCCAGCGAGCGGGCTGGATATTGTGCGCGCTGGGAGCGCGGCCAGCCTGCGCAACGAGGGTGAGTTGCTGATCGCGCGTAAGCATATCGCTAGATGGCTTTCCTGAAGAGATGCAGTTGATGCAGTACCGTGGCCCCCATCTTCTCCATTTGCTTCAGGCTGGCGCCGTTCGAGTCCGACACCCAGCTGATGCCCAGATGCGAGTATCCGGCACCCCGCATCGCCTTGAGCAGATGGTGCAGCATGACGCCGTTGACGCCGCGGCTGTGGTAGTCCCTGCGCACGGAAAAAAAGATGATCGCCGCACGCTTGCGGCTGGCGCGGAACCTGATCAGATGCCAGAGCGTGGACAGCTTCAGGCGGAAGCCGGTGGCGCGCAGAAACGGATTGAGGTCCGGCACGCACAGCAGTACCCCGATCGGTTCCCCGTTGAAATAAGCGGTATAGGACAGGCGCTCGTCGATGATCCACATCATGCCGGCGCAGGGAAACAGGAATTCCTCCTCCGTCAGCGGCACGAACATCGGGTTGCTGGCAAAGCCATCGTTCAGCACAGCGCATGCTTCCAGCAGGCGCCGGTCAAAGCCGCGCCGCCGGATCGGCTCGAATTGCCAGGCGGGATCATCCAGCAGCGCGCGTTGCTTGCTCCCGATCAACTGCTGCGGATCGTAGCTGCGCACGTCGAGCTCGAACGTGCGCATCGGAAAGAACGGCTCGAAGCCGCATGCCTGGAGCAGCCTGGCAATATGCGGCGGCGTATATTCCTGGTAGGTGTATGGCGGATGCTCGAAGCCCTCGGTGACGATGCCGATCATCTGCGTGATCGTCAGGTTGAAACTGCCAGCTAGTTCGTCACAGCCGTTGTGCTTCACCCAGCCCGCCGCCGCGTCGAGCAGCGCTTGCGCGACCTCCACGTCATCGACGCAGTCGAACATGCCGAAGTAGCCGCGCTTCTGGCCGTATTGCTGATTGAATGCATCATGGATATGGGCCAGGATACGGCCCACGATCCGTCCGTCCCGATGGGCGGTGAACCAGGTGCGGCGCGCAAACTGCCGGAACAGCGGGTTCTTCGCCGGGTCCAGCGCGCGCGCAAGATCCCCCTTCATCGGCGAGACAAAATGGGTATCACGGCCATAGCAGGCGAAGGGCGCCTCGAAGAACGCGTCGAAATCGCCTTCACGCAGCACTGTTGTCATGCGGCCTCCCGCTGCCCGAGATGGCGCGCCAGCCGCAGGATCACCGCCGCGCGCAGCTCGCCGATGGCTGCGTTGGCGCCTTGCGGCAGGTTCAGCAGCACCACCTGCGCGGGCTGGCGCGCGATCAGCAGGGCATGGGTCATTTCGTGGCGCTCGAGCAGGTCTATCAGTTGCTCCGCGGCCTCGACCCGATCGCCTTCCCGGAGCCTGGCCCACGCGCGGGCGTCGCCGATCGACACGGGCTCACGCCGTCTTCCTGCCAGGTCGAACAGCGCGTCCAGGGCGTAATCAGCAAGCTCCGCGTTGCCGAGCACCACATGGTCGGCGGTCTGCGGCAGGCGCCTGAGCGAATGCAGGAAACCCTCTGGCGTATCCAGCCGGGCATGGAGCAGCCAGCGCAAGAAGGCATTGCCATCGCCCGCCAGTGAAACGGCGCGAATGCGGACAAAAATGGCGGTCAGCAGCACCCAGGCGATGGCAACTGGCATGCCGCGCAGGCCAGCTTCGGCGAAGCCCGGGCCGGGCCCGCGCGAAGCCAGCGCCATCACGCTGGCCAGCACGACGGCGAAGAGCAGGGCGGCTGCGATATGCGCGAGCAGCCCGCGCACGACCCGCTGCGATTCCGACAGCTTCAGGAACACATAGACGAATGCCAACGCCCCAAGCGCCCCCAGGCGAACCGGCACATGGCCGAGCTCCTCGCGGAAGTCTGTGGCCGCGAGCGGGACGGCCAGGGCCACGACCACCACCACCGCCCGGGCCAGGCGTTCCTCGTTGTCGGACAGCTCGGCATCGCGCAGCCACAGCAGGAACCAGCCATTGCTTGCCGTGACCACGGCGAAGCACCCAAGGAACGCCAGCAACAGCGGCGTATTGTTCGACAGATCGGTAAAGAGATTGATGACGAAGAACACCACCGATACGCCCAGCGCCAGCAGCTTCAGCCCCAACGGGTGGTGGCGCCGCACCAGGTGCTCGGCAAACAGGGTCATGGCAATGGGCAGCAAGGTTGCCGCCGCAAACACCAGCTGCGCCAGCAGCGTACCGCCAAACAGCCAGGAAAAGCCCCGGACTGCCAGCAGCGCCGTCAGCACCCCGAACAGGAACAGGCCCGTGCCGGCCCCGGCCTCGCGCCGCGACCAAAGGAAATGCAGGTAGAGCCCGCAGCCCACCGCGCCGAGCCAGGTAACGGCCACATCGCTTGCCAGGGCGTCAATCACGCGTCAGCCCTCATCTCGCATCAACCTCGCCATGAAGCGCCGTACCAGCGCGCGCACGGCCCATGCCGTCAGCACATTGCGCGGCGTTTCGACACGCATGCTCCAGGGATTGAAGAAATAGCCGCGCACACCGGCCAGCTGCGGCCGGCCGAGCACCAGCTTGATCGCTTCGAACGCCATCAGATTGCCGGTGGTGATCACCATCGGCGCAAACGACATGCGCTTGCGCTTGCCGGTCAGCAGATCCTTAGCGATGCCAAGCTCCACATGCCGGACGGAACTCGAGTTGACCATCACATATTCCAGTTCCTTGCCCAGGCATTCCTGCCTGACCTCCGCCGTCAGGGACTTCCAGTCCATGCCGGCCGTGGGATAGGCAAGACGCTCCTCGGGCCGGGGATCTTGCGGCCGGACGACCGTGACGGAGGGCAGGGGAGCGGTATAGGCGTCGATAACGGTCGCACCATGCTCCCGCGCCTTGCGATAGAGCGCGATGCCCGCGGCCATGTCATCCATGCCGTTGACCACGATCTTGTATCGGCTAAGCAGTTCATCGAGCTTGTCGGTCCACTCCGCGCCGAAGGTCTCGATGGCAAGTTCCGGGTTGATGCGCCGGATCTGCGCCACGGTGGCCTCGACCTTGTTCACGCCAACGGTATCCAGGCTGGCAAACACCTGGCGGTTCAGATTCGACACGTCGAACGCATCGAAGTCCGCCAGCGCGAAGCCGCCAATGCCCACCCGTGCCAGCGCCTGCAGGCAGGCGCCGCCCATGCCGCCGACACCGCAGATCAGCACCCGTGCACTGCGCAATTGCTGCTGTTCCGCGTCGGTGACGAAGCCGATGTTGCGGGTGGTGAATTCCTCGTATGAAAAGGGTGGAATCATTGGCTTTTCCTTGCGCGCAGGACTCCCATCGGCTCGCGCGGATTCAGCCAGTGGAACAATGGCAGGACGATCCGCCCGACAGCCAGGAACGCAATCTGATAAAGGATGGCGGGCAGGGAGTCCCGAGGCACTTCCCGTAACAGGTATTTCCGTGCGCTGGCCAGGTCCAGGCAGGCGATCTGCAGGAAATCGTCGCCGCGCTGGTAGTCAAGTTCCCGCTGGCAAAGTTCGTTGGCGCGCTCGTCCCGATGCTTCGGCGCCTGGTCGAACGTCTTCTTGAGATTGTCCGAGCCGCCCGTATAGGCATCGGTAATCACGAAGCGCGCTTCGTCAAATCCCGCCGCCCGGTCAACCCCAAAGACATGCCGATGCGATTTCATGATCTCGCGGGCCACGCTCAGGTGTTCAAAGCTGCGCCGCGACGGCTCAAAGGGATTGGGATAGGCCGTGACAAAGACCTCGGCAACCTTGCCAATAATGGCCGGCACCTGGGTCACATTGCTGATCCAGATCGGGCGCAGGCCGCGGCGGAAGAAAAGCAGGATGCAGGTCAGCCCGTACAGCACCCAGGACAGTCCTTGCGTGCGATAGCCCGGATCGACCATCACCAGCCCTAGGTGAATCGCCTCAGCCGGCCGGCCCTTGATCTCGATCGGCATGACCGACAGCGCATTGAACGCAATCGCCTGGCCGCTGTCCCGGTCATAAAGCAGCGTGATCACGGCCCGCCGCAGTCTTTCAGGGTCGCCGGAAAGCACCCCGTAATCGAGATCCTTGCCGATTCCCCGCTGGACGATGCCGCGCATCTCGGCCAGCATGGCTTCGAGCTGCTGCGCGTCCATCCACAGGCCGGGCCGCTCGACGACTCGGATCCGGACGGACCGGCTGGCCTTCAGGCTCAGGTCCAGGTAGCGCAGCCGCTGTCGAAAACGCCCGATGAATTTGAACATGCAGGTTTGGCTGGTGCCTTGTTCTTGTTTGGCCGGACTGGGAGGCAAGTGTGGATTGGAGCATATAACAGCCAGTCTATGGTGTCACGGGTGTGGCCACGGGAAGAAGGCCGACAGCTGGCCAGTTTTGGTAAGGGGGTACGACATTTCTATTTGACTCAAGTACGACATTACTATTTGGGCCTTACAAACGAATTTCGCAGAATGTATATTATGTTAAATTGTTATGGCACATAACAAAAATATCACCAAGCTCCCTGGAGTCGCCCAACGCGTATCTACCGATCCTGATCGAACGTGACGATGGTGCCACGCCCGGCAATGATTGGGCATACGGGTTCATTCAGTGCTCTAGTCCATACTTGTTCCTGCAACCACGGGCGCCATTGATTACCACTCTTCGGTGGCGTGCCGCCGCCCACGTGGGTCGTCTTTGCATTGGGGTATTACGTAGCTACAAACGCGCGCGCCTCATCTTCGGAGCCACCCCCCGCCCAACCCACTCCTCGTTTTCCCCGACTGTCCCAAATTGCAAACAAGTTGTCCCCGCTAGTCAAACTGCTGATAGCCAATCCTAGATACTTCGCCGGTCGCGACAGGACTGTGGCCAGCGTTTGAAAGGAGGGTTTTGTCCCCTGCATGCGTAGCCATGACGCAGTCAAGCGCATCCAGGAAAAGGCTTTTCATGCTCGGGCAAACCACCACGCATTCCCCCATCTCAGCCGGCGCGGCCGGTGCGAGTTCGTCGCGTTCTTACGCCTGGCTCGTCTTTGCGCTGAGCTTTGGCTTGTTGCTGTCGGACTACATGTCCCGGCAGGTGCTCAACGCCGTCTTTCCGCTGCTGAAGGTGGAATGGTCGCTGAGCGACACCGAGCTCGGTGCGCTGGGCGGGATCGTGGCCTTGATGGTTGGCCTGCTGACGTTTCCGCTGTCCATCCTGGCTGACCGCTGGGGCCGGGTCAGGAGCTTGATCCTGATGGCGGCGCTGTGGAGCCTGGCCACGCTGGGCTGCGCGCTGGCCAACAATTTCGGGCAGATGTTCGTGGCGCGGCTGTGCGTGGGGATTGGTGAGGCGGCCTATGGCAGCGTCGGCATTGCCGTGGTGCTTTCGGTGTTTCCGCGCCATCTGCGTGCCAGCCTGAGTTCGGCGTTCATCGCTGGCGGGGCGTTTGGCTCCGTGCTGGGGATGGCGGCGGGGGGTGCCCTGTCCGCTCACTTTGGCTGGCGTTGGGCCTTTGCCGGCATGGCGATCTTCGGGCTTGTGCTGGTCGGGTTCTATCGTCTCTTCATTACCGAGCCGCGCCTGCAGGCGCAACGCCGTGCGCTGGGCGAGGAATCGGACAGTGCCGCTCGGCGCGAGAGCGTCTCACTGCGCCCGCTGCTGTCTGCCCTCTTTTCGGCGCGTTCGATCCTCTGCGCGTATGTGGGCAGTGCGCTGCAGTTGCTGGTCATGGGCGCCCTGCTCACCTGGATGCCGAGCTTCCTGGCGCGCTACTACGGCATGGCGACGGACCGTGCCGGCGTGACCGCCGCGGCATTCGTACTGGCGGGTGGCGCAGGGATGGTCCTGTGCGGCGCGCTGACGGACTGGGCGGCTCGCCACGCCCCCGGGCGCAAGTGGCTGATGGCCGTGGCCTACAGCGTGACCTGCTGCGCGCTGCTGCTCACTGCGTTCCACCTGCCCGCCGGCACCGCGCAACTGGTGCTGATCGGTGCCGGCATGCTGTTTGTCGGTGGCACGGCCGGCCCGGCCAGTGCCGCGGTTGCAAACCTGACCCATCCGGCCATCCATGCCACCGCCTTTGCCACGCTCACGCTGGCAAACAACCTGTTGGGCCTGGCGCCCGGACCCTTTGTCACTGGCCTGATCGCCGACCGCATTGGCCTGCTCGGCGCCCTTCAACTGATCCCGCTGGCAGGCGTGCTTGCCGCGCTGTGCTTCCTGGTGGGGCGCCGCACCTACATGGCCGACCTGCTTCGCCTGGAAAACCAGCGTGAGGCAGACCCGAACAAGGCCTGATCTTCTGACTGATTACCTGGACGACTGATGAACTTTCCCGCTGATACCACCTTCCTGATGGTTCCCGGCCTGCGCGATCACGTGGCGGAACACTGGCAGACCCTGCTCCAGGCCGAGCTGCCGAACGCCCGTTCGGTGGCGCCGCTGGAGCACGACAAGCTCAGCCGTGATGCCCGCGTGACCGCGCTGGACGCTGCCCTGGCCGATATCGACGGCCCGGTGGTGCTGGTGGCGCATAGCGCCGGCGTGATGATCACCGTGCATTGGGCCGCGCAGCACCACCGCAAGATCCGCGGCGCGCTGCTGGCCACGCCTGCTGATCTTGAAACGCCGATGCCGGCCGGCTATCCGGACCACGCCACGCTGGCCGGGAACGGCTGGCTGCCCGTGCCCCGGGCACAACTGCCCTTCCCCAGCCTCCTCGCCGCCAGCCGCAACGATCCGCTGGCCAGCTATGAGCGCGCCGCGCAGATGGCCAGCGACTGGGGCAGCCGCCTGGTCGACCTCGGCGAAGTCGGCCACCTGAACCCGGCGGCCGGATATGGCCCGTGGCCGCGCGCGACCGAGTTGCTGGAAAAGCTGCTGCGCGCCAACTGAGCGGCAATAGCCTTCGCGTAGCGCAACGCCGCCACAGAGATTGCAGTACCCGTAGTACTCACAGAGACGGATTCATCCGCATCGCAACCAAAGGAAAAGAGGAGAAATACCAATGATGCTCAGGAGCATGGCCGCGGCCGCGCTGCTCGCCTGTTCGGGGGGCGCCTTCGCCCAGTCGAACGTTACGCTGTACGGCGTGGCGGACATCAATGTGGAGTATGCCAATCACGTCGGCGCGGTCCCGACTGCCGCCAACCAGTTCAACCGCGGCCCGGCCAACGACGTCTACCGCATGAACTCCGGCGGCGTCTCCGGCTCGCGCTGGGGCCTTCGCGGCAGCGAGGACCTCGGTGGCGGACTGCAGGCGCTGTTCGTGCTGGAAAGCGGCTTCAACGTCGACAGCGGCACCTCGCAGCAAAGCGGCAGGCTGTTCGGGCGCCAGGCGTACGTGGGCGTGCAGAAGCCCGGCATCGGCATGGTCAGCCTGGGCCGCCAGTACACGTCGATGTTCGAGGCACTGGCCAATTTCTCGCCCACGGCCTATGCCACGCAATACGAACCGGTGGTGCTGCAGTCTGGCCCGAACTTCCGTGAGGACAACACGGTCAAGTACACCGGCAAGTTCGGCCCGGTCACGGCGCTGGCGCACTGGTCGTTTGGCACGGGCCTGGCCTTGCCGGCCACCGTGGGCATCGCCACGCCGATCGGTGGCAACGGCGAGGTCCCCGGCCAGTTCCGGCGCGATACCGCCTATGGCGCCGCGGTTGCGTACCAGGGCGGCCCGTTTGGCGTGACCGCTGGCTACGATCAGTGGAACCCGACCATCGGCACCAGCAATGGCACTGCCAAGAAGGCCGTGGTGGGCGCCAGCTACAGCATCGGGCCGGCCAAGATCATGGGCGGCTACCGCTGGGGCCAGAACAAGAACGCGGCGGATGTCGTGATCCAGCGTGATGACTTCTACTGGATCGGCGCCAACTACCAGGTCACGTCAGCCATTGGCCTGACGCTGGAATACAACTACGACGACGTCAAGAGCCTGTTCGGCAATACCAACGTCGCCAATCCCTGGCAGATCGCTTTCGTGGCGAACTATGCGTTCTCCAAGCGCACCGACGTCTACCTGACGACCGCCTACGCCAAGAACGCCGGCCTGATGATGGAATCGCTGGCAACGGTCTACGCCAACAGCCTGTCGCTGGGCAACAGCTACGCGCTGGGCAATGGCCAGAGCAATATGTTCGGAGCCGCCGTCGGCATTCGCCACAAGTTCTGACCAGGCGATCCGGTCATCGGATCGACACCGGGCAATATGCTCGTTTGCGGCCGCCCGGGGGATTCCCCGCGCGGCCGTTCTTTTTCGTTTCGAGGAGCAAGAAAAAGCCGCGGACGTGCCGCGGCTTGAGTAAGGGTCTAGCGGCGCAGGAAGGCGCCGACGACGCGCGCGGTGTTCTCCGCGCCGGTCACGAGGAAGAGATGCCCGTCGTCGAGTACGTGCAATTCCGCATTGGGGATGCGGGCGGCGAGGATCCTGGCATTGACCAGCGGCACGATGGGATCGTCGGCGCCGTGCATCACCAGCGTGGGCTGCCTGACCGCGCCCAGCCACGGCAGGCTGCTCCAGCCCCAGGCCGCCAGCAGCTGGTAGAGGTAGCCACGTCCCCGTGGCGGTTGCATGTGCCGTCCATGTTCGTCGAGCAGTGCAGGATCGTCGCGGAAGGCGCCGCCGTAGAGGTCGGCGCCAACGCGTCGCAGGTACTCCGGATCGCTGTAGCGGCGCACGCCGATCATCTTCGACAGCACCGACAGCCTGCCCGGCACCATGAGCACGCCGGGCGACGTTGCCGCCAGCACCAGGCGGCGGCAACGCTGCGGATAGAGCCGCGCGAATTCCTGCGCGAGCGCACCACCCCACGACACGCCGAGCGTATCGACCTGGCCCGCATAGCCAAGGTGCGACAGCAGCCTGTCGGCAAGCACGCAAAGGTTGGAGAAGCGGTAAGGCATCAGCGGCGCGGGGGAGCCGCCGGCGCCGGGAACGTCGAAGATGATGACTTCCACGCCCACCAGCGCATCGACGAAGGGCTCGATCAGTTCGAGGTTGGCGCCAATGCCGTTGAAGATGAGCAGCGGCGGACCCGCGCCGCTGCCGGGCCGGATGCCGACCCTGAGTTGCTGCCCGTCCAGATCTACAGTCTGGACCTGCATGTGGCCGGCCCTGATGCCGGCATTGCTTATTGTCATCAAGCTGTCCTGGAGTCGTTGGCGCTAAGGCACGGCCACGATCGCTGCGATCGCGGCCGTGCACCCCGGTGCTTACTGCCTGGGTCGCAGGATGCCCTTCACTTCCTCGACGTTCTCGGCGATGCGCCGGCCTACTGCGGCAATGCTGTCGGCCTGGGTCTTGTACACGGTGTCGGTCAGGCCGCGCAGGCCGTTCACGGCCTTGTGCAGCGAGCGCGGCAGCACTTCAGAGACCTTGGCCGCCTGGCCGTCGGCATCCTTGCCGCCACGGGCCAGCGCCTGCAGGTCGGCGGCGGTCTCGCAGAGGTATTCGCCCTGCTGGCGCACCAGCGACTGCAGGCCGGCCAGCAGCGCGATATTCACGCCGGCCAGGGCCTCGATGTCCTTGCGGCGCGATTCTAGGATAGCCGCCGGGTCCAGGCGGTTCTGCTTGACGAAGTCAAACAGCTTCTTGTGCGGGGCGGTGTGTGCGGACGACGTGCCCGCGGTGTTGGTCGATTCCATCTTTATTTCTCCTGACAGGTTGGGTTGCAGAAAACGATGGCCCCGTGGGGCCGGTGGACTACGCTTCAGACACGTAAAGGCCAGGGGCCTCGCCGCAAGGCGCGTATTGCAGGCTGCCGGGGCTGGCCGGTGCGTTGCACTTCGGCCCGGAGCGCTTCTTCAGCCACTGGCTCCAGTGCTGCCACCACGAGTCCTGGGTGGCCGTGGCGCCTTTCAGCCAGGTCTCCGGGTCCGCCTCGGTGGCGTCGTTGCGGAAGAACTTCGCCTTGGGGTTGCCGGGCGGGTTGATCAGGCTCTGGACATGCCCGCTGGAGCTGAGCACGAACTCCGTGCGTCCGCCAAAGGCGCGCACCGAGCGGTACACGGCCTTCCACGGCGTGATGTGGTCGGTCATGCCGGCCAGCACGTATTTGTCGCACTGGACTTCGGACAGGTCGATGGCGTGGCCCAGCACGCGCAGCGTGCGCGGCGTGGCCAGCTGGTTCAGTGTGAGCATGTCGAGGAACTGGCCATGCAGGCCGGCCGGCAGCCGCGTGGTGTCGTTGTTCCAGTAGAGGACATCGAAGGCCGGCGGCGCATTGCCCAGCAGGTAGTTGTTGACCCAGTAGTTCCACACCAGGTCATTGGGGCGCAACCAGGCAAAGACCCGACCCAGCTCCTCGCCGTCGAGCACGCCGCGCGCCTGGCTGCCCTGCCGGGCGGCCGTGACGGCTTCGGGCGTGCTGAACAGGCCAAGCTGGGACTGGGCATCCAGCCCGAACACCGACACCATCAGCGTGGCCGCATGCACCAGCTTCTCGCCGCTCGCGGCGCAGTAGCCCATCAGCGCCGACATCGTCATGGCGCCCGAGCAGGCGCCGTGCAGGTTCACGTCAGGGCTGCCGGTGATGTCGCGGATGGCGTGGATGGCTTCGACCAGCGCACGGACATAGGTATCCATGTCCCAGTCGCGATGCGCTGCCGTGGGGTTGCGCCAGCTCACGATGAATACCTGCAGTTCCTGGGCCAGCAGGTACTCCACCATGCTCTTGCCCTGCGCCAGGTCGAACACGTAGAACTTGTTGACCTGCGGCGGCACGATGAGCTGCGGCCGCGCGTGCACCTTCTCGGTGGACGGCGTGTACTGGATCAGTTCCAGCACATCGTTGCGGAACACCACCACGCCCGGCGTGGTGGCCAGGTTCTTGCCAACACTGAACGCTTCCTTGTCCACCTGGGCGGGCATGCCGCGGTTGGTCAGGGTGTCGGTGACCAGGTTGGTCAACCCGCTGATCAGGTTCATGCCGCCTGACTCCACAGTTTTCCTGAGCGCTGCCGGGTTGCCCAGCAGCGTGTTGGTCGGTGCCAGCGCATCGGCAACCAGCGAGGTGAAGTACTCCGCGCGGTGCTTGCTGCGCTCGTCCATGACCGAGCGCCGGACAAAGCCGCTGATGAAATTGCGCCAGGTCTCGTAGCCCTGCAGCGACATGCGGTACAGCGGGTTGTCCTGCCAGACCGGGTCGCCAAAGCGCCGGTCGCGCGCCGACGGCAACGGGGCCGAGCCGTCCAGCACGCTGACCAGGTCCTGCGCCAGCTGCGCCTGCTGCTCAAGCACCAGCACCGGCTCCTGCAGGCACTGCGCGCCGATCTGCTGCGCAGTGCTGACCAGGTCTTCCAGGCGCAGGCCCACGAAGGGGTTGGGGCCGGCCATCATGTCCGGCATGCGTTCGATGGACGCCACCGCGGTGGCCGCGCTCACGGCTGCAGCCTGATCCGCACTATCGTCCCTATCGACCTTGGCGCTATCGATCTTGGCCATAACGACCTTCGCCCTGCCGGCCCTGCCGCCCTTGCTGCCCTGCTCTCTCGTACTGCTGACCCTCGTCATCCTGCGTCTCCCGCCTTATTCCTTGCTACTACTGTCTTGCTCATTGCTTCAGGCGACCAGCAGCGCCAGGGCTTCCGCCACCAGCGCGGGCTTGGCCTCGCCTTCGATCTCGATCGTGTTTTCCGTGCGCAGCAGCACGCGGCCGCCGCCCTTGTTGTCTGCAGCCAACAGGCTGACGCGATTGCGCACGCGCGAGCCCGCCTTCACCGGCGCCAGGAAGCGCGTCTTTTCCAGTCCGTAGTTGACTGCGGCGCTGGCATCGGCCGGGATCACGCCCATCTCTTGCATTTGGCCTGCCACCAGCGACAGCGTCAGGTAGCCGTGGGCGATGGTGCCGCCGAACGGACTTTCCTTGCCGGCACGCTCCACGTCAACGTGGATCCACTGCTTATCGTTGGTGCATTGCGCGAATGCGTCGATGCGCGCCTGGTCCACTTCCACCCAGTCGGACACGCCCAGTTCCTTGCCGACGAACGCGTTGAGCGTCGCCATGCGGTAGTTCTCGATTGCCATACGGCCTCCTACATTGATTGATCTTTTTGCCCGTGCCGCGTTGCGCCACAGTTTGGGTTTCAAAACCGGGATTCGTCCAGGTTCAGGAAACCGTCCTCGCCCGACGCACCGGTAATGGCCGCTTCCAGCGCCGCGGCGCGCGGCAGGATCTGCTTGGCGAAGAACTCAGCGGTGGCGATCTTGGCGGCGTAGAACGCTTCGTCCTCGCTGCGCTTGTGCGTCGCCACGACCAGCGCGCGCGCCATCTGCCAGCCCGTCAGCACGATGCCGGCCAGCTTGAGGTAGGCCACGCTTGCGCCAAACACCGCGTTCGGCTCCTTGGCCGCGTTCTCCAGCACAAAGTCGACGGCCCGGCCCAGCGCCATGCGCGCGTAGCCGAGTTGCACGAACATGGCGCTGCATGCCGCATCCGCGCCGCTACCGGCGCAGTCCCTGAGCGCATCGATGGTCTGGTCGACTTCGGCCAGGATGGCGCGCGCGGCCAGGCCGCCATCGCGGACGGTCTTGCGGCCCACCAAGTCGTTGGCCTGGATGGCGGTAGTGCCCTCGTAGATCGGCAGGATGCGGGCGTCGCGGAAATGCTGGGCGGCACCGGTCTCCTCGATAAAGCCCATGCCGCCGTGCACCTGCACGCCCAGGCTGGTCACGTCCAGCGACATCTCCGTGCTCCAGCCCTTGATGACGGGCACCAGGAACTCGTAGGCTGACTTGAACTGCGCCCGCGTATAGGCATCCGGTGCGTGGTGGGCAAGATCCGAGTACGCAGCCGCCACCAGCGACAGTGCTCGCGCGCCTTCAGTCAGCGCGCGCATCTCGGTCAGCATGCGGCGCACGTCGGGATGATGGATGATGGCCACCGCCTCGCGCGACGAGCCATCGACCGGGCGGCTTTGCACGCGATCCTTCGCATAGGCCACCGCCTGCTGGTAGGCACGGTCGGAGATGGCAATACCCTGCACGCCCACGCCGAAGCGCGCTGCGTTCATCATCACGAACATGTACTCCAGGCCGCGGTTCTCCTCGCCGACCAGGTAACCGATGGCACCGCCATGGTCGCCAAACTGCAGCACCGCGGTCGGGCTGGCCTTGATGCCGAGCTTGTGTTCGATCGACACGCACTGCACGTCATTGCGCGCCCCCAGCGAGCCGTCGTCGTTGACCAGGAACTTCGGCACCACGAACAGCGAGATGCCCTTCACGCCCTCGGGCGCGCCCGGCGTGCGCGCCAGCACCAGGTGGACGATGTTGTCCGCCATGTCGTGCTCGCCGTAGGTGATGAAGATCTTGGTGCCAAAGACCTTGTAGCTGCCGTCAGCCTGCGGCTCGGCGCGCGTGCGCAGCAGCGCCAGGTCGGAACCGGCCTGGGGCTCGGTCAGGTTCATGGTGCCGGTCCACTCGCCGGCGATCAGGCGCGGCAGGAAGCGCTGCTTCAGCTCGTCGGAGCCAGCGGTGAGCAGCGCTTCGATCGCGCCGTCGGTCAGCATGGCGCACAGCGCGAACGACAGGTTGGCCGCGTTCATCATTTCCATGCACGGCGTGCCGACCAGCTTGGGCAGGCCCTGGCCACCAAACTCGACCGGGTGCACGATGCCCTGCCAGCCGCCCTCGCCAAACTGGCGGAACGCTTCCGCGAAGCCGGGGGTGGTCCTGACTTCGCCGTCATGCCAGCTGCTGGGTTGCTTGTCGCCGGCAACGTTGAGGGGGGCGATCACCTCGCCGTGGAACTTTGCGGCTTCGCCGATCACGGCTTCGACGGTGTCGGGGGTGGCGTCTTCATAGCCAGGCAGGCTGGCAATCTTTGTCAGTCCGGCCAGTTCACGGATGACGAACAGGATGTCTTTGGTAGGTGCGGTGTAGCTCATTCTCGGCCTCTGTGCCATGTTCACAGCGCCGGCATCCGATTCACTAACCGGTGGCACTGCAACGTTATGTGCCGATCGTAGTAGCGGCACGCACAAAGGCTGATACCCAAACCTGCCCATTCACTGACAAATCCTGCCGCTTTGCGCGGCAGCAGCCCTGCGCGCCCGCCGTGCGTCGCAAGAGCCAGGTAATGTGGCCAGATTTGTCAGTCGCCGTCCAGCTTTGCCAGCCGTGCAGGCGGGCCTATAGCGCGCGCCGGTAGGCGTTGGGGGTGCTGCCGGTCCAGTGGCGGAAGGCGCGATGGAACGCGGTGGGATTGTCGAAGCCCACATCGAAGGCAATGGCCGCGATGGGATCCTCGGAGCGCGTCAGGCGCTGGATGGCGATATCGCGCCGCACGTCGTCCTTGATCGCCTGGAAGGAAGTGCCTTCCGCCGACAGGCGCCGGCACAGCGTGCGCACCGAACAGTGCAACGCATGGGCCACCGCCTCGATGGTGGGCGACACCGGCAGGCACTCGGCCACGTATTGCCTGACCCGGTGGGAGCTCATCTGCTCGGCAAAGGAAACGAAGATCCAGTCCTCGGGCGCGCGCGACAGGAACTTCTCCAGATCCGGCTTGCGCTGGCGCACCGGCATGTCCAGGTAAGCCGCATCGAAGCCGATGCGGTTTTGGCGGCAACCGAAATGCACCGGGCCGGGAAACAGGTAGAGATGGTCGCCGGCCAGCGGCGAGTGATGAAACTGGAACTCCACTGCCTGCAGCGGGATCTTTTGGCGGATCAGCCACGACGCCACGCCATGCACGAGCTTCAGCATCAGTTCCCGCCCCAGCACGCTGACGGCGGGGCCGGCCGGGTTGTCTACCAGCTCCACATAGCCTGACCCACCATCGCGCCGCGACTCGATGCGGAAGTCATCGAGGATCAGGTGGAAGAACTGGCCGAAGCGATGCAGCGCCACCTCCAGCCTTGGCGCATCCAGCAAGCTCAGGCACAGGTACTTGAGCGTGCCATTGCGCAGCGGCCGGCTGAAGATGCCCGGCATTTCATCGTCGGCCTCCTTGGCGAGCAGGCGGTACAGCGTAGAAAACTGTTCCTGCGTGACGCGTGCGGCCGGCTCGGCCAGCAACTCACCGGCAATGCCTGAGCACTCGGCCAGCCGCGCGATCGCCATGGGATCGGCGCCGGCCAGGAAGCCATTGACGACAGAGATTGGGACGGTAGCGGACAGGCCGTTCACGCGGGGCGCAGGCAGTGCATGCCGGAGAGAAGGTGACGGCGCATTCTGTCACAGCGTGTGCGCGATGGAAATGCGGATCGATGCCTAGAGCAGTCCTTGCGCCGGCTCCGCGATGTCCGTCACACGCTCCTGCGCCTGCTGCTGCGTGCGCCACTTCGACACGCTGCAGCCGAACTGCCCGCTGAACCAGCGCGAAAACGCACTCAGCGAAGAAAATCCCAGCAGCGTGGCCACTTCCGAAAGCGGCCGCTCCGTGTTTTCGATATAGCCGATCACCAGCCCCGCGCGCGCCTCATTGAGGATCTGCGAATACGTGGTGCCCTCCTGCAACAGGCGCCGGTGTACCGTGCGGCGGTCCACGCCAAGATGCTGCGCCACGCGATCAACCGAGCACATGCCGCCCGGCAGCAGCACGTAGACCAGCTTGCGCACCTTGTCCGCCATGGTGCTGTTTGCCTGCGCGAGCAAGGTGCCGAGATAACGCTGCACCTGCCCCGCCATCACCGGGTCATAGGAAGGCAGCGGGGCGTCCAGGTCCGATGCCACGCAGACGATGCCGTCAAAGTCCTGGTTGAACAACGCCGGCATGCCGAACACGCGCGCCAAGGTAGCCAGGCTGGCGGGCGCGGCATGCGTGAAGCAGATGCTGCGCGGCCGCCAGCTCGGCCCGAGAAACAGGCTGAGCATGCGGTACATCACCCCGACGGCCAGGTCAGTGGCCTGGCGCAGCGTGCCGGGCTGCTCGCTCAGGATCTGCAGCCGGATCATCACCAGGCCTTCGGCCTCTTCCAGGCGCATCGCGAGCGCCTCATTCTGCAGGCCCATGTAAAGCACCATGGACTCCAGCGCCCGGCGCAGCGTGGGCTGCTCGCGCACCACGAAGGCCAGCGGCCCGAGGTTGGAGAACTGGCGCAACTCCGCCATGCGCAGGCCGAAGTCGTCCGCCTGCGAAGCGCGCGCCGACGCATCCAGCAAGCGGCCCACCAGCCCCGCCGGGATGCGGATATCGGGGTCCAGCAGGACGTCGCGGCCGATCCTGGCCGCGCGCAGTTGCTGGTGCGGGTCGAGCCCTACCGCGCGGGCGACTTCCACATAGTTGGTGAGGCTGGCGCTGCGAAGGTAGTAGGACATCGTGTTTTCCCTGACTGTCCCGAAATGTAAATCGTTCGTCCCGGATCGTCAAATCGCCGCGTGTCGATACACGATACTTCAGCCACTGAACTTGATACCGCAAACGCGACCGTCAGGTGCCGCCAGGCAGGCGGAAATCCAGGCGGTCCGCCCACAACATACCAGGAGCAACTGTGCAATTCCTCGACGATTCCCTGCACCCCGAAAACCAGGACAAGGTGGTCATCACCGTGGCGCCGTACGGCCCCGAGTGGATGCCCGCGGATTTCCCGGAAGATATTCCGGTGACGATGGAAGATCAAATCCAAAAGGCCGTGGATTGCTACAACGCCGGCGCCACCGTGCTGCACCTACACGTGCGCGAACTGGACGGCAAGGGCTCCAAGCGCCTGTCCAAGTTCAACGAACTGATCGCCGGCGTGCGCGCCGCGGTGCCGGACATGATCATCCAGGTGGGCGGCTCCATCTCCTTCGCGCCGGAAGACGACGGCCAGGCGGCCAAGTGGCTGTCGGACGATACCCGCCACATGCTGGCTGAACTGGACCCGAAGCCGGACCAGGTGACCGTGGCGATCAACACCACGCAGATGAACATCATGGAGCTGCTATACCCCGAATACCTGAAGGGTACCTCGCTGGAGCATCCCGCCTACCAGGCTGCCTACCGCGAAATGACGGTGCCGGC
This sequence comes from Cupriavidus sp. FW305-F7, assembly GCF_058782875.1. Classification (NCBI taxonomy): domain Bacteria; kingdom Pseudomonadati; phylum Pseudomonadota; class Betaproteobacteria; order Burkholderiales; family Burkholderiaceae; genus Cupriavidus; species Cupriavidus sp. FW305-F7. Next base: position 52,346 of record NZ_JBYSYC010000032.1, on the reverse strand, counting down.
CGGCCCGGGCTGGGTGGAAGAGCACCTGCGCCGCCTGAGCAACGCAGGCATCCAGCCGCACTTCCAGCTCACCGGCATCCATGCCATGGAAACGCTGGAGCGCATGGTGCGCGCAGGCCACTACAAGGGTCCGTTGAACCTGACCTGGATCGGCATCGGCGGCGGCTTTGACGGTCCCAACCCGTTCAACTTCTTCAACTTCGTGCACCGCGCGCCGGACGGTTGCACGCTGACCGCGGAATCGCTGCTGAAGAACGTGCTTCCGTTCAACATGATGGCGATGTCAATGGGCCTGCACCCGCGCTGCGGCATCGAGGACACCATCATCGACCAGCACGGCAACCGCATGACTTCCGTGCAGCAGATCGAGCAGTGCGTGCGCGTGGCCAAGGAACTGGGCCGCGAGATCGCCTCGGGCAAGGAAGCCCGCGAGATCTACCGCATCGGCACCTGGTACGACAGCGCCGACGAAACCCTGGCCGCGCACGGCATGGCGCCGAACCGCAAGGCCGGCCAGAAGAACCTGCCCCTGCGCGCGGCCTGACGCGCGCACCGGTGCGGCAGCGGGCGCAAGCGCCTGCCGCCGCACCGTCGTCCAACTTACCTTGCAAGCCATGAACCCGCCCCTCTCCGTCATCAATCCATGCCTGAACATCTGCCGCATGGACCTCGCTGGCAAGTATTGCCAGGGCTGCGGCAGGACTGCGGTCGAGATCGGCCGCTGGGCGCAGATGACCGACGCAGAGCGCGCCGAGGTCATGGCTTCGCTGCCGGCGCGCCAGTCGTGGCGCAGCCGCGCCCCGGCGCCCACCCCCTGATATTCCACAGCCTGCTGCGGCCTGCGCCGGGCTCGCCGGCTGGCGTCTTGAAGCTGCTGCCATGAACCATCCGTCCACGCTTTCGGTCGAGGCCTATTTCGACCTGATCTGTCCCTGGTGCCTGATCGGCAAGAAGCACCTGGAAAGCGCCATCGCCTTGCTCGGGCGGGAGCGTCCCGACGTCGCCGTGCAGGTGGAATGGCGTTCTTATCCGCTGATTCCGGCCATGCCGCCGGCCGGCCTGCCCTACCGCGACTTCTATGTGGCACGCCTGGGCAGCCCCCAGGCAGTGGCGGCACGCCAGGCACAGGTCTGTGCCGCGGCACAAGATGCCGGCCTCACCCTGGCACTGGATCGCATCGAGACCTTCCCGAACACCCTGCTGGCCCATCGCCTGGTACGCCTTGCCCGGCAACAGGCAGGGGCAGACGCGGCCGCTGCGCTGATCGACGAGCTGTTCACGCGCTACTTCCTGCGCGCCGAGAACATCGGTGATCCGCGCGTGCTGCGACAGGCCGCCGCGACCTGCGGCGTCGCGATTCCGGATCAGGTCCCGGCTCAACCCGATGCGGATGCACACCGTGACCTGGACTGGCTGCCGTCACTCGGCGGCCCGCAAGAACCGGTCTTGCGTGCCGGACTAGGCGTGCCGCACTTTATCTTCGACGGCACCCGCAGCGTGTCTGGCGCGCGGCCTCCCGCCGCGCTGCTGGAAGCCATGCTGCACACGCTGGCGCGCGCGAAGCAGCGCGCCACCCGGGCCACCGCCTGAACACCCTGGCGACGGCGGCATTGCGCCCACGCCTCGATTTTTCTGCAATATCCCGTGTAACTGCCCCCGACAAGAAGGCTGGCATGGGCGTATCCATACCCTAGACTTTCAACGGAGACACAGATGCCTCAACGCCCTGCCCTTTTTCGCCTGCGCCACGCCGCCTTAGCCGCCGTCAGCGCCGTCATGGCCCTGTCCATGCCCTCGGCCATGGCGTGGACCAACAAGCCTGTACGCATGCTGGTGCCGGCCCCTGCCGGCGGCACCATGGACGTGATTGCCCGCCTTCTGGCCGACCAGCTGTCGCAGGATCTCGGCCAGCCGGTCGTGGTCGACAACAAGCCGGGCGCCGGCGGCGGCATCGCCATCAGCGCCATGCTGCAGGCACCGCCTGACGGCCAGACCATCATGGTGACGGCCACCAATGTGCTGACTGAAGTCCCCCACGTGCTCAAGACGCCGTACAACACGATGAAGGATATCCGGCCCGTGGCCGCGGTGGCACGCTCGCGCCTGCTGCTGGTGGGCGCGCCGTCCCTGCCCGCCAAGGACTTCAAGAGCCTAGTGAACTACGTGCATGCCAACCCTGGCAAGCTGAGCTTTGCCTCCTATAGCGCCGGCACCGCATCCCACTATGCCGGCGTGATCATGAACCAGAAGGCCGGGCTCGACCTTGCGCACGTTCCCTTTGCCGGCTCCTCGCCGGCGCTGGCCCAGGTGATGGGCGGCCAGATCGCGCTGATGTACGACGGCATGGTGACCTCGCTGCCGATGATCAAGGCCGGCAAGCTGCAAGCCTATGCAGTGGCTTCAAAGAACCGCTCGCCGCTGCTGCCCCAGGTGCCGACCTTCGCGGAGCTGGGTTATCCGGATGTGGAGTTCAGCAACTGGGTCGGCGTGATTGCCTCGGCGCGCGTGCCCGCAGAGCTGGCGCAGAAGATCCAGGCCGCCACTTACAAGGCGGCGGCAACGCCCAAGGTGCAGGAACGGATGCAGGCATTGAGCTATGAGCCGATGCGCGAGCAGACGCTGTCGGAACTGAACCAGTCCCTGAATGCCGAGTTTGAGCGCAATGCTGCGATCGTAAAGACCTTCAATATCCAGCCCTGACCCCGGCCACACGCCGGCAGCCTGTGCGCCTCCTTCGGGAGGCGCTTTGCTTTTGCCCGTGACGCGAGCGAAAGAACCCACCGTTGCGGGTTCTCTCCCAGCCATCGCGCAAGCTATACCCCTCCCGAGGAAAAGCCGGCGCATCTTCACCTGGCGTTCGCGGCCGAGACTCGGCAGCAAGTCGAAGCTTTCTATCGCGCGGCTCTGGAGGCGGGTGGCAAGGACAACGGTGCGCCTGGCCTGCGACCGCACTACCACGCAAACTACTATGCAGCGGTCGTCATTGGTCCGGACGGGCACAACATCGAAGTAGTCTGCCACCAACCCGAGGCCTAGCCCCTCATGTCAAACGCCGATCGGCGATCAAGCAAAAAAAGCGGCAGTCCCCGCCCGAGGACTGCCGCGAATTCCCTTTACTACCTTTCAGGCTGCGTCTTCGCGCAGCTGCTTCTTGTTGATCTTGCCGACACTGGTCTTCGGGATCGCTTCAATGAAGGTGATGCGCTCGGCCTCCGGTACGGCATACTTGCTGATCCGGCGCGAATCCGCGTGCGCCATCAGCTGGTCGCGGATCTGCTCGGCCTTGACTTCGGCGCCCGCCTTGCGCACCACGAAGGCCATCGGCCGCTCGCCCCACTTCGCATCTGGCACGCCGATCACGGCGCATTCCTGCACCCCCGGCACCTCCGTGATCAGGTTCTCCACTTCAATGGAAGACACCCATTCGCCGCCAGTCTTGATGACGTCCTTGATACGGTCGACGATCTGCACGAAGCCGTCCTCGCCCATCACCGCGACATCCTGGGTATGCAGGAAGCCGCCCGACCACAGGTCTTCCGACGCTTGCGGCTTGCCGAAATAGCCCTTGGTCAGGAACGGCGCGCGCAGCACGATCTCGCCGCGGCTCTTGCCGTCGCGCGGCAAGTCCTGCATGTCTTCGCTGACAATGCGGTAGTCCACCAGCGTCACCGGGCGGCCGGTCGAGCAGCGCATGCGGACTTCCTCGGCGCGGTCCCTGGGCGTACAACCCGGCGGAATCTGGGCCAGCGACACGATCGGGCCGGTCTCGGACATGCCGTAGCCGGCAAAGATGTCGATGCCCCGCGCCAGCGCCGCCTCGCACAGCGCGGGCGGCAGCGCCGAGCCGCCGATGATGATCTTCCAACCCGACAGGTCCTGCGCGCTGCCCTGCGCGGACTGCAGCAGCATCTGCAGGATGGTCGGCACGCAGTGCGAGAAGGTGACTTTCTCGGTCTCGCGCAGCTTCAGCAGCGCATCCGGGGCGTAGCGGCCCGGCAGTACGGTACGCAGGCCCAGCATCATGGCAATGTACGGGATGCCCCATGCCAGCACGTGGAACATCGGCGTGATCGGCATATAGACGTCTTCACGATGCATGCGCTGGCCCTCGCGCGGCGAACACAGGCTGGTTGCCGATGCCAGCGTGTGCAGCACGATCTCGCGGTGGCTGTAGCAGACGCCCTTGGGATCGCCGGTGGTGCCGGTGGTGTAGAAGGTCGCGGCCTTGGTGTTCTCGTCGAAGTCCCTGAACTCGAAGTCGGGCGACGCGTCGTCGAGCAGCGCCTCATACTCCCCCGCCAGCGGCAAGGTTAGCGCCGGTGCGTCCTGGCCGTCGGCCATCAGCACGAAGCGCGGGTTGCAGGTCAGCTCGCCGCGGATCTGCTCGAGCACCGGCGCGAAGTCCGCATGGAACAGTACGACGTCCGCGCCGGCGTCGTTCAGCGTGTACAGGATCTGCTGGGGCGACAGCCGCACGTTCACCGTGAACAGCGTCGCGCCCATCATGGGTACGCCGAAGTAGCACTCCAGGTAGCGATGGCTGTCCCAGTCCATCACCGCCACGGTGGTCCCGTGGCCGGCACCGAGCGCGGTGAGCGCCGAGGCCAGCTGGCCGATGCGGCCGCGGAAATCGCGGAAGGTGTAGCGCATCTGGCCGCGGTAGCTGATCTCCTGGTCGCCGTAGAGACTGACCGAGTTGATCAGGAGCTGCTTGACCAGCAGCGGGTAAGCGTAGGCCGACTGTGCGGCCGTAATCAGGTTGTCTTGCATTGCTTGTCCTGCCTTGTCCATCAGTACGGCTTGCTGCCGATAATGCCCGCGCGCTCCATCTTGCGGTGGCAAGGCGGATAGTCCATCACGGCGTAGTGCTGGGTGGCGGTGTTGTCCCAGATCGCCACGCAGTTGGGTTCCCAGCGCCAGCGCACCTGGTATTCGGGGATATACGCCTGGCTGACCAGGTAGCGCAGCAGGTCGCCCGCGCCCGGATTGGCGTCCTGGCCGGAGCGCACCCGCCCAGGCGTGTGGTAGTTGGTGAAATGCGTGGTGAAGGCGTTCACATAGAGGATCTTCTCGCCGGTATCCGGGTGCGTGCGCACCACCGGGTGTTCCGCGTCGGGATACTGGGCCTTCAGCGCCAGGCGCTTCTCGATCGGCATCGCCGCACCAAAAGAGGCCTCGATGCTGTGGCGCGCGCGCAGGTCGGCGATCTGCTCCTTGATGTACGCAGGCAGGCGCTCATAGGCAAGTGCCATATTGGCCCACATAGTGTCGCCGCCAACTGGCGGGCATTCCACGCAGCGCAGCACGGCGCCGAACTGCGGGGCTTCGCGCCAGGTGGCATCGGAGTGCCAGGCGTTCTCGTAGCGGTCGTTGGGCTGGTCCGGGGTCTTGTAGATGCGGACCAGGCCCGGGTGCTCGGGATCGCTGCCGGCGACGGGATGGTCTTCCAGCTCGCCAAAGCGCCGGGCAAAGGCGACATGTTCGGCGCGGCTGAACTGCTGGTTGCGCAGGAACAGAACGCGGTGCTCCAGCAGCAAGGCGCGGATCTCGGCAAACAGGCCGTCGTCGCGAATCGCATCGGCTAGGTCGACACCACTCAGTTCGGCGCCAAGCGCGCAGGTAGTTTGTTGGACTTGCATGGCGTTGCCTCAGATGACGAAGATCGAAGAGCCTGTGGTCTTGCGCGACTCCAGGTCTTGGTGTGCCTGCACCGCATCTTCCAGGGCATAGCGCTGGTTGATCTCGATGCGGATACGGCCCGCGCCGACGTGATCGAACAGTTCGCCGGCCAGTTCGGCCTTTTCGGCCGGGTCGGCGATGTAGTCCGCCAGCGCAGGACGTGTCAGGAACAACGAGCCCTTCATTGCCAGCAGCACCGGGTCGAACGGAGGAATCGGGCCCGAGGCGGTGCCTACGCATACCATGGTGCCGCGCCGCTTGAGCGAATCCAGCGACGCCATGAAGGTCGACTTGCCCACGCTGTCGAACACCACCGACACGCCGACGCCATCGGTCAGCGCGCGCACCCGCTCCGCCACGTCTTCATGGCTGTAGTTGATGACATGATCGCAGCCGTGCGCCCGCGCCACCTCGGCCTTGGCTTCGGAGGAAACTGTGCCGATCACGGTCAGGCCCAGCAGCTTGGCCCACTGCGAAACAATCAGACCCACGCCACCGGCCGCGGCGTGCAGCAGGATGCTGTCGCCTGCCTTGAAGGCGTGGATGCGGCGCATCAGGTAAGCCGAGGTCAGCCCGCGCATGGTCATGGCCGCCGCGGTCTCGAAGCTGATCGTCTCAGGCAGGCGGATCAGCGCTGCGGCGGGCACCAGGCGCGAGGTGCTGTACGCGCCCAGGGTATTGATGAAGCCGGTATAGGTCACGCGATCGCCGACGGCAACATTGGTGACGTCCGGGCCGATCGCCTGCACCACGCCAGCCGCTTCCACGCCCATGCCCGAGGGCAGCGGCACGCGGTAAGTCCCGTTGCGGAAATACGTATCTGCATAGTTCAGGCCAACCGCCACGTGGCGGATGCGTACCTGGCCGGGGCCGGGGTCGCCCACTTCAGTGCTTTCATAGCGCAGCACTTCCGGCCCGCCGATCTCGTACATCCGGACAATTTTTTCCACAGCTTTAGTCTCCTGGGTCAAGGGCGGCGCGAGGTGCGCCGCGTATGGAGACCAATGTAGAACCGGGCGCGTGCCGGCGCTTTGCAACAGATTCCATCGACTTTGCATTTCATGCCAAGCGCTACAGAAGCCGTGGCCAGAGGCCGGGTCTTACGCTGCCACGGATCGCCTGATGCGCTTTCCCATGATTTGCGCAGTCGGCCCACCGTGGAACTGGCCGCTGCCTTCGTACACAGAGCCTTTCACCATGCTGCGCAGTTCTACCGTTCCCCCGTCGACCAGCAAGTCGCCGGCAATCATTCCGGAGATAACTGCCCTGCCGCGCACAATGACATTGCCGCCGCCGCACATGCTAGTCATTTCGAGGCTGTGGGTCCTTTTCGACGGTGATCTGCCCCGTGGATGTTTCGCAACCGCAATAGCGCTACAAGATGGCAAGCCGACCCCGGAGTGGCAAGAATATTTCTAGACATCGCCTTACCCCACGCGGCCACTGTCATGCTGAACAGGCCAGCACCGATTCGTGGGATGGAGCAAGCGGCCGCACGCTGCCAGGGCGCCGCTTCGAGCAGCACGTCCTGGTACTGCGACCGTTATCCCCAGCTCGACTTGCTCGTCACCAGCGGCGACCCGGCTGGTCGACCTGCTGGGCGATAGGATCTACCGCGAGGTGTGCGCGGTCATCCGCGCGATTCGTCTCTGGTGGTCAGCGGTTGGCGGATGTGCCGGAGGTGCTGTGTGCCAGTCCCGATTCGCTAGCCGCGCACGGAACGCTGCACGATCCGTGCTGGCCGGCTGGTCGCAGTTGTTGGCGCCGTGGCGGTGGCCAGATTTGCCGGTGGTGCTGTATTCGTTCTCCCGGCATCTGGCGTCTCGAGTGCGCGCGATCGTGGATTGGGCGGCGGGCTTTTCGGGGAGCGGTTTAAGCCATTAGCGGGGCGCGACATGAGGCCGACAGCCGTGTTCAACTGGCGCCGACTTCGTTCGTGAGCGACTTGCCGCTTTCGAACTCCGTCACGCTGCGCAAGGTTGTTTCGCAAATGGTCGTCACGGCCTCGCGCGTGAGGAAGGCTTGGTGCCCGGTCACGATCACGTTAGGAAAGGTGATTAGCTGCTGCAGCACGGAGTCGTCGACGATGGTGCCGGACAGGTCGCGGAAGAACAGGTCCGCCTCCTGCTCGTACACGTCGATCGCCAGCCCGCCGAGTTGCCCGCTCCTGAGCGCTTCGATGACTGCTTCCGTGTCGATCAGCCCGCCGCGGCTAGTGTTGATGAGCAAGGCTCCCGGCTTGGCGCGCGACAGCGTTTCGGCGTTGATGATGTGATAGGTCTCGGGCGTGAGCGGGCAGTGCAGCGAGATGCAGTCCGCGCTTGCGCCGATTTCTCCCTCGTACGCGTAGCGTCCACCAAGGGCCTCGAATTCCGGGGACGGGTACTTGTCGTAGCCGATCACGTTGCAACCGAACCCAACCATGATTTTCGCAAACACGCGCCCGATCTTGCCGGTGCCGATCACGGCCACGGTCTTGCCGCACAGGTCGAAGCCCATCAGGCCTTCAAGCGAGAAATTGAAGTCCCGCGTGCGGTTGTAGGCTCGGTGGATCTTGCGGTTGACCGCCATCAGCAGGGCCGCCGCGTGCTCGGCGACCGCGTTGGGCGAGTAGTCGACAACGCGCACTACCTTGATCCCGAGCGCCTGCGCGGCTTTCAGGTCGACGTTGTTGAACCCCGTGCAGCGCAGCGCGACCAGCTTGGTGCCGCCGCGTCCGAGCGCTTCCAGCACGGTCGCATCGGCCCGGTCATTGACGAAGATGCACACTGCGCCGTGGCCCGCGGCGAGGCCCACCGTCTCACTGTCCAAGGGAACTTCGAAGTACTTGAGCTGATGGCCTTCGGCCGCATTCGCGGCATCGAGATGTTGACGATCGTAGGACTTTGCGCTGAAAACGGCGATTTCCATGATGTGTCTCCGCGGCGAATCGCATGGCGCGCTTCGCCCAGGTTGCCCTGCACTATCCGCCAGCCAGTGTGGCGGCGACCTGTACGAACAGGATTTTCACGATGGTCATTGACGGGAAGATCATCGAGTAGCCGAGGTCGGGCCGGTCGGTGGGCGCGACGCGGTTGGCAAAGGCAAGGATGGCGGGATTGCCGGTCGCGCCGCAGATCACGCCCACCGCCAGGTCGAACGGCAGCCTGAAGACCCAGAGGCAGAAGATCGCAGTAATCAGCAGCAGCGCAAGCAGAATCACCACGCCATAGATCAGGAAGGACACCCCGGTCACGCCGATGGTGGCGAAGAACTTCGGCCCGGATGCAATGCCTACCTGTGCGAGGAAGATGGTCAGCCCGAAGTTGCGCAGGACCAGGTTGGCCGACAGCGGCATGGCCCAGACGAACGGCCCGAGACGGCGCACCCGGCCGAGCACGAGCGCAACCAGCAGCAGCGCGGCGAGCCCCAGCGCCAGCGTGCCGACGCCGGGAATCGGCACCGGGATCAGCCCCACCAGCAGCCCGAGGGCCGCGCCGATGCCGATCGAGATAAAGCTCAGTTCGGCGGTGCCCTTGATGGAGTCGCCAAACAGCGCGCGAATCGGCTTCATGTGGGCGCGATTGACCAGCAGGCCGACGCGGTCACCGAACTCGAGGGTGAGGTCATCGCGGGGCATCAGGTCCGCATCGCCGCGCCGCACATGGGCGATCGAGCAGACCATGCCTTCGGGAAAACGGATATCGCGCAGCGTGTGCCCGACCACGAGCCGGCTTGAGGCGAACACGCGCATATAGTCCAGGTCTTCGCGATGGCTCGTCATGCGGCCCGGCTGCAGTTCCCCGCACAGCGAGGTGGCTTCACGCAGCACGGCCGGGTCGGTGGCGGTCGCGAGCAGCACGTCGTTGGCCTGCAGGACTAGGTCGTCGGCGGACGGGTGGTTGTGGTGGGCGCGACGCACGGCGGCAATCGCCACCCCGTCCGGTAGGCGCGCTACCACCTCCGACAGCCGCACGCCGATAAACGCCGGGTTTGTCAGCGCAATCTCGGCGGTCTCAATCAGCTTTGGTGGCGGCCGCACGATATTCGGCTTGAGCAGCGCGGTGAGGGCATACAGAAACAGGATCGGCCCTGCCACGCCGACCGGGTACGCGACGCTGTAGCCCACCGCGGCGCCGTCGCTCTTCATCGCCGCCATCGCGGCCTGCAGGCTTGCCGTACTGGTGCCCGCGCCGGCGAACATGCCTAGCGACTCGTCGAGCTTTACGCCGACCAGCGGCACCAACGCAACCGCGACCAGTCCGGAGCCAACCACGCCAAGGACCGCAGCGGCGTTGGCCTTGATGCCATCTGGGCTGGTCAGACCCTTAAAAAACTGCTCCCCGTACTGGATCCCAATGCCATAGAGAAAGAGCAGCAGCCCTAGGGTGCCAAGGATGGCAGGCGGCGCGGACTTCGGCGCGAACCCGCCGATCGCCAGCCCCACGAACAGCACCGCGCCCGAACCGAGCGACACGCCCTTGATATTGATCTCGCCGATGACATAGCCAAGTGCAACCGTGAGGAACAGCGTGAGCAGCGGCTGGGTTTCGAGCAATGTCCGGACTGCATCCATGGCAGCTCCTTTCTGATGGGCAGGAGCAAGGCGGCAGCGATAAGCAACTGCGCAGGGTCACGCGCGCACTGCGCGGACGGGGTTGACAGCCCTTGTTCCGGGCATGCGTTATCGAGTGCGGCTTGTATGAACCCGATCATCGTGACAGGCACCGGCCGGCACGGCCGGCAACCACCGGAATGCCCCTCGAAAATATACGATGCGCCGCACGAATTCAAGAATTGAAGCGGCGCGGCAGCGGGGCTACCAAACTTCCCAACTCTGCCAAACCTGCAATCGGCCCTCCGTCAGCCTGCGGCGGGACGCGCGAGCGGGTCGCTTCGGGCACCGCCGGGCTGACCGGCAGCATCATCCCGATCCGCATCGCGTGGGGTCCCACCTGGGCGAACAAGCGGCCGCCGTGCTGGTGGCGGTGTGGGCTGGAAGCCCGTGGCTTTGATGGTGCCGGAGACCCTTTTCCTGGCGGTGCTGTTCTATGGAATGTTGGTCTGGATGCGTTCCTAGGCTCGATTGGTTAGCGCGCGGTTGGCCGCAGCATGTGGGCGAAAGCGAGGCCGGCGCTGCCGTAAGGCGGAGACAGGGCTTGGCAGAAGATTTGTGTTTAGAGGTGCCAACCGCCTGGTTGACCGCTTCTACCGTGCCGACGGGGCGCGCAGCGACAGCCCGGCAGAGCCTCGGGCTTGGGCTGGCCATCGTCAAGGGCGTCGTCTGCTCACGGCCTCGACAGGCATCAACAGCAACACACTGGCCATGTGCGCGACGGCGTCGTCAAACGCGCCTTCCTGTACCCGATGCACCGTGGCCTTCAAAATGGAACACCCCCGCAAAGGGATCCTTCGGGGGGCTCGCAAATGGTCGCAAAGAGGGCGCGCCCATCACTTGGGGTACTTCTTCAAGTCAGTCGGCAATTACCTTTGTGAGCTCTCTTCGATGTACCCATCGCGGTTGGTGATTCTCGCGCCATCCATAAACACATCCCGCCTTTCGGTAATAGCTCTACCAGCATCGGTATAGGGGTCTCGCGGCCCCATCACAGCGCCATCGGTATAAATATCCCGCATCCCGATGGCAGCATTGGCGACACCGGCACTGAGCGCGGCACCGGCCGCAACGAGCAATACGACTTTCTTGAGCATTTCCATCTCCTTGTCACGCGCCTCGACATGGTCATGACGGGGCCATCACGGGTTTCGTCTCGGACAGACTGACGCGCTGTCCTTGGTCCGTAGTGTGTGCAACAGAACTCACGCTTCCATCCGCCAAAGTTCAAATTTTCGTCACGGCGCACCATCGCGCCGGCAAGAGTCGACCGGTGATGCCTTTGGTGGCTTGGTCGCGCTCAGCCCCATGCGGGCAAGAACGCCGTATCGGGCGGAGATGTTAAGTAGCTGCGTGCCGGCGCTGTGTATCACGCCGCTGGTCACGGCACTACCCGGCGCCGGACGCTGCCTGCGCTCGCGTCAGGTGTTCGAGAACGGCCTTACGCTCGATCTCGGCGGCGGCGCGCGCGGTAAAGATGCGGTACACGTAATCCATCAAGACTTCTTCCTCTTTCATCTTTCGAATATTGAGGAAGGCCATATGCCCGATCACCTTGCCCCGGCTGTCTTGGATCGGCAAGCCGTAATAGCATTCAAAGCCCTGCTCCCGCGGAAACAGATTGCCAATCCCTTCCGGATAGAACACCGGCGCGCCGTGCTCGAAAACGGCTTCGCAAGGCGTACCGGCCAGGTCATATTCGACGTTGTCGCGAAAGTCGTCCTTGAACCAGAAGGCCAGCGTGTGGACCCGCCGTGGTGGCCACCCCGTACATTCAGTGACGAAGGCGCAGGGGACGTCCAGCGCGGCGGCGAAGTGGCGCACCAGGGCGCGAAAGAATTCGTCGCCACACGTGCCGGCGGTGCCTTCGACGATGTGCCTGAGAATGTCCTCGACGCGCTTGATCCGGGTCACATCGGTATCCAGGCCGACCAGCCGCAATGCCTTGCCGTTGGCATGGCGAATGGCGCTGCCCAGGGAATTGACCCACCGATACTGTCCGTCTTTGTGCAGTAATCGGCACTGTTGTTGATAACGCGGGCTGGCCCCTTCGATATGCCGTGCCAACGCTTGCTCGACGGCCAGCAAATCGGCGGGATGCACCCGTTCCTTCCAGGCCTGCAGGCTGTCCGGGATTTCGTTTTCTTCAAAGCCGAGCATGGCCTTCCAGCGTTGCGACAGGTGGAATTGGTTGGTCTGGAAATTCCATTCCCACAGGCCGTCATCGGCGCTGCGCATGGCCAAGGCATAGCGCTCTTCGCTGGAACGCAGCGCGATTTCCTGCTGTTGGCGCTGTTCCACCGACAACGCCAGCGCGCTTTGCGAGGACTCTGCGCGGGCACGCAGGTCCATGACGAGCTGGCGAATCTGATGAAATTCATTGGGTGTGCCGCGGCCGATGCCATCATCGCGTGTGGCCTCGGACGCGGCACAGTTGCGCAGCAGCGCGCCGAGCGGACGTCCCAAGTAGACGTGAATGGCAAGTGCGAGGACGCCGAGCAGCAGCGCCAGCCCGATTGCCGCAACCAGTGCGATGCCAGTGCGTGTGCCGGGTGGGCCGGCGCCAGGCACCCAGCCAAGCAAGAGGTAGCCAATCAGCACTACGCTGATCAACGCCGGCGGCAGCAGCAGCTTTCCTCTCAGGCGCATCTTGATATCCTTTCCGGTTCCGCCCCCGTCCGTGCAGACTCGTATCCCAACAAAATGGCCTTTGCCTTACACCTTGCCCAGCCACTGTCGAGGAATGCCGCGTCTGTGCCACCCACGCGTGACATGCCGGCGCGAGCCCTTCCTAACATAGCCCACGATCCCGCCACCAACCAGTGCCGCGGAAACACGCCCTCGCCTGCCCATTGGCGCTAATCGACGGATTTAATTGAACGCCGCGTGAGAGTTTCGTGATCTTTGTCGGCCAGAGTGACACTGAGTGAAATCGCCACCGACAGGACCTCCGATGCCAACCACCAGCCTCCACCCGAATCTGGGAGCCCCCGTCCCGTCCGGCGCCGGGATCGGCTTGCGCGCGCCACACTATCGGCAGGTCCTGACGGAAACACCGCCCACAGGATGGTTCGAAGTCCATAGTGAAAACTACTTCGGTGATGGCGGTCAGCCCCTTCACTACCTCGCGCAGGTACGGGCTACCTACCCGCTGAGCCTGCACGGGGTCGGCCTGTGCCTGGGCGCTACGGACCGGCCGGATCGCGCACACCTGCAGCGTCTGGCTGCACTGATCCGGCGCTTCCAGCCAGGGCTGGTATCCGAACACCTGAGTTGGGGCCGCATCGGAGGCCGCTACCTTAACGACCTGCTGCCCCTGCCCTACACCGAGGAGTCGCTCGCCATCGTGTGCGGGCACGTGGCGGAAGTACAAGACTACCTGCAACAGCAGTTGCTGGTGGAGAACATCACCAGCTATCTCCGGTTCACCCACTCGACGATTCCCGAGCCTGAATTCATCGCGGCGCTGGTGGCGCGAACCGGTTGTGGCATCCTCCTTGACGTCAACAACATCTACGTCAACGCGGTCAACCACGGCACCGATGCATCGGGCTATATCGATGCGATTCCCGTGGGCGCCGTGAACGAGATCCACCTGGCCGGCTTTGACCACAGCGGCGGCATGCTGATCGACACCCATGGCCAGCGTGTGGCGGAGCCGGTATGGAGCCTCTATCGGCATGCGCTCGCCCGCTTTGGCCCGGTTCCCACCCTGATCGAGTGGGATACCGACATTCCCCCGCTCGAGGTACTGCTCGAAGAAGCCCGCAGGGCCGACCAGATGCTGGAGACCGACGATGCCTTCATTGCATGAAATCCAGGGTTGCTTTGCCCGGGCGGTGCTCGAGCAGGACACGGCTGCACTGTCCGACCACATCGTTGGCGGCGCCATTGACGGGCAGCGGTGCCTCGGCATCTATGCCAGCAACGTGCGCCACAACTTGTGCGAGGCCCTGCGCGCCGTATTCCCCGTGATCGAGCGCCTGGTGGGCGAATCTTTCTTCGATGCCACGGCGGCCCGGTATATCCGGGCCTGCCCATCTACCAGTGGCGACATCCAGCGCTTCGGCAAGAGCTTTCCCAACTTCCTCGCGCAATTCGGGCCGGCGGCGGGCTTGCGCTACCTGCCCGATGTGGCGAGGCTCGAATGGCTCATGCATGAGGTGTTCCACGCGGCAGATGCCGAGCCGCTCGCGCTCAACCGCCTGGGCGCGCTCGCCGAGGCCGATGCCGCAGTCCTGCGCCTGACGCTGAACCCAGCCTGCCGCTTGCTCGCGTCGCCGTTTCCTGTACTGCATATCTGGCGGGCCAACCAGCCGGATACAGCCGACGATACCGAGATCGACGTCGACATCGGCGGCGACTGGCTGCTGGTCAGGCGCAGCGGCTTTGTGGTTGAAGTGCAGTCCCTGTCGGTCGGCGAATACACCATGCTCGAGGCACTGGATGGCGGTGCCGCGCTCGAGCCGGCATATCAACAGGCGCTGCAGGCTGCGCACGGCTTCGCGCTGGCCGACTTTATCCAGCGACGCATCCTGGACGCGACCATCATTGACTTCGACGCGTGCGCCGCCTGCCTTATCCCCGCGCCAGGTCGATCGTAAAGGCGGTGCCCTTGCCGAGCGCGCTGCGCACACGGATCTCGCCGCCGTGCAACTGGACTATGCGCCGGCTGATGGCCAGCCCGAGACCGACGTTGCTGCCATTGTCAGACTCCGTCCGCTCCACCCGGTAATAGCGGTCGAACACACCCTGTACCTGGCTCGCGTCTATGCCCTGGCCGGTATCGCGCACGGTCAGTTCGACGCGCTCCCCGGCGGCCTGGACATCGACGCTGATTTCTCCGCCAGCAGGCGTATAGCGCATGGCGTTCTCGATCAGGTTTTCCAGCACCCGCTCGATCATGCCGATATCGGCATTCACTGGCGGGCACCCGGGACCCGATGTCGCCAGCAGGGCCAGTCCGCGCTTGTTTGCCGCCAGAGCAAACTTCTGGACCACGTCCTGCGCCAGTTCCGACAACGGGAAGCTCTCCAGGCGCGGCTGAACCTCCCGCGCTTCCAGCTTGGTCAGGTCAAATAGGTCCTGCACCAGCTTGCCAAGCCGCTCGCAATGCCTGGTGGCCACCTGCAGGTAGCGATTGCGGTCTTCGGGCGTCAGCTCTTCGGCCTTCAGCAGCAGCATTTCCAGGTAACCCTGCATTGATGCGAGCGGCGTACGCAGATCGTGGGAGACATTGGCAAGCAACTCGCGCCGTTGCTGGTCCACCTGTGACAGCTGGGCGAACTGCGTGACGATACGCTCGGACATTTCCTCGAAGGCCGTGCTGAGCTTCTGGATCTCGTCGTCCGCACGGCCGTCTTGCGCCAGTCGCACCGGCGTGGAGAAACCGCCCACCCGGAATGTCTCGATGGCTTCCGACAGCACGCGTAGCCGCACCGTCAACAGCCGAAACACGATCAGCGCCGCCACCAGGCTGAAGGCCACCGTACCGATGATGAGGTCGGTCGCCAGTTCGATCAGGCGCTGCGTCTCGATCATCTTCTGAGAGGCGAGGATCATCAGCGCACCGATGGTAATGAACACCGCCATCAGCACCACCGCCAGTCTCCCGTACAGGGTTTGGAACATGTAGCCCCCTTCCCCCTTCTTTTCTCTTCCCCCGCTACGCGTTGCTGAACTTGTAGCCCACGCCCCATACGGTCTGGATGTACTCTGGCTCGTTGGGGTCGAGCTCGATTTTGGCGCGCAGTCGGTTGATGTGCGAACTTACGGTGTGCTCGTAGCCACTATGGCTATAGCCCCAGACCTGATCCAGCAATTGGGCGCGGCTGAAGACGCGCCCCGGATTGCTGGCAAAGTAGAGGAGCAGCTGGAATTCCTTGGCGGTAAGGCAGATAGGTGCGCCGCGCACGCTCACTTCACGCTTGTCGATATCGATGTGCAGGGCCTTGACCTGCACTGCCCTGGGGCCACCCGATGGCGGGTTGGCCAGGGTGTCGACCAGCCGGAAGATCGCCTTGACCCGCGCGGTCAGCTCCAGGACGCTGAAGGGCTTGGTCAGGTAGTCGTCGGCGCCCATCTCCAGTCCCAGCACCCGGTCCAGTTCAGTAGAGCGTGCCGTGAGCATGAGGATGGGGGTATAGCGCGGTTCTGCACGCAGACGCCGGCAGATTTCCAGCCCGTCGGCACCCGGCAGCATCAGGTCCAGGATGACCAGGTCATAGGGACGGCTCAGTGCCTCTTCCAGTCCCGCCCTGCCATGGTTGATCACTTTCACGTCGCAAGACAGGCCGCTCACCTGCAGCCGTACCAGTTCGGCGATATCTGCGTCGTCCTCGATCACCAGAACCTGGCGCGACATGGCTTTACCTCATCTTGAAACCTGCGGGATATCGGCATGACCGTCCTTGCCGCCCGGTTTGCGGCGTGGGAGCCACTGAACCATTCTAGAACGCATTTCGTGGATGGAAAGCCCTCCGCCGGCGTGGCCATGGCTGCGGCCTGTCACCACCCACGCCGTCGTGAAGAAAATTTGAAATTTGAGCGAAACAAGCGTGAGCTCGCCTTTCCATACTGCAGTCCAGAGACAGGTATCCCTCCTGTCCTGAACCCAACCGAATACGGAGTGTGCATCATGAACAGCGATCAAATCATCCGCGGCGCAATTGCAGGCATGCTGGCACTTGGCATTGCCGGCGCCACCTCCCAGGCCATGGCAGCGGCAGGCAGCAATGAAAAATGCGCGGGCATTGCCAAGGCTGGCAAGAACGACTGCGGCACCAGCAAGAGTTCCTGCGCCGCCACGGCCAAAATGGACCGCGACGCGGAAGCCTGGATCCTGGTTCCCACGGGCACTTGCGAAAAGATTTCAGGAGGCCGCTTGCAGACGTCCGAGTTCGCCAAGCCAGGTGGCAAGAGCGGCGAGCTCAGCCCGGCCGCCAAGGCGGCCCACCCGGCCTGAGCGGCACCCCAGCCCGCAGCGGAACGCCGTGACACGTGGGTCACGGCTGCCCGGACGCGCCCCAAATTCCTGACCGCTTCGTGAGGTAGCCCAAATGAAATGCACCACCCCCTTGTCGTCCGCGCCACTGCATGTTGCCGGCGCAAAGACTTCGCGCGTCATCGCAGCCGGGCAGGCGGCGATCCGTCTACTGGAAATGCTCACTCCCGTGCTCGATCTCGGCATACGGGTACTGATCGGCCTGGTGTTCTTCCAGTCCGGGCTGACCAAGCTCGCCAGCTGGTCAACCACGCTTGCGTTGTTTGAAAGCGAGTACGCCGTACCACTGCTGAGCCCGACCCTGGCCGCCTATCTTGGCACTGCCGCGGAGCTGTGCCTGCCGGTGCTGCTCGTGCTCGGCCTCGGTACGCGGGCGGCCGCGCTTGCCTTGTTCGTCTTCAACATGGTCGCGGTGATCTCGTATCCGGGATTGGGCGAAGTTGGCCTGAAAGACCACCAGTACTGGGGGCTCCTGCTGCTGGTCACGATGCTGCACGGCCCCGGCCGCCTGTCGCTGGACCACCTGATCGACCGCTTCCTGCTGCGCGGCAAGGGCAGCCATTAGCTCGAAAGCCCCAGGCGCCGCGCCAGGGCGAAAGGAACCGTCATGCTTGCAGAGAACAACATCGTCATCATCGGTGGTGGATTCGCCGGCACCACGCTGGCCCAGACGCTGGAGAAGCTACTGCCGATGACTCACCGGCTGATCCTCGTCAGCGACGAAAGCTACACCACCTTCAACCCGATGCTGGCCGAGGTGGTGGGTGCCTCGGTCTTCCCTGAACACGTGATCGTGCCGATCCGCCAGATGCTCAGGCGGACCCAGTTCATCATGGGCACTGTGCAGGACGTCAACTACGCACAGGGCAAGCTGTCCTGCACGACCCTGGCGGGCCTGCGCGAAATTCCCTTCGACCATCTGGTGTTTGCCTTCGGCACCCGTGCGAATCTCGACCTGGTGCCAGGCATGGCCGAGCACGCCCTGCCCCTGAAGCTTGTGGGTGACGCCCTGTTTATCCGCAACCGCGTCCTGCGCCAGCTGGCCCGCATGGAACTGGAGTCGGACCTCGTCCTGCGCCGGCGGCTGGGACATTTCATCGTGGTGGGCGGGGGCTTCTCGGGTGTGGAGGTTGCCGGTGAACTCGCCGATTATCTTTGCAGCATCCGGCGCTTCTACCCGCGCGTGAAGCGCGAAGAGCTGGCGGTGACGCTGCTCCATGACACCGGACAACTGCTTCCCGAGCTGCCCGCCTCGCTTGGCTTGGCCGCGGCACGCCATATGACCGCTCGCGGCATCCGACTCAGGCTCGGTACCCGGGCCGCCCGCTTCGAAGCCGACACGGTGGTGCTGGCTGACGGCGAAACGATCGAGGGGGCAACGGTGATCTGCACCGTCGGCATCAGGCCAAACCCGCTGGTCACCACCCTGGAGCGCAATCTCGCGCTGGCCACCCTGCGCGGACGCATCGAGACCAACCCGGATATGTCAGTGCGCGGCATGCCCGGACTGTGGGCCATCGGCGATTGCGCGCGGGTTGCCAACGCTGCCACCGACGAGGATTCGCTGCCAACCGCGCAGTTCGCCGTGGCCCAGGCGCGCCAGCTTGCCCACAACCTCGCCGGCCACCTCGAACAGCGTGAGAGCAAGCCGTTCTCGTACCAGAGCAAGGGCGCGATGGCCAGCATCGGGCATATGAAGGGCGTTGCCCAGGTCTATGGCTTCAGCTTCTCAGGGTTGCCGGCCTGGCTGGCCTGGCGTGCGGTGTACCTGATGCGCATGCCGACGCTCGGCCGCAAGCTGCGCCTTTGGGCCGAGTGGAGCTGGTCCATGTTTTTCCCGACCGACATCACTCACCTGCGCTTTACACGCACCAGCGAGGCAGACGAGTTGCCACGCGAGACACTGCCACCGCACCGCCCACACGCGCCGGATGCGTCGGCCACCCCCATCGCAGCACCTGACCTTTCGGGGATACCACGGGCGCTCCACGCGACTCCCGCACCCACGCTGACAGGAGATCATCATGCTTGAAGGAAAATCCGCCATCGTCACCGGATCCAGCAGCGGTATCGGGCTCGGCATTGCGCGCGCCTTCGCCGCCCATGGCGCCGACGTCCTGCTGAACGGCTTCGGCGATGCCGACAATATTGAAGCCACGCGTGCGGGACTGGAGCGCGAACATGGCGTGCGCGTGCGCTATTCGCCGGCGGATATGAGCCAGCCTCGCCAGGTTCGAGAAATGGCCGAATTCGCTGCATCTGAGTTCGGCAAGGTTGACGTCATCGTGAACAACGCGGGCGTCCAGCATGTGGCCCCGACCGAAGAGATGCCGGACGACAGGTGGGATGCTATCGTTGCCATCAACCTGTCCTCGGCGTTCCACCTGATCAAGGCCGTCCTGCCCGGCATGAAGGCCAGGCGCTGGGGCCGCATCATCAATATCGCCTCCGCCCACGGCCTGGTGGCCTCGCCGTTCAAGGCGCCGTATGTTGCCGCCAAGCACGGGCTGATCGGGCTGTCCAAGGCTGTGGCGCTGGAGACGGCCGAGTATGGGGTTACCAGCAATACGATCTGCCCCGGCTATGTCAAGACGCCGCTGGTGGAACAGCAGATTGCCGACCAGGCGCGCGCGCACCGGATCTCGGCCGCCGACGTCGTGCGCGATGTCATGCTGGTGCACCAGGCGCGCAAGGAGTTCGTGCGGATTGATGAACTCGCCGCCCTGGCCGTGTTTCTGGCCTCGGACAATTCAGCCTCGATGACCGCCACCGCACTCGCAATGGATGGTGGCTGGACTCAGCACTGAGGAACAAGACATGTCGACCGATCCTGGAATGCAAGATCCCGGCGAAGCTGGCCAAGCCGTAAAGCCGGTCACGCTGGCGCTGCAAGGCGGGGGAGCCCATGGTGCCTTTGCCTGGGGCGTTCTGGACCGTCTGCTCGAAGACGGCCGGCTTGCGATCGAGGGCGTCAGCGCCACCAGCGCCGGCGCGATGAACGCCGCAGTGCTCGCGTACGGCCTGCTTCAGGGTGGGCCGCCACGCGCCCGCACCGCCCTGCACGACTTCTGGCGGGACGTTGCCAGCACCGCGCGCGCCAGCAGCCCGTTCCGCAAACTGCCATGGGAAAACTTGCTGCACAACGGTTACGGGCTCGACTATTCGCCGATGTACCTGCTGACGGACATCATGCTGCGGGTGCTGTCGCCCTACCAGTTCAACCCGCTCAACTTCAACCCGCTGCGCGACGTCCTCGCCCGCCATGTCGACTTTGACGCGCTTAACCAGCACTGCCCGATCCACCTTTATCTGTGCGCGACCAATGTCGAGACCGGAAAAGTACGCGTGTTCTCGCGCGAAGACATCTGCCTGAAGGCGGTGCTGGCTTCAGCCTGCCTGCCGTTCCTGTTTCGGGCGGTGGAAATCGACGGGGAACACTACTGGGATGGCGGCTATGTCGGTAACCCCGCCATCTTCCCGCTGATCTACAACTGTGGTGCACGGGATGTGGTGATCGTCCATATCAATCCCATCGTGCGCAAGGGCGTGCCGAAGACCGCCGCGGAGATCCTCAATCGGATCAACGAGGTCAGCTTCAACTCCTCGTTGATCCGCGAACTGCGCGCGATCAGCTTCGTCACCAAGCTCATCCAGGATGGCAAGGTCAAACACGGGGAAATGAAGGAAATGCTGATCCACTCGATCCGCTCGGACCAGACCATGATGGCGCTCGGCGTCTCCAGCAAGCTCAACGCCGACTGGGACTTTCTTTGCTACCTGCGCGATCAGGGCAGGGACGAAGCCGGGCGCTGGTTGCAGCAGAACTACACCGCAATCGGTGAACGGTGCAGCGTAGACCTGGACCAGGAATTTCTCTGAACCAACGCAGCGCACACGCGGCCGTCAGCGCGGATTCCTCAAGGAGGAAACGCCCATGAAACTCATGCTGCTGAGCCCCTCCTTTGGCGGCGCCCTGCTTTGCGCCGCCGTGATGGGATTCGCCATCCAGCGCGGCGCAACCTGTGCGGTTGCCGCGGTCCGCGAGATCACGTCATCGCGCAGTTGCAAGCGCCTCCTTGCCATGGCGGAAGCCGCGCTGTACGTAGGTGGCGGGCTGCTGATCGCGCAGCGCTTGGATCTGCTTCCGGCTATGCCATCTGGCTATCCGGTCGATGCCTTGACCGTCCTGGGAGGCGCCCTGCTCGGACTGGGCGCCTTTATCAATGGCGCGTGCGTATTCGGCGCCGTCGCCAGGCTGGGCAGCGGGCAATGGGCGTACGCTGCAACGCCCGTCGGATACTACGTGGGCTGCGTGGGGCTGCTTGCGCTGTGGCCCCAGGCGGAGCGCCCGGTGCTCGCCGCCACTTCGCCGGTGTGGCGCGCTGCGCCGCTGCTGACCGTGCTTTTCCTTCTCTACGTCGGGTGGCGGCTGCTCCGTCCGTGGCTCCGGGTGAGACGAAAATGCGCTTTTGCATCCCTGGGGCAAAGATGGCATGAACGCGCTGGCGCGCGGATCTGGTCGCCGCACCACGCCACTACGGTGATCGGACTCACATTCCTGCTGCTCCTGTTGCTGGCGGGGGCCTGGTCATACACCGAGGTGCTGGCCGAACTGGCGCGTGGCGGCGCCGGCATGTTGCCGGCACGGGCATTGCTGTCGCTGGGCTTGCTCGCCGGTGCTGTCCTTGGCGGGATGAGCGCCGGCCGCCTGGAAGGTACCGGGATTTCCTTTGCGCAATGTCTGCGTTGCTTCATCGGCGGCGCCATCATGGGCTGGGGCAGTCTGCTGATCCCCGGCGGGAACGATGGGCTGCTGCTGGTTGGCATGCCGCTGCTGTGGCCGTATGCGTGGATAGCCTTCGGCACGATGTGCGTCACCATCGCGTTCGCGCAACGGCTCCAGCGTCGGCTTGGCCAGGCCGTTGCGACTCCCGGCGCCCCGCATTCATAGGCAGGGACAACCCGGACCAGTCGTGCTGAACTGCCGACTGCCTGAAGGAGAAAGCATGACCCACCGAATCGGAAACGCCCTGGTGATCGCGAGCGCGCTCGCTGCCGTCGGGCTTGCGATCAGGCAGAACACGCATCTGCTGGCCAGTTCCTCGGCACATTTTGCCCTGGACCGTGAACGGTGCTTCGGCGTGGCCAGGGCAGGCAAGAACGACTGCGGCACCGCACTGCACGCTTGCGCTGGCCGCGCCCGCTACGATGCCGCCGCCGACGAATGGCTGATGCTGCCCGCCGGCACCTGCACGCGGATCGCGGGCGGCAGCCTCAAGTCCGCCGCATCCTGAGCGGCGGCCGCGGGACAGGGCGATGCAAGAGGAAGGACAGATGGTGCCAGCGCCGCACCGGCAGCAATCGCAGCGCATCGCGGCAAGGATCGCGGCGAGACTCGCAGCGAAGCTCTCCGCGTTTGGCCAGGGTATGCAATTGCCGCCACGCGTTCGGCGGGAGTTGGAGCGCGAACAGTACCTGAGTGAGTTGCTGGTGACGTCATTGCAACTGCTGGTGTTGCTCCTGTTCGCGGTCCTGTATCTCGAAACTCCCCCGGGCTTTTCACCCGACGCGCCCATACGCGCGGTACCGCTCGGCATCTCGCTGTTCGCGGTGCTGGCGTTGGTCCGGCTCTACCTTGCCATGACCGGGCAACTGGCCAACTGGATGGTGGGACTGAGCGTGGTGGCCGAAATGGCGGTCCTGATCTTCGTCATCTGGGCCTACCACCTGCAGTACGAGCAACCAGCCCAGATGTACCTGAAAACCACCGAATTCGCCTATATCTTCAGCCTGATCGCCTTGCGTGCCTTGCGCTTCGAACCGCTCTGGGTGGCACTGTCGGGCCTCACGGCGACGTTGGGCTGGCTGCTGTTGCTGCACTACGCGCTGACACACGCGAGCGGCAACCCTATCACCTGGGACTATGTCACCGCATTGCGCTCGACCCAGATTCACTACGGCGCGGAATTGGACAAGCTCCTATCCATCCTGATCGTCAGCGCGGTGCTGGCGTTGGCCTTGGCCAGGGCGCGCGGCTTTGTGGTCAGGGCCGTCAGGGGCCAGCAGGCGGTTGCGGACCTGTCGCTATTCTTTGACGATTCCGTGGCCAATCGAATCACCGACTTCGAAGCAAACATCATGGCCGGCCACGCCGAACTGCGCGACGCGTCGATTGTGTTCCTCGATATGCGCGGCTTCACTCAGGCGGCTGCCATGCTACAGCCATCGGCACTGATCCAGTTGCTGGGTGAATACCAGAGCCTGGTTGTGCCGATTGTCAAAGCGCA
This sequence comes from Cupriavidus sp. FW305-F7, assembly GCF_058782875.1. NCBI lineage: Bacteria > Pseudomonadati > Pseudomonadota > Betaproteobacteria > Burkholderiales > Burkholderiaceae > Cupriavidus > Cupriavidus sp. FW305-F7. The sequence continues at coordinate 28,783 of NZ_JBYSYC010000032.1, read as the reverse complement.
CGGCGGCAGCATAGACAAGTTCATGGGTGACGGCATCCTTGCCAGCTTTGGCGCGGTCACTGCCGACGATCGCCATGCGGCCAATGCCTTGCACGCCATCGATGCCATCCTAGTAGCGGTCGACCAGTGGCGGGTCCAGCGCCAGTCCAAAAGCCAGCCGGCACCTGACGTCGGCGCCGGGATGGCAAGTGGTCCGGTGCTGTTCGGCATACTTGGGCACGGCAGTCGACTTGAGTACACGGTGATCGGCGACACGGTCAATCTGGCGGCCAAGCTTGAGAAGCAGAACAAGACTCAGGGCACGCGAGGCCTTACCACGCGAGCCAGCTATCAACAGGCTCGCAGGCAGGGCTATCTTGGCGAGAAACACGTCCTTCCTGAGCAGCCTGTCGACGGAGTTAGCGGCACGATCCATCTGGTGGACCTGGCACTGGGATCGGATGCCTGATTGGGTCAGCGTGGCGGCGAGCGCGGCGAGGAACGCCTCAATCGCGTTGACAGGATGACAAATTATTAACTCAGTGTGAGACCCGATTTTTCTACGGCCCGATCAGGGGGCAGCCGCGGACCTGCAATACGCGAGCTCATCAAATATTAACGACTTCCCCGTCCCGCGATAACGATCGCGTCCATCAATCTGAACAGGAGGGGAAGTCATGTGCGGCGCCAAAGCCTGTAGAGCGCACCTACTGGACGCTGATTGTCGCCTTCATATGCGGGTGTATCCCGCAGAAGACCTTGTAGACACCTGGTTTATCGAACCTGAACTTGTACGTGTCGTTCTGATCGAGCGCGCTGGAGTGGAACAGACCGGCGTCGTCGACAACCGTGTGCGGTTCGCCATCGAGATTTTTCCAGGTCACGGTCGAGCCGGCTTTGATCGTGAGCGACATCGGCGAGAACGTGAAGTTCTTCACAACGACGACATTAGTCTGCTGAGCTTGCGCGACGGAGAACTGGAAAACCAATGCCGCCATGAGCATACCGGCCCCGAGGGGGACGACATAGGCGCGGCGAAAGATAGTCGTTAACATGATGCGGGTCCTGGCTGGTGAGCAGTACGTGGCAATTCAGGCGAGCGTTGTGTCGGCAAGCGTCGCTGTGAGCGGGTGGCGCAAGATCTTGATGCTGGTCACGCCAAGCATCTTGGAAAGCTGATCGCGCGGTACCGTCAGCGGCATGGGTCCGGGACCATTGCCGGCCGTCGGTTGCGGATAGGCCGTCGAGCGCGCCGTATGGAAGGTGATATTGCCCTCCACCTTCGACACAATCTGGTGGATATGGCCGTTCAAGACAGTGACCGAGCCGAAGCGCTTCAGATTGCTCATTGCCTCACCGGCATCGCCGGTGCCCCAACCCCACGGTTGGTAGATCGTCCACATTGGCATGTGAGCGAAGACGACGATCGGTGTGCTGGTTGAGCGCTCCTTCAGATCCGCTTTCAGCCATGCGAGTTGGTCGTCGCCCAAGCCCCCCAAACCGTTCGGCTTGAAATGCATCACGTTGACTAGGGCGATGAAGTGCACGCCCCTGTGGTCGAAGCTGTAGTAGCCCCTATTGCCAGAGGCTTGACCAAAACGGTTGAAGTATTCCGTCCCGGGCCCATCGGTCACATCATGCTCGCCAGGTACGGTATGCAACTCGGTGATATTCAGGCCCGACATCAATTGGGCCGCGTGGTCGAACTCTTCCGCCTTGGAAAGATGCGTAATGTCGCCGGTGTGAATCGTCAGCGCCGGCTTGATCGGCATGGCGTTGACGTAGTCGATCGTCTTCTTGAGCGTGCCCGCTACGTCGGGATTGGCTTCCTTATTGAAGCCAATATGGGTGTCGCTGATCTGCAGGAAAAGGGGGACCCCCGCGGCAACTGAAGGGTCCTTCCCTGAGGCGGCAATGGCCAACTCCACCGGCGCGAAAACACCGCCGGCCAAGACAAAGACGGTCCCCGCACCACCGAAGGCGAGACACTTCAACGCGGCGCGGCGCGACGAATCGGATGGAAGATCTGACGACATAATGCCCTCACGATTAAGGTTAGAGAGGTAGATCGCCGGACTATCCGACGGGCCCTCTCGATTGGGTTCAAGTGCTAGACTGTCAAGCCATCCGTTTTATTCCACCGTAAGCACCGCACTGCGTCGGCCCGGAAGCAGGATGCGCACGCAGGTCCGTTATGAAGCGTTCAGCTTGGCCGGCATTGGTAATCGCCCTGTAGTTCATTCCTGCGGCAATCTGGTGGCCGAGGTGACAACTCGCTGCCCGTATAGGTGAAGCACGGCGCACGCATCGTGGCTCGGTCACATGGATGTTGATCGGGTGCGGCTTGTTGCGATGGGTAATCAAGACTGGCGCATCGAGAGCTTGGAGAGTCGAGCATGTCGCGCTTTCCCTATCTTCAACGATTGCGGCCCGCGGGGGTCAGAACGGTCCGGCTGGCCACCGGATTGGTGTTGTTCACTTACGTAGGGACGCACCTCCTGAATCACTCGCTGGGGAATATCTCGCTCGCATGGCTGGAGCGTGATCTGCTTGTGCAGAAGTTCATCTGGCAGGGATGGCTCGGAACGGCCGTGCTGTACAGCGCGCTGGTGATGCATTTCTTCCTGGGTCTGTGGGCTCTATACGAACGGCGCTCGCTGAACTGGACGCCAGGTGAGGTCGCGCAACTCGTCCTCGGCTTGTGCATACCGCCGCTGCTAGCCAACCATGTTGTCAATACGCGGGTCGCCTTTGCCGCGTTCGGCCTGAACAAGGGTTACGCACAGTTGCTGTATTCGTTCTGGATCACCTCACCGTTCTTCGGTCGTGTGCAGCTGATGCTGTTGGTGGTCGCCTGGCTGCACGGGTGTTACGGCATCTGGTTCTGGTTGCGGTTGAAACCATGGTTTGGTGCGTGGCGGAGCGTGCTGCTGAGCATCGCCGTGCTGCTCCCGGTGCTCGCGCTGCTAGGCTTCTTGCAGGGCGGACGGGAAGTGATGGCGCTTGCACAGGATCCCGTCTGGCGCGCGGCGGCGACCCGGCCGACGGTCATCGGAACAGAGCTGCAAAATCTCTGGCTCATCGAGCTGCGCAACGATTTTTTGCTCTTCGCTGGTGGTGCTCTGCTGCTGGTGCTCGCAGCGCGGCTGGTGCGCACGGTGCGGGAGCGCCGGGTTGGGCGCGTCTGCGTGCTGTATCCGGACGGACGAAAGGTATTCGCGCCGCTCGGATTTTCGGTTCTCGAGGCCAGCCGCATGGCCGGCGTTCCCCTTGCCAGCACCTGCGGCGGCCGCGCCCGATGCACCTTGTGCCGGGTACGCGTGCTCAGCGATGTGCCGCTGTCCCCGCCGGCCGAGGCAGAGCGGCGTGTTCTAGAGCGGCTGGGAGCGGATTCGCAGACAGTGCGCCTCGCCTGCCAGTTGCGGCCGACCCACGACCTCTCCGTGTGGCCACTGGTGCCACCGGCTGCATCCACGGCCTTCTTGCAACGGCGCCAGTGGGACGTCATGCCGCATGAGCAATTCGCGGCGTTCATGTTCGTGGATATGCGGGATTCCACGAAGCTTGCGGCGGCACAACTACCGTTCGACAGCCTATTCGTGGTCAGTCGCTTCTTGAGTGCAGTCTGCTCCGCAGTAGTCCAGGCAGGCGGCGTGCCAAACCAGTTCCTGGGGGACGCAGTGCTCGCGATCTTTGGCTTAAGCGGCGAGCCGTCCGCCGCCTGTCGTCAGGCGCTAAGCGCGGTGCCGCTGGTGGCATCCAGCATCGACGAACTCAACGTTGCACTCGAGCAGCAACTGCAGACCAGGATCCGGTTTGGCATTGGATTGCACTGCGGCCGGGCGGTAATGGGACAGATTGGTTTTCGCGAGCATGTCGCGTTCACTGCGATTGGTGACCCGTTGAACGTGGCCTCGAGACTTGAGCAGTTGACAAAAGAGCTCGCTTGCGAGGCGATCGTCTCAGAACAGGTCTTCCAGCATGCTGGCGTTTTGGCCGCCGACCTGCCGCAACTTTCCGCACGCCTGCGAGGCCGCGAAGAGCCGGTAACTGTCCGCGTGCTGTCCAAGTCGGCACAGATGCCTCGGGCCTGACTGCGCCTCTCCGGCACGGCCGCCCGTGGCGCCGCTGACCGTGACCGGGCAGACGCTGCCAGCTAAATTAGGAGCAACATGACTATACCCACCTCCAAGCTGCGGGTCGCCAGGCCAACAGACGACATCAAGGCGCTCTTGCCGTTCTATCGCGACGGCCTGGGTCTGCAGGTCCTCGGGGAGTTCGAAGATCACGAAGGCTTTGACGGACTCATGCTTGGGGTCCCTCAGGGCACCAATCACTTTGAGTTCACACACCACCGGGGGCACGGCGCAGGGCGGGCGCCGACGCAGGACAACCTTGTCGTGTTTTATATTCAAGACCACGCGGTGTGGCAGGCGGCAGTCGAGCGCATGCCGCAACCGGGCTTCGAGGCCGTGCCGTCGCGCAACCCTTACTGGGACCGGGAGGGGCTCACTTTCGAGGATCCGGACGGCTACAGGGTGGTACTTCAGCATGGGGCCTGGAAAGATGGTCTCTGAGGGTTGGGCGATGCAATGCGTTGCTGCAACGGCAGACCCGGTGCACTTGGTTGCCGCCGAAGGGTGTAAGTGCGCAATCGGAAGGTGGAAAGTACGGAGCAGGCCGATGCCTCCTCAGGGTCGCCGCAATCTGGGCACGTCTCGGCACGCACAGCTTCGTCCCCGATGACTTCAGTCGCTCCGCCACAGTACGCTTCATGCGCGATCCGCCGCCCAGGTACAGGCCGCCGTTTTGGAGGAACTGACCGTTCGGCACGCCGCACAGGAACCCACGACAGCAGTTACCGTGCGGCGGCGGCACAAAGGCAGCATTTCAGGCGTGAGCGCCGTCGGTGAACGGATCGCGCGGGTCCGTGACCTTCTCACCGTCCGTGAAGACATCGAATTTGCCTGTCTTCGCGCCGTTGGTGAACGGATCACGAGGCCCGGCAACGTGGGTATTGCAGTCGGCGCAGGTACTGTCGGTGCGACCAGCAAAGGCATAGGATTGGGCTGCGAAGGATGCCAGCGCGGCAGCAGCCAGCGGAATCAGGATTTTCATGACAATCTCCAGATGCGGTAAGTCCAGGGCGCGAGGCACAGAGCGTGTCACCACGTGGGCTGCGCCCTGGTGCTGCACGACGCTCTGTCTCCGTGGCGATCCAGGATCCCGCGGAAACCAGTGCGCCGTGCACTAGTAAGACGCTGGCTGAGCGCGGTTTATTCCTGCTCGTTTTGCGTGGCCCGGAGCGCTTGTACAAAGGCATGCAGGTGCGCGGGCTCGGCATCGGTGATGGCCCAGAAGTTCATGCCGTGCTGGTGCCAGCGGGCAATCGCGTATCCGTCAGTGGAATAGCTTGCCGGTGCCGATGCGCCGTTCGTCGCCGGCAGGATGTAGAGATCGATCGGATGCTGCTGGTAACGGTAGATCAGTACGCCAACGGTGCGGCGGTCGATATAGTCCACCCGGCCGCCTGCCAGCGGAAAGCCCTGCGCCGCGAGGTCGGTGACCGGCGGCGCATAGTCGAGCCGGCCGTTGAACCACGGTTTGACTGTGTGCTGGTCGGTCGATACCACATCGATCGGGTGCTGCGACAACAGCGCGCGCACGTGGCTCGATACGATCGCCTGCCCCAGTGCATCGGCCTGCGGCGGCCGCACCAGGGTGAGCGCGCCCAACACCAGCGCCGAGGCCGCTACCCCGGCAAGACCGCCGCCTGCCCACGCCAGCGCGCCGCCGGAGGAAAGCGTGGGCCAGGTGAAGCGGGCCATGCGAGAACGCGGTTGGCGCGGCAGTCGGGCCAGCACACGCGCAGGCAGATGCGCCGGCGCGCGGTGATAGAGCGATCCGTCGTGCAGCATGCCGTGCAGCGAGTTTTCCATCGCATCATCATTCATGATTCGCTCCCGTTGAATGACCCCGCACCGGGCGGAGCGCGATGCCGCCAATGCCGCCGCGCACCCTCGCCTGCTCGGCGCGCACTGCCGCGCAGAGCAGGTGACGTGCGCGCGCCAGGCGCGACATCACGGTGCCGATTGGAATGTCGGCAACCAGGGCGATATCGCGATAGCTCATTTCTTCGAGCTCACGCAGGACAAGCACTTCGCGATAGATGACCGGCAAACGTTCGAGCGCGCGGTGGACCAGTTCCACATCGCCGTGGCGCACTGCAAGCGTTTCGGGATTGCTGCCGATATCGTCGATCCAACCCGGCAAGCGCTCGTCGCCATGCAGCGTTTCGTCGTACGGTGTGCCATCGGCGGCATCGGAGCGCCTGCGCCATTCGCTGAACCACGTGTTCCTGACGATGGCCAGCAGCCACGCGCGCGCATTGTCGCCGTGAAAGCCTTCAAAGAACCGAAATGCACGCAGGTAGGCATCCTGCACGATATCGTCCGCATCGCTTGCGCTGCCGCTCAGCCAGCGCGCCAGGTTATAGGCCGCGTCCAGATGCGGTAACGCCACTTCCGAGAAGCGGCTGGACTTGTCGGTTGCGATCACGGTGTTCTCCTGTCCCTGGCCCATGTAAAACCGCCTGAGACCGCGATTTATTCCCGGCGCCGCGTTTTTTTTCGGAGGTCGTTCCGGGAATAGAGTCGCGACGCCAGGCGATATACGGAACGGCAGGGTACAACGCCAGGACGAGCCCATGGCGCACGTGGCATTGCCTATGACTCCGTCAGGAAATCCGGAATCACTTGGGTGAGGCGCAGGACGCCAGCAGGATCAAAGTAGAAGTTCATCGTCGCGTACTCCAGGCCATCTTGTGCGAACCGGTAGCCCCAGACCTCGCGGAGCATGCGCGGAAAGCGACTTATCTCAGCGGGCTTCCCGAAGCGAGTCAGGACATCGCGCGTGGTCCATTCGCCGATTCTGGCCCAGCCAAACTCCTCCGCGCTCAGCACCTGCCGGACGCTGACGACCCGCCGGTCGGGACCGATGTCGGCGGCCCATCTGGTCTCGCCTGGCGCGGGATAGAGCCAGCGCCGGGAGCCATCTGGAAATTGATAGATCTCGCGCGGCGCACCCAGCCGGGCCTGAAGCTCTGCCTCGCTGGCGCCGGGCGCCACAGATTGCCATGCCGGGCTCGCGCAACCAGCAGCCAGGGCAACTGCCGCCAGCATGAGGAGGCTGCTTGCAAGGCGCGGGGGTGGCCGCCGGGCGGGCTTCATCGGAAGAACGGGAATCATAATGGGTCTCCGTCAGGAATCATGGAGAGAGCTGCCAGCCGGGATGCACGAGCGCAGCACCGGGACGTGACGTCGAGGGCCTCCCTTGCGATTCAGCCTGAATAGAGGTCGCATTGCGCCAGCGTGATGCACGATGTGGTTGTGGCTGTGGCCGGGTCCACTGGCGCGCATCCGCCCGTTGCGAGGGCGAGGTACATGACGCAAAGCACGAGTGTGGTTCTTGCAAGTGGCATGATGGTCTCCTATGTGGCCGCGATCTACGGCACGCAGCAACGCAGGAGCGATGGCGGAACAACGCCACGCGGGCCGAGTCTTCCCGCGCCGCGACGCACCCGCTGCGGCGTTGCCATCCAGTCATGGAGATTCTGGCCCGTGGCGTCCGCCCCTGCGTGCCGGCACCTGTATGACTGCAACTCACGGGAAGCTATTCGAGCGAACTCGGCCTTGATGCAATATTCCCCGAGTTCTGCGGCGACCCCGTATGCGCCTTAGCGCAACAGGTACAGCGAATGTAGCCCCCCATTTGCCCGCTCGCCCGTGCTCGCGATAGCACCCATGGCGTTATCGCGGGAGCAATCCGCTTTGGCGCGGTCTCCCCTTACTACCGCCACCAGCAAACAAAAAGGCGCGGCCCCTTTCGAGAACCGCGCCCAATCCATTTGCTCAGGGACCAGTCAAGCCCAACTTCGCAGCGATACTCTCCGCTGTCGGACGGGCGTACACCTGAAGCATCGCATCCCCACCCGGCCAGCAGTTGGGCGTTCGAACGCCCCCTCGGATTCGGCCCGCTGCAAGGCTGCAACCTTTCGATCAGTTCTATCCGACCCGAAAAAACTCCACGCTCTGCCCCGCATTGACCGCCCGCCGCAGCCAGTCGGGCATCTCGCCCTGCCCGTCCCAACTTTGCCCCGCGGCGTTGCGGTAGCAGACCACTGGTGGTGGCGGTGGCGCTGGGGCGGGTGGCGGCGGTGGCGGAGGGGGCGGCGGATCGAAGCACCCCGCCGCTGCCAACTCCTCCATGGTCAGCCCGTAGTCGGCCATCTCCGCCTGGATCCAGCGGATCGCCGCCGCCCGCTCAGTTTTTGCTGTCATTGCTGTCGTCACTGCTGTCGCTACTGTCATCCGGGTTGGAGGCGGCCGTCGGCGCGCCCTGCTTGTCTTCTTGCTATTCGTCCAGCTTTTCGCCTTGCGCCTGCTTGTCGGTCGGCGCCGGGCCGCCGGCCTTGCGCCGCCGCCCGCTCTCCCGCCCGGGTGGCGCCACCCGGAATTCTGCCAACAACTGGCGCGCCAGCGCCGCTTCGACCTCGGCCCGTTCGGCCCGGCGCTGCGCCGCGCCCAACTTCGCCTGCGCCGCGTCCCGGTCGACGCCTGCCTGGCGCTGCGCCGCTTCGGCGGCCGCGAGCCGCTCGGTGAGCCGCTCAGTGAGCGCCGCGGCCTGGGCCTCGAGCCGGGCGCGGACTTCGGCCTGCGCCACGGCCGCGTCGCGGGCCTCGCTGCGCGCCGCCACCAGTTCGCCGCGCAGCTCTTCGGCCGTGCGCTCGCTCTTCTGGCGCGCGGTACGCTCGGCGTCCAGCTCGCGCAGGCTCCGCCGCTCGCTGGCCTCGGCCCGTTCCTGCGCGAGGGTCACCTGCTCGCGGGCGCGCTCCAGCTCGGTCGAGAATTGGGTGCGCAGCTCCGCCAGCTGCCGCCCGGCAGCGTCCAGTTCCGCCCGCCCCGCCTCCAGCCGGGCCTGGGTCGCCGCGTGCGCCTGCCGCTCCGCGGCCAGCTCCGCGTGCACGGCGTCGTGCGCCTGGCGCGCCTCGGCCAGCTGCGCAGAGGTGGCGGCCACCTCCTCCCGGGCTGCCGCGGTCTCGGTCCGCGCCGCGTCGCGCTCGGCCTCGGCGACGCTGGCCGCATGGCGGGCCTCGGCGCGCAGCGTAACCAGCTCGCCGGTGGCGGCCTCGTTGGCCGCCTGCCAGATGGTCTGGACCGCCCCGGCGGCGATGTCCTTCAACGCATCCGGCAAGTCGGGATGGTCGATGGTGACGCGCGTGCGCCCGCGCAGCTCCTGCCAGAACGCCTGCAGCACCTCAGCGGGCGTGCCCATGCTGCCCTTGCGTACCAGGCTATAGAGCTTGTTCGCGGTGGGCGTAACGCCATAGCGGAAGAACAGCAGGCCGCAGACCTCGCGGTACAGCGCGCGGGTTTCGGGGAAACGGCTGCGCAGCTCGGCAATGTCGTTGGCCATCGCGGCCTGCAGGGTGGCGTCGTTCAGATCCATGTCGGCAGCGAGCATCAGGGCAAAATGAGTGGAGTGACATAAAAATATTATTACGTAATACGTATAAAAACTAATTTCTAGGCGAATACTTTAGACATAACTGTGCTTATGTCTATCATTCTGGTGTTTTGATGCAAAACGATGTGCCCCTGCCGTCACTCGCTTATGGAACTGCTCCCCATTCAACCGGTAGAAAGCCTGCGCCTCACCCCGCCGTTGTCTGGTGCCGCCGGCAGTAATCGCGCCCCAGCCACGGCCACGCGGATCGCCGCGGCCGACGACCTGGCCGCCGTCACCGCCTGGCTCACGCGCTATGCCGATAGCGCGGCGACACTCCCCACCTACCGGCGCGAGGTCGAGCGGCTGATCCTGTGGGCGGTCCTGCAACTGGGCAAGCCGCTGTCCTCGCTCACGCACGAAGACCTGCTCGCCTACGAGCGCTTCCTGGCCGATCCGCAACCGGCCGCGCGCTGGGTCCTGAGCGGCAGCATGAAGCTCGCGCGCAGCCATTCGGACTGGCGCCCCTTTGCCGGGTCGTTGTCGGCCGGCAGCGTGCGCTAGGCGATGGTGATCCTGAACGCCCTCTTCGCCTGGCTGACCGAGGCCGGCTACCTGGCTGGCAACCCGCTCGCGCTCGCCCGCCGCCGGCGCGCGCCCACCAGGCCGCGCATCACGCGCTACCTGAGCCATGACTGGTGGGCGACCGTGAAAGACACCGTCGCGGCGATGCCGACCGCCACCGCGCGCGCGCCTGCATGCGGCGCGCTGCCGATGGATACTGACCGTGCTCTATCTGGGTGGCTTGCGGGCGTCCGAATTGACAGCCACGACCATGGGTGCGTTCTTCTGCCGGCGCGATGCCCAAGGCATCGAGCGCTGGTGGCTGGAGGTGACCGGCAAGGGCAAACAAGGTGCGCCTGGTACCGGCCTCCGACGAGTTCATCGCCGAGCTGGCGCGCTACCGCCGCGCCCACGGACTCGCCTAACCCGCAGCCTGGGAAAACGCGCCCGTTGGTGCTGTCGGTGATCGGCCGTGAGACGGGTCGCGAGAAGGCCCTGTCACGCGGGGCTCTGCACCTGATTCTGAAAGAGGTGTTCGGCATGGCGGCCTAGCGCCTGCAGGCGCGCGGGCCCGAGTGGGAAGCGCAGGCCGATGTCCTGGCCAGCGCCTCGGCGCACTGGCTGCGCCACACCGCCGGCTCGCACATGACCGACCAGCAGGTCGACCTGCGCTTTGTGCGCGACAACTTTGGGCACAGCTCGCTGTCGACGACGAGCGGCTACCTGCAAAGCGAGGAGGATGCGCGGCACCGGGCGACGCAGGAGCGGCATCGGATCGGGTGGGGCAGCAACTACTGACCTAGGACCTGTGCTGGCTCGGGTGCCTGCGCGTGCCGCGCGCCGGCTTCGTCCTTCGGGTCGGGCGCGCTCGATGGACAACGACATGCAATGGCGTGGTCAATTCGCCGTATTGTTGATCGATCCATGCCGGTCGTGGCTGCCAGAATTTTTCCGGTTCAGGGCAGATTATTGTGGGTTTTGAAACCGATCATTGTGAGCGTAAGGGTTTACCGCCACAAGGGAAATCCCTAACATTGCGCTCATCGAATGCCGCAGTGCAACAACACTGAACCAAAAGGAATGGCATTCACCAGTTTTGAAGGAAGAGGTGAGCCATGAATACCAATCGCCGTGCCCTAGTCGCTGTCGCCGCACTCGCCGCCACCCTGGCGGCTGCGCCGGCGTTTGCCAAGAGTGGCAAATTCGATACTTACACTGACGGCGCGCGGTCTGGGAAGTACGATGTTTATACTGACGGCGCAAAAAGCGGCAAATTCGACACTTATACGGACGGCGCCAGGTACTACATTGCGTCCGACCGCGCCCCCCTCTAAGGCCTGCAAATCCCGGTCGGGGACACCCTCCCCCAACCCGGTTCCGCTCTCCTGAACCCCACACTTCCCCAGAGTGTGGGGCTTTTACTTTTCGGGAACCAGAACTTTCAGACGCCCGATACGGGGGCGTGCCGGGAGAAAGCCCCCGAAATGATACATATTCCCAGAAGTAATAAAGAACGTGGCTTTTATGCGCGTGACGCCAGATGCTCGAGCGCGCTTGGCGCAGCTAGGTCCCGGCTGCTGGAGCAATCGGAGTGACAGCGAGGCGCGCCCTGGATCCATCAATGGATATTCACCCCCTTGAGGCATGCGATCATCTCCAGAGACCCTCTGGTATTTGGTGCTGGTGCTGACCGCTCCGCAGGGCGCCCAATAGAGAAGGCGATTGATGGTCATCAACGGGCAGCGGCGACGTCGTCAAAGGTGCCGGTCGGGGCCCTCGGCCAATCCGCATCCGTCCGATCCGGCATAATGCCCGGCGCACCATGGCGCTACTGGATTGAACTGGGTAATGAAAATGAAGCCGGACATCTCTCGCGAAGAGACCTCACAAAGCACGGACGGGGGCGACGACTGCCCCTTGCGCTGGTTCGACGCGGATCTGGGTGCATTCGAATCGCTCGAGCGATTGATCGCCGAGCATCCGGCGGATTTCTTTGCGGGCGAGCGTTTTGATCCGGTTGGCGCGTGCGCCACACGCGAGGCGGTGTTCGCGTCGGTTGAGCTGCCCGAGACTCCGACATCGCCGCAAGCGCACGCCGATCATCTCCTCAACGACGTGTTTCGGCACGTGATGCCCGTGGCATCGCCTACTTTCGTCGGACACATGACGTCGTCGCTGCCGTCGTTCATGCCCTCGCTGGCCAAGGTGGTGGCAGCGCTCAACCAGAACGTCGTGAAGCTCGAGACTTCGGGCGCGCTGACAGGGCTCGAGCGCCAGGTCATCGGCATGCTGCACAAGCTGGTGTTTGGGCAGGACAGCGCGTTCTATGCGAGATGGCTGCACGATGCCGACCACGCGCTCGGCGCGATCTGTTCTGGCGGCACTGTCGCCAACCTCACCGCGCTATGGGCGAGCCGCAACAACTTGCTGGGCGCGCGTGATGGCTTCGCCGGCATCCATCGCGCCGGACTGGTAGCTGCGCTACGCCATTACGGCCATGACGGGCTTGCAATCGTCGTCTCGGAGCGCGGGCACTACTCGTTGCGAAAGGCAGCCGACGTCCTTGGCATCGGGCGCGACAATCTCGTGCCGGTCGGGGTCGATGCAGACGGTCGCATGCGCATCGACTTGCTGCGCGACACCATGCGTGACCTGCAGCAGCGCAACATCCGGCCGATGGCGATCGTCGGCATAGCGGGGACGACGGAGACGGGCGCGGTCGATCCACTCGACGCGATTGCGGATGTTGCTCATGAGGCCGGCTGCCATTTCCACGTGGATGCCGCATGGGGCGGCGCAACACTGCTGTCGGAGCGCGAGCGCTGGCGCTTCGCGGGCATCGAGCGTGCCGATTCCGTCGTCATCGATGCGCACAAACAGTTCTACGTGCCGATGGGTGCCGGCATGGTGCTGTTCCGGAGCCCGGCGTGGACGCAGGAAATCATCCAGCATGCGAACTACATCGTGCGCAAGGGCTCGGTGGACTTGGGGCGCCATACGCTCGAAGGATCGCGCGGCGCGGCGGCAGTCATGCTCTATGCGAACCTTCATCTGCTCGGTCGCAAGGGGTTGGCGCAGTTGATCGATCGAAGCATCGATAACGCTCAATACTTTGCATCCCTGATTGCGCAGCAGCCGGATTTCGAGCTCGATAGCCACCCGCAGCTTTGCATTCTGACCTATCGCCATGTGCCCGAGACCGTGCGCGCCGCGCTGGCAACGGCTTCGGCCGACAGGCGCGAGAAGATCCTGGACGCGCTGGATGCGCTGACCATCAGCATTCAGGAAATGCAGCGCGATGTCGGCCGCTCGTTCGTATCGCGCACGCAGTTGATGTCGACTCAGTGGGGTGGCCGCCCGATTGCCGTTTTCCGCGTGGTCCTGGCCAACCCGGATACGACGCATGCCATCCTGCAGGACATCCTCGACGAACAGCGCGCACTGGCGGCGGCCAGCCCATGCATGGCGCCGTTAATGGCGCTGATGGGGGCGCCGGACGCCGCGTGAGGCATTTGCAACTGGCGGGCGCCAGTCGTCGACCGTGTGTCGCTGGTAACGGTCCGAGACTCGTAGATTCGGTGGGCCTCTTCGGTAGTTAGACGAATGCAGTGTCAATGGGCGGCTGCAGTTCTGTAGCGACCGGCCAAGGCAGGAGTTCGTTGATCCGGTTGATGGGTGGGCGGCGATTCGCAACAGAAATAGCTTTCTGGGTTGAACCCGTTGAGTGTTGCCGTACCAATGACCGTTAACACGACCATCATGACCACGCTCACCTTCACTTTAACCGTTGAGCGGCTGCGGGCGCGCGGGCCCGAGTAGGAGGCGCAGGCCGATGTGTTGGCCAGTGCCTCGGCGCACTGGCTGCGTCACACCGCCGGCTCGCACATGACCGACCAGCGCGCGCCGGTTCCATTGCTAGTCGACATGTCATGCCATCAACAAGAGATCAAGGATAAGTCTCGTAGCATCCGGCACGCGACAAGCTCAGCTAGTCATGCCGCCATCCACCGACAATGTTGCACCCGTGACATAGGCTGCCTTGTCCGAGAGCAGCCACAAAATGGCTTCGGCAACTTCCTCCGGCTGACCGAGCCGCTGCATCGGAATCATGTCGTCAAGCAGATGCACATCGCCATTGGTCGAGCGCATGTAGTTTGGCGTCTGCGTCGCACCCGGGCACACCGCGTTGATGCGGATACCCTGGCCGGCATACTCCTTTGCGACAGCCTTTGTGAGACCGACAACCGCGTGCTTGCTCGCCACGTAATGGGCGATTCCGTTCATTCCGCGTAGCCCAAAAATCGAAGCGTTGTTGACGATGGTGCCGCCGCCGTGGCGTAGCATTGCTTCGACCTGGTACTTGACGCCGTAATATGCGCCCTTGAAGTTCAGGTCAATCACCCACTCCGATTCATCTACCGAAGTCTGGTCGATGGGCTTGAAATCGGCATGGCCACCGGCGTTGTTGAAGGCGAAGTCCAATCGCCCGAAGCGGGATTCGATAAGCGCTACGAGCTGTTCATTGTCTTCGCGACGCGATGCGTCGGTGATCCTTGGCGCGCTGTCTGAAGGCAGCATGGCCGTGGCGGCGCCGGCGCTGGCGATCGCCAGCCTGACCCTCGCCGTCAACCTCGTCATCGACAATCTGCCGGGTCGCTCGGCACGTAACGGAGTCAAATAAATGGGCACGTCCGTAAAGGTCAGCAATCTGCGCATCACCGCAGGCCAGGCGACGTTGGTCGATGGTGTGGACTTCGAGATCGAGCCCGGCAAGGTGCTGGCACTGATCGGCGAGTCCGGCTCGGGCAAGACCACCACCGCGCTGGCGCTGATGGGCTTTGCACGCCACGGCTGCGAGATCGCCGGCAGCATCCGGGTCGGCACCACCGACGTATTGCACCTCTCGCCCGGCGACCAGCGCCGGCTGCGCGGGCGCGGCGGTTTGACGACATTGCTTCTCCCCCTCAATCCGCAGTAACCTCTGCCCCATGCGGCAGGCACATGCCGCCCACCGCCCACGGAGAAATCCCCGCCATGCCGCGCAGACGACAGATCCTTGGCTACCTTCCGCTCGCGCTGACTACCGGGATGGTTGCCGCAGTGGTCCTTGGGAGTCGGCCGGCCCGCGCCGCGGCCATGCTGGGCGAGCAGGAGCCGCAAGCGCTCAAGGTCGGCTACAAGGCCGATTCCTCCACGGTTGACCCACAGAAATACCCTAGCCACAAGCCATCCCAGACCTGCGCCAACTGCCAGCTTTACCAGGGTGACGAGGGCAGCACTGGCGGCGGTTGTGCGCTGTTCGGCGGCAAAGATGTCGCGGCGAAGGGATGGTGCAGCGCTTGGGAGCAGGGCTGACATCGTGCCTTGCACGCTTTCGCCCGTAGCCAGTCCGTCATCTCACCCTGCCCGTCCTGGCTCATCCGCCGGCGTTGCGGCAGCAGACTCGTGTCGCTTCTGCGTAACGGCCGGTTGGCCGTTCCCGGCCGGCTGCTCGCCGTTCCTTGCGTATATCCTGTCCTTCCCGGAGATTGCGACATGGCCATCCAGCTCAACCACACCATCGTCTTTTCTCATGACAAGAAGGTCTCAGCCGACTTCCTCTGCGAAATCCTCGGACGCCCCCCGGCCGAGCCGTTCGGGCCGTTTCTCGGCGTCCGGCTGGACAATGACGTGACCCTGGACTTCATGGACGCGGAAGGTGATATTGCGATGCAGCACTATGCTTTCCTGGTCAGCGACGCCGAATTCGATCAGGGCTTTGCCCGCGTCCGCGCGCGCAACCTGACCTACTGGGCGGACCCGTACCGCCGCCGCCCCGGCGAGGTCAACACGGACGATGGCGGCCGCCGGATCTACTTCGAGGATCCGAGCAAGCACTTTCTGGAGATCTTCACGAAGGGCTAGGACGCAAGCGCCCGCTGCCGTGAGCCTTTGAAGAGACACTGGCGCCCTGCCACGCCCGCCCGAAATTTTGCAGCGTTGACTGCGCTTGGTTGATGCGGTTGCACCCCATAGAATGAAGTTGCGCCTTGGAAAGCGGCTCTGGTTTCTGCCGCATCAAAGGAGGATGTCATGGAACTTCATATGCAATCGCATCGCTACACGCACCGGTGGCCGGACTGGCGTGCAGCGGCGCTGGCGGGTCTAGTCGCCGGGGTCGTATTCCTGGTGCTCGACTTGCTGGCGGCCATGTTGATGGGGGCCAGCGTCTGGAGGCCGCTGACCATGATCGCGGCCATCATGCTGGGCCCGGATGTGCTGGCGCAAGCTGCCACCTTCCAGATGAGCGTGCTGGTAGCGGCCGTGGTGGTCCACTTCGTACTCTCTGTCGTGTTTGCGGTAATCCTGGCAACGATCATGGCGCCGTTCCGCTTTGATTCGAGCGTCGGCATGGCCTCGGTGGTGGGGGCGCTGTTCGGCCTGGTCCTGTACCTGGTCAATTTCCACGGCATGACTGCCGCCTTCCCATGGTTTGCTGAAGCGCGCGGCTGGGTGACCGCCATTGCCCACATCGTGTTCGGCCTGGTCGCGGCTGACTCGTACCTGAAACTGGAGAGGCACGCGGATGCGTCCGCCGGCGGAACCGGCGGTACCTAGGAGAGCAAGCGCAAAACGAGCAGCGACAGGGCGCGTGATCCATGCAGACCGTCGCCTATCCCTATCAGCCAGCGCCTGAACGGGGCACCTTGGCGTGCTTCCTGCTGGCCTTGTTCATGCACCTGCTGCTGGGTGTCCTGCTCTATTACGGCGTGCGCTGGCGCAGCGCGGCGCCGGAGGGTGTCGCGGCCGAACTGTGGGACGCGATCCCGGAAGCCGCAACGCCAGCGCCTGCAATCACGCCGGTGCCAAGCCCGAAGCCGGTCGAAGAGGAAGAGGCCGACATCTCGCTGCAGGAAAAGCAGCGCAAGGCCCAGCAGGCTGCGCGCGACGAAGCACAAGCGCGGCAGCGCGAGAACCAAGCCCGTGCCGAAGCCGCGCGCAAGGAGGCGCAGCGCAAGGCAATGGAAGCGCAGCGCCAGTCTGACAATGCCCAGCGCCAGGGCGAACTGGCGCGGTTGCGGGCCCAGGCGGGCAATACGGGCACGCGGGCCGGTTCCGGCTCCGGCGCGAAGCCTTCGTCCGGCTATGCCGAGCGGGTCCGGCAGCGGGTCAAGCCGAATATCATCTTCAATGATGAGGTCAGCGGCAATCCGGCGGCGGTGGTAGCCGTGGCCATGGCGCCGGATGGCTCAGTGCTGTCGGCGCGGCTCGCCAAGTCAAGCGGCAATGCGGCCTGGGACAACGCCGTGCTGCGCGCGGTGCAGCGGTCCGACCCGCTGCCGCGCGACGAGAACGGCGTCGCGCCCTCCAATATCCTCATTACCTTCTGGCCCAGGGACGAGGGCGGCTAGTACCTCCGGCCGTCCTGTCCAGGCGCTACACCTCCACGTAGCCCTTGCGCAGTTTCTCCGCCACCAGCTTGTCCGCCTCGCGCCGCGCCCGCTCGGCGCTGTCGAACGCCTTTACGCTGGTCTGCCCTGTGCTGCCGATGCGGCCATAGGTGACGGAGAGCTCCGCCCCGCGCACGCTGGCACGCCAGAACTTGCGCGACGTGCCCTGCTCGAAGCGCAGCGTCCGCACCAGCTCCGCTTGCGCAGCCGATGCCGTCGCCGCGTCCGTCCGGGCCTCGCCCGTTGACGCCGCATCCTGCACCGCGGCAGGCTTCGTCAACGGCACCGGGATCTCGACCTCGACGTCCAGCGCGCGATCCTCGCCATCGGCCAGCATGGCCTCGATGCGGGCCAGCACCGCTTCCGCATCGTCGAGCCAGTCCTTGCCCGGAATGTCCAGCACCCGCCAGCCAAAGCTGCGCAGGATGCCGGGGCGGAATACATAGCGCTCGGCGGTGTCCGACACCGCCTCGGACGGCGTATCGAGCAGGATCGCCAGCGCGTAGCCTTGTCCCGACGGATCGGCGATGGCCAGGTCGCAGCGAAACTGCGAGCGGCCGACGTTGGCGTGCACCTGGTGGCCGCGCGCACGCAGCGCCTCGGCCAGTGCGTCGCGGATGCTGTCCGGCGTGGGTTCGCGCGTAAAGGCGTCGCGCGCGCCGGGGTTCAATGCGCCCAGCACCGACTGGGCGCGCTCGAACTGGCCGCGCGCGCTGGCCTGTGCGAACTGCAGGAACGCGCGCAGTGCGGCCGCGCCGTCGTTGTGCACATTGGTGATCGCCTCGGCCTGGACCGTCGATACCACCGCCATCCGATGGCGCGCGCGGCTGAAGATCACGTTCAGGCGCTTCTCGCCGCCGCGCTGGTTGATCGGGCCAAAGTTCATCAGCATCTTGCCGTCCGGCCCGGGCGCGTAGCAGATGCTCAGGATGATGACGTCGCGCTCGTCGCCCTGGACATTCTCCAGGTTCTTGACGAACAGCCCGTTGAACTGGTCGTCGTCCTCGCGCACGTACTCGCGTTCGAGGCGCATCGCGAAGTCCGCGTCCTCGGCGGCCAGCGTCTCGAGCGCGGACTCGATGGCGCCCTGCTGCGCCTCGGAAAACGCCACGATGCCCAGGCTCAGCCCGGTCTCGCGGCGCAACAGTTCGCGCACGGTCCGGGCGATGTAGCCCGCCTCGGGCGCATTGCGGCGGTCGGCGTAGACGCCGTCTGCCAGCCGGTGGAAGCTGACCGGCCGCGCCAGCAGCGCGTCGGCGCCCGCGATGCCGGCATCCTCCTGGTCCGAGCGCAGCGCAGGCGCCTCGTCCTCGGCCTGCTCCAGCAAACGGTCGGGAATGGTGACGAGGCGCCCGTCGTAAAACGCCGCGTTGGAAAAGCTGATCAGCGATTCGTGACGGCTGCGGTAGTGCCACGCCAGCAGCGTGGCAGGCAGGTTGCGCGCGGCCTGGTTCAGCAGGCTGTCCGAATCGAGGTTGATGGCGATGCGGTCGCCCTCCTCTTCCACCACGATCTCGTCATCGCCTTCGGCGCCGCCGGCCGTGAAGAAGCTTGTCGGCGGCAGCTGCATCTCGTCGCCGACCACCACCACCTGGCGCGCGCGGCTCAGCGCGGGCACGGCCTCTTCGGTCGGGATCTGGCTGGCCTCGTCGAAGATCACCACGTCGAACAGGTCCGGCGACAGCGGCAGTGTGTCGGATACCGACAGCGGGCTCATCAGCCAGATCGGCTTCAGGTCGTTGATGACGATGCCGGTCTCGTCGTCGGAGAGATCGCGGATCGAACGGTGGCGCATGCTCTTGCCGAACTCGTGCTCCAGTTCACGGCGGCCCGTTGCGTATTGCTTCTTGAACGCCTTGCTGTCGGCGTCCAGCATCGTGGCCGACAGCGAGGACACGCGTACGTTCTCGGCGAACTGCCTGTGCCGCGTGGCGCGCACCACTTGCGCGTTCAGCGCGAGCAGTTCGCGCTGCCCTTGCGCCACGGCGCGCGCGGCCTGCGCCAGCGCCGCGCCGCCAAAGCGCGCCAGCACCGGGTTCTCACGCGCGAGACGGCGCAGCGCCTCGTCGGCCACCAGCGCCTCGAGCTGTGCCGGTGCATGATCGAGCCACTGCAGCGTGGCGGCGCAAGCGGGGTCGCCCGCATGCACCGCGCGCAACAGCGGCAACAGGTCTGGCAGGTCATCGAGTGCCTCGCGCAGGTCGCGCAGCAGTTCGGCGATGTCGCCAAGGCGTGCGTCGGCGGCCAGCGCCAGCCCGTCGCGCACACGCTGCGCGAGCTTCGCCAGCGCCTCGCGCGCACCGGCTTCGGCGCGCGCCGCGGCGACCGGATCGACGGCCTGGCGCAGGTGTGCGACCAGCTCGCGCGGGCCTGCGCCTGACTGCAGGCGCTGCTCGAGTTCGCCGAGCGCGCGCAGGAAGGCCTGCATCTCGCTCACGCCGTAGCGGCGGCGGCTGTCGGCATCGGCCGCTGCCAGCGCGGCGCTTGCGGCGTGCTCGGCGGCCAGCGCTTCCAGCACCTTGCCGTAGCCCGGGTGGACGGCGTGCTTGCCGAAGTCATAGCGGCGCTTCAGTTCGCCGCGCAGGCGCCACCATGCGGGCTGCAGCCAGCGCGCGAATGACGGCTCCAGCCGCCGCGTGAGTGCCAGTGCCGATTCGGTATCGCCGGGGCTCAGCTTGTCTTGCCAGTTCGAGGTTGCGGCTTGCGCGTCGGCGAGTGCCTGCGCGCACCGCTCCAAATCTGCGCGAACCTCGCGCAGCGCGCCTTGCGCCGGCGAGGCCGGATCGAGCAGGTCCAGGTGGGCGGCGAGGCCGGTGTCGAGCAGCCACTGGCTGTCGGCGGCAATCGCGCGTGCCTGTTCCAGCGCAGTGTCCTGGCTGGTCAGGCTTGCGGTGCTGTCCAGCAGCGGGTCGAGCACATCGAATAGCGCCTCGGCGTCATGGCACAGCTGCTCGGCGCGGCCATAGGCGCGCTCGTCGGCCAGCAGTTGCGGGGACAGGCGCGCGAACGGATGCGCGGCAAGGCTGTCGAGACCGAAGCGCTCGCGCATCGCGCGGTGCACGCGGTGCGCGAGATCGCGCTGACGGTCCCAAGCGGCCAGCGCCGGCAGGCGCTCGCGCAGCGCAGGCCCCGCGTCCGGCACGGCCGGCAGCGCGGTGACGCGGCGCAGCAGCGCACGCACGCTGTCGCCGAGTGCCTCGGGCACTGCCGCCATCGCGACCTCGAACGCGTCGATACGCTGCTGGTGCGCGGCCAGTGCCTTGGCCACCTGCGTGCGGCGTGCCGCCAGCGCGTCGCCGTCATGCGGCTGCGCGATCCACTGCTCGTAGCAGCCGCGCAGGTCGGCGATGAAGGCCTTCTTGTCGGTCTGCGAGTCGTGGATCAGGCAGCACAGCGAGTCCAGCCCGCTTTGCTTGAGCCGATGGAACACCACGTCGAGCGCGGCGCGCTTTTCGCAGACGAACAGCACGCGCTTGCCGCGGCCGGCGTAGTCGGCGATCAGGTTGGTGATGGTCTGCGACTTGCCCGTGCCCGGCGGGCCCTGGATGATAAAGCTGCGCTGGCTGCGCGCCAGGCCAACCGCTGCGTTCTGGGTCGCGTCGGCCGCCACCACGTTCCACTGCTCGGCCGGTGCGAGCGGTGCGGGCGCCTGGGTCTCCACGTCGCGCGGATCGATCGAGAATACCCGGTCGAACGCCGGATTGGCGCCGGGCTCGTCCAGCAACTGCGCGTAGTCGCGCACCAGCGACATCTTGCGATAGTTGAAGTTGGCAAGCGTCACCTGCGTCAGGTCCAGGTCCCAGGCATAACGGTGGCCCTCGGACTCCTCCAGCATGTAGCCCTGGCGCTCTTCGCTTTGCGCGGCGGCGGAGCCGCCCATGTGCGGCTGCCGCGGGCCGGCGCCCGGCGCGGCGCCCGCTTCGAAGCGCTGCGGCAGTTCGCTCGGCCGCACCCAATGCTCGAACAGCGCGCGCCCCAGCGGCCGGTAGTCGTCCTGCGCATAACTGTACGGCGGCAGCCAGCCGCCGCTGCGCGCGGCGGCCGTGCCCGGCCTGCGCCGCTGGAACTGCTGCATCCGCTGCAGCGCCTTCTGCCGCACCAGCCGCACTGCGGCCTTGTCGACCAGGCGCAACTCGACCGAGGGCTCGGAGCGGCGAATCTGCGCGAGGATGCCGGCATGGATCTCCTCGATCGAGGTCTTGTCGAGATCCACGGTCTCGTCCAGCCGGATGTCGTACAGCTGGTGCAGGTAGTGGCGCAGCACCGGGTTGAACTCGGCCTCGCCGCCCGCGCACTGGATCACGTACTGGTCGCGTACGCCCTTGCGTTTGACCAGCTCCACCGGCAGCCACAGCAGCGGCGTCACGATGCGCTCGTCCGGCGCCTCCTTCAGGTTGTGCCAGCGCAGGAACGCCACCACCAGGCGCAGGTTGCTGAAGCCGTATTCGGCGCGGTCGCGGCGGGTCTCGGCGATCAGGCGGTCGAGCGACGCCGGCAGGTAGGGCTGGTCGTCGAAGCGCAGCCATTGCTGCAACGACACCGGCTTGCCCGCCACCAGGTCGGCCGCGAACGGTCCGCCCCAGGTGCAGATATGCTCGGGCCGCACGCTTTCGATCTGCAGCATCAGCGGCACGCTGGCCACGGTGACGTTGACGGTGGCCGCGGTCGGACGGAAGTGCAGCAGGCGGTTGCGCCGCGAGAGATCGAACAGGCGGTCGCGCAGGTGCGTGAGCACGGCGGCGCGGCGCGGCGTGGCGCCGGTCGTGCCGGCCAGTGCGCGTTCAACGTCCAGTCCCAGCGGCTGCTCGCGCCACGTGCGCAGCCGGGTCGCCAGCGCGGCGACATCGGTGGCGCGGTCGTGGCGGTTGATCTCGGTCATCTCGACGATCACCGCCGCGACGATCGGATGCAGGCGCTCGTGCAACAGGAACAGGTTGCGGCGCTGCGCGACGAAACTGCGCAGGTCGTCCTCATCGGCAAAGTCCAGGCCGCAGGCGAGGCTCGCGAGCACCATGCCGAGCAGGAACACGTCGCCGATCTCGTCGTGGTGGCCAAGCAGGCGTTCCCAGCTGGCCGGACCGCGTAGATAGACCGGGCGTTCAACCGGCGCCGTAGCGTCAAGCTGCAGCGCCAGGTCGGCCTGGTCGCGCTGTCCGTCATCGGCGTGGCCGAGCTGCAGCGCCCCGACGATATTCAGGCCCGAGGCCGGATGCGGCTGCACGCGATGCACCGCGCCGATGTCCATGACGGGCGCTTCGCCATCGGGCCGGCGCAGGCGCAGCGCGCCGTCCTCGTCCACCAGGATGCTGTCGGGATCGAGCGCGGCCACCCTGCCCTGCGCGTGCAGCGCGGCGACCTGCGCGAACAGCGGCAGCACCAGCACCAGGACGTCGTCGGTGGGCAGCGCCGCGCCCGCCTGCGCGTCGACCAGGGCGCGCAGCGTGCGCGGCTCGCTGCTGCCGGTCATGTCCGGAATGGTGTTGGTGCCGTGGGTCGTGCTGTCAGTCATGCCCGGCCCTCCCTGGCCAGTTCGCGGTGGAGTTGGCGCTGGAAGCGGTCCAGCTCGCGCTTGCCGAAGCCGGCGTCGCGGCGCAGGTTGCCTTGCAGCGCTTCCAGGCTGCCCAGCGCCTGCGCCACCTGGCCGGCGCGCAGCAGCGCCGCGTCCTGCTGGTCGGGGTCGGCGAGCGCCAGGTCCATCATCAGTGCGTTGAGGTAGCCGCGTACGCTGTCGTCGGCCACGTCCGGCCCCAACCCGTCTGGGCCGATCACCGGTTCGTCGTCGCGCCAGTCGGGAAACATCATGCGAACCTGCGCGAGCACCGCCTCGCTCGCCAGCACCGTGCCGGCGAGGAAGTGCGCCAGGAAGCCGCGCGTCAGCGCCTGCAGCCGGACCTGTCCCGGCAGGTCCAGCTTCTCCAGCGCCAGCGGGCCGTGCAGCCGGGTTTCGATCCATGGATCGAGATCGGCAGCGCCTTCCCACCACAGCGCCAGCGCGCGCGCCCGGATAAAGGTCTCGGGATGGCTGTGGGCGGCGCTTGCGCCCGCCTCGTGGGATTCGATCTCGGCCGCCTGGCGCAGGTAGGCGGCCGCGTCCACGCTGCCGATGCCGGTCTGCACCTTGACCAGCGTCGACACGGCAGGCGCCACCGCGCCCGCGGCCACGGCCCCGCCGCGGTCGGCGAACAGTTCGGTGTGCAGCGCGTAGCGGCGCCAGGTCTCGCGATGGCTGGCGCTGGCGCCGGGCGCGGCCAGCGCGTCGTTCAGGATACGGTCGGCCACCAGGAACTGGCCGTCGTCGCGCGACCACAGCAGGTAGTGGGCCAGCTCATGGCCGAACACCGCCAGCAGTTCCGGCGGCGACAGCCGTTCCAGCAGCGGCCCCTGCAGGACGATGTGGACCTCGCCGGGCACGTAGACCAGCGAGGCGTTCATGTCCTGGCCCGGGGACTGGTAGAGCGTCGCGGGCGCGTCGATGCCGAGCCGCGCCATCGCCTCGGCCAGCGCCGCGTGCACGTCGGTATGCGCGTCCGCCTCGATGCGGTAGGTGTCGCGCAACAGCATCGAGCGCAGTGCCTCGCGTTGATCGGCGCCGGTCGCGCGGGCGCCGGCCCAGCGCCAGACCTCGGGCTCATGGCGGCGCAGGTAATCGACCACCGTTGCGTGATAGGCCAGCGGCACCAGCGCGCCGCGATCCGGGGCGTGAGAGTCCATGCGGGACGTTCCAGGGTTGCGTGGAGGCCGATTCTACAGGGGGAACATGCCGCAGGCGCCGTCCATCAGCGCGGGCAATGCCCGCATTGGCATGGCCAGCCTGATGCTGTCGGGACTAGTCGGGGGCGGGGATGCCGGCGCGGGAAGCGGCTGACGGCTGAAGCTGTTGGTTTGGGCGGGCGGCTGATACGCCGCTAGTTTGTTTCTGCCCAACATTTGCTGCGCCAACCGGGCGGAATTCGCTGATGACGGGGCTGCGGCTCCATTTTTGCCGGTCCGCATCCGGTGGCACAGCTTCTGCGTATAAGCGAGAGGACGCCCGCAGCGTTCTGCCCTTCTTACCGCAAATCGGAGTACCGCCATGATCCGCCAGCTCGCCAACACGATCTTCGCCAGCGCCGCGATTGCAGCCGCCTGCACTGCCGGCATTGCCCATGCCGCCGCCCGCGACAGCGCTCCTGCCGGTGACAGGTCCGGCTACACCTTCCGCGTCGACATGCGCGACGTCTATAGCGACGGTGCGCGGACCAGCCGCTTCGACGTCTTCATCGACGGTACCCGCGTTGAGGCTCCATCCGTCAGCGAGCAGTCCGTTTCTGGCCTGGACCGCGGTAGCGTGTCGGCCGATCCTGCCCGCAAATTCGACGTCTACACCGACGGCGCCCTGGCAGGCATGGACCGCAGCGGTCCTTCAGCCGATCCCGCGCGCAAGTTCGACGTCTATACCGACGGCGCCCTGGCATAAGCCCGTGCACAGCGGGCCTGCCTCAGGCAGGCAGCCATCTTCAAATGCGCTTGTGCGCCCTTTGGAACGTATTTCTCCCGGCTCCAAAGGGCGCTTTTTTGCCGGCGTCAGCCCAGTTCCGGGTAGTCGACGTAGCCGTGTGCACCATTGCCGCCGTACAGCGAAGCGTCTTCAAAGGGACGGTTCAGCGGCTTGTTTTCGCGGAAGCGGCGCGGCAGGTCGGGGTTGGTAATCATCTTGCGGCCGAACGAGACCATGTCGGCACTGCCACGACGAATCGCCTCTTCGGCCGTCTCCTTGGAGTAGCCGTTGTTGACCATCCATACGCCGGTGTACAGGCGGTGCAGCGCTTCATAGTCGAAAGGCGCGTTGTCGCGCGGACCGCCGGTGTGGCCTTCCACGACGTGGATATACACCGGGTGCAGCTTCTCCAGTTCACGCACGACATGTTCGAATAGCGGCTGCGGATTGCTCTCCAACGCGTCGTTGACGGGCGATACCGGTGCCAGGCGAACGCCGACCCGGTCGGCACCGATCTCTTTGACCACGGCAGCCATGACTTCGAGCAGGAAGCGCGCGCGGTTTTCGATGCTGCCGCCATACGCGTCGATGCGCTTGTTGGTGCCGTCGCGCAGGAAAGCGTCAAGCAGGTAGCCGTGCGCACCATGGACTTCGACGCCGTCGAACCCAGCCTGAACGGCGTTGGCCGCAGCAATGCGGAAGTCGTCCACGATGCCAGCGATCTCTGCAGCCTCAAGCTCACGCGGGACCGAGCATTCGACGTAGCCTTTGCCGTTGATGTAGGTCTTGGCATTGGCGGCGATGGCCGACGGGGCGACCGGGGGCTGATTATCCGGCTGGAAGTACGTGTGCGACATGCGGCCGGTGTGCCAGATCTGCAGGAAGATCCTGCCGCCCTTCGCGTGGACCGCGTCGGTCACCCTCTTCCAGGCAGCGATCTGCTCGGCGGTGTAGATGCCCGGCGTATTGGTGTAGCCCTGGGCAGTGGTCGAGACCTGCGTGGCTTCAGCGATGATCAGGCCCACGCTGGCGCGCTGGCTGTAGTACTCGACCACCATGTCGGTCGGCACCAGGTTGTCGTCGGCCCGGCTACGCGTGAGCGGCGCCATGGCCATGCGGTTGGCAAGTTCGAGCTTGCCCAGCTTGATCGGCTGGAACAGCGCGTCGGCGAGGAAGGCTTCGTTCTGTACACCCATGAATCACTTACTCCGTGGTTGGTCTATGGCTTGTTGCGGCCAGAACCGCCGTTAGCGGCCGGCTGGAACAGGTGGTCAAACATCAGGTCGACGCTGCGGCGCAGCGGCTCGACAGAGCA
This sequence comes from Cupriavidus sp. FW305-F7, assembly GCF_058782875.1. Lineage (NCBI taxonomy): Bacteria > Pseudomonadati > Pseudomonadota > Betaproteobacteria > Burkholderiales > Burkholderiaceae > Cupriavidus > Cupriavidus sp. FW305-F7. The sequence goes on along the minus strand of NZ_JBYSYC010000032.1, from coordinate 2,514 downwards.
TTCGAGCTTCATGCGCAGCAAGGCGCCCTCCCAGGCATCCCACGCCAGCCCTGATAGCTCGGCAGGCGCAATGTCCGTACGGATTGCGCCCTGCGCCTGGGCCTGGCTGATCATGCCGGCCAGGCGTTCGCGCCAGGCCATCTGGGCTGCCTGCAGGGCTGACCGGCAGGTGTCGCTCGACAAGGCGATTTCCGCCGCAAAGTTACCGATCAGGCACCCCGCCTGCACCGTCCTGGAGAGGTGGTAGGCAATCATCTGGGTAAAGACGTAACGGATTGCCGCCATCGGCTCTGGCGGCGCGGCTTCCATCATGGCTTCCCACGACCGCTGCAGGTAGTCCGCATACTGCGCGACGATGACCGCGGCAAACGCTTCCTTGCTCTCAAAATGGTTGTAGAACGAGCCCTTCGGCACGCCGGCGTGGTCGGTGATCTGCTGGATGCCGGTGGCGTTGTAGCCGTGGCGCGTAAACAGTTCGCGCCCCGCCTTCGTCAAACGGTTGGGGATGTCGGTCTTGTCTGCAGTGCGTGCCATGGCGGAATAATATGACCAGTCGTCTTACGATGTCAAACGGACCTGCGCAAGCGTAGGCAAGCACGCATTTCCGGCCCTCTTCCGGGCACACGATATTTTTCCTTGACAAGGGAAGACCCATGCTCCAGTATGCATTAAATCGCATGCGATCTACGCGGATGCGATTTATATGCAGCTGACAACCACCAGAGATCCATTCCATGAGCAAGATCGAAAAAGTCCTCGCCACCGGCAAGACCCACACCATGCACAGCAGCGCCGGCGTTACCTCGCGTGGCCACAATGGCACGCTGGACATCGCGCTGTCGCCCGGCAACAGCACCAACCCGGCGCACGTGTTCACGACCGTCCAGCCCCACCCGACCGCGGAACAACTATTCGCGGGCGCCTGGTCGGCGTGTTACATCGCCGCAGTCGGCCTGGTGGCCAAGGAGATGAAGCTGGAACTGCCGTCCGACCTGGCCGTGGACATCGAAGTCGACCTGGGCCAGACCGGCGCGGAATATTTCCTGCAGGCACGCCTGAACCTGCGCGCGCCGGGCCTGCCGCAGGATGTCGCTACGCAACTCGCTCACGCCGCCGATGCGATCTGCCCCTACTCGAAGGCAACCCGCGGCAATATCGAGGTGGCGCTGAACGTGTTTACGTCGTAACTCCCTTGACCTTTTCGTTATTTCACATTAGTCGCATGCGATATACTCGCATACGACTATAAATCACATGATACAAGGATGCATACCATGACCACGCTCACCTCCATCGCCCGCTACACCGTTGTCGCCGCCGCCCTGTTGACCGCCGCCGCCGCGCAAGCCGCCGGTTCGGCGCGCGACCCTTTCACCGAGGGCGCCCGCTCGGTCACCAGCGCAGCCGATCCGTACACCGACGGCGCACGCTCGGTACACGGCACGCGCAGCCCGTACTACGACGGCGCCCGCGGCAAGGTCGACCCTTACCTCGACGGCGCACGGGCCTGAGACCGCGTAGCGCCGCGGCGGCCAGATCGTGCGCACGATTCTCCGCCGGTTCCTGGCGCCCTTTCCTCGGGCTCCAGGAACCGCCGCCGCGGAAAGTTATAGCACCTGCGATCAAATCGCACACGACCTATAATTGACGCTTGCGATCCATCCGTCTTTGGCCAACGAGGCAGCAAATGAAACCCACCGACAAGCCCGCCACAACCCCGACGCTCTCAGACTTCCTGTGCTTCGCGGTCTATTCCGCGAACCTCGCCTTCGGCAAGGCCTACAAACCGATCCTTGAGCAACTGGGGCTGACCTATACGCAATACATCACCATCGTTGCGCTATGGGAGCAGGACGACCAGACCGTCGGCAGCCTGGGGGAGAAGCTGTTTCTCGAATCGAACACCCTGACGCCGATCCTGAAGAAGCTGGAGGCGATGGGCTATGTGGAGCGGCAGCGCGACCCCGAAGACGAGCGCCAGGTACGCGTGCGCCTGACCAAGGCCGGCCGCAAGCTGCGCGAGCGGCGCCTGGAATCCAACCTCGCCGGAGCGACCGGCCTGGCCCCGGACGAATTCGCCCGGATCCAGAAGGCGGTTGCGTCGCTGCGCAACAACCTGATCCAGTCGGTGAAAGACAACGAATGAACCAGCACACCGGATACATGGCCATGACCAGCACAGCCGCCCAGTACAGCCCGATCAGCTGCGAGTTCCACGACCGCCTGGAAGACCTCGCCACCGTGCGCAGGCCCACGCAGATCCACTACCGCGACGCCGATGGCTTGCTCCAGCAGCGCACCGCGACCATTGCCGACGTGTACAGCCGGGGCGGCGCCGAGTATCTGACGCTCAAGACTGGCGAGACCCTGCGCCTGGACCAGCTCCTGGAAGTCGACGGCGAGAAGCTGGCGGACTACTGAGCCCGCAAGATTCCGAGCCGGAAAAGACAAAACCCCTCGCAGCACACGCTGTCGAGGGGTTTTGGGAATAAGAGCCTGGCGATGACCTACTTT